>QHNT01000145.1 GCA_003218515.1 Verrucomicrobiota bacterium | reverse complement strand
TGCTGCTGACCGCGGCTGGACCTGAAGCCAGATCGTCTCGCGCATGATTTGTTTGTCGCCGACGAACCATCCATTTTCGACGCCGAGCCGGACGCCATCGGAGCGCGCCTCCTTGGCGAGCCAACGCTGGAATTCATAGCGAATTCCACGCAGGCTCCAGGAATCGACTTCCTGATCGCCGACTCGGATGTGCGACCACGCCCAGTAAAGACCGCGATGGTAGTCGTGATCCTGGGGGAAATCGTCGGTCAACATCTCGCCGTCGAGCCCGTAAAGAGGATGAAAATAATTGGATCGGCTGCGAGCGTTCGGCGCGTTGGAACTTGTTACCGCCCCGAAATGATAGACAAAGACCGGTCGATCTCCTTCCCAAAGGCCCAGCGATTTGTCGCCGATTGCTTCGAATCGGAAGCCGGTCGACGCCGCCGCCGGGGACTTCGTTTCCGGATTCTGCGCCGCCGCGGAGGCAATGGAAGCCAGCACTAATCCCCAACACAATCGCATGGCAATGGTTTCAGGAGTCAGCACGTCACGCGGTGCAAAAACAGTTCAGACAACCGATCGGATCGACGCAGTTATTTGAATAAAGCATGTCGCCATCCACACGGCAACACCAGGCCCACAAAACCTTTTGCCGGCGAGCGCCTCGCCGCCGGACAGCCAAAGGGTGCCAGATTCTGCAGGCAACGAGCTCGTCCCGCGTGGGGAGCCCGTAATCGGCTGGGTTGATGAAAAACTCACGTGGGTTCATATCGTTCTCTGGCCGCGTTTGATTAATACCGACTTATCTTACCTAACTTCCGAAGACCAGCTCCATCCGCCGCAGGTCAAGGGACTTCAATCCGTCGAAACGAGACGGAGTTTCTTGCTTCTCGCCAAGTGATGAAAAATACGCTGCTGTTGCTGCTGCTTGTTTTCACTCCAATGTCGTTCGATGCTGTCAGGAGTCGCAGGTGCTAAATCGCAGGAAACAGCTTCTATTGGCCGGACTCGCGCTGCTGGTCGTCTTTGCTTTCGTCTATGCGACGCGCGAGAGAGATCCCGTCTATAAGGACCGGCGTTTGAGCGAATACCTAGGAGAGGTACACGGGATTGGCCTTGGCTGGGGAAGCATGAATCAAATTGACCCGGGGATCGTGCTCGACTATACGCGGCCCGGAAAAACGGAGGCGTCGGATGCGGTGTTGAGCGTAGGCACGAATGCATTGCCGATGCTGGTCCGATTGCTGGGGATCAGGGAATCCCGCACCAAGCTCTGGCTCCGGCGGTTGGCCGAGAAGCATCCGGTGTTCAAGAGACTGGCTCCATCTGGCCCCGACACCGTCTTCCAGCGAAACATGTCCGCGCTGCTGGCATTTTATCGACTCGGACCCCAAGCGGCGGACGCGATTCCCAGGATCATCCCGATGCTGGAGGAACCAGATTCTGCGGCCGTCGCGACGGTTGCATTGATGTACATCCAGCCGCAGCGCAAGGGAGACATTCTCAGTTTGACGAACGTATTTCGCGTGCGAAAGCCCGACCGGTCCGGAGCCTCTCCGGAGAGGCTTCATTGCATGGCGATACTGGCGCTGTCCACGTTTGGCACGAACGCGTCTGGCGCGATCCCCCTCCTCATGCAAAGTCTCGGCTCGACCAATGGGGAAGTCGCCGCGGCTTCCGCCGTGGCCCTGGCGCGAATTGGTGGTCCTCCGGATAGGGTGGTGCCGATCATCCTGGAGAATTTACCAAAGAGCAACGCGTCGCCTCGGACTGCGATGAGTTCTTCTTCGGCCCAGTTTCAGAGGCTAATGAATGACAGGAACATAATTAAGAACGTCTTTGCGCTCGGCGAATATGGTCGGCACGCGAGCCATGCCCTGCCACGGCTTCTGGCACTTGAAAGTTATCCTGACGCGCACATCCGACAAGCAGCGAGGGAAGCTGCCGCAAAGATCAACGGGAACACGAACTCCGTTCAGCGTTGATCGACAGAGCACTTGCAATCCGGATTGGGAGATTTCGAGCATGCCGACGCCGCGCGTCCAAAAGCACAGCCGTGCCTCGCTTGATATCGCCTTCCTCTGCTCGGCCCGCGGCTCACGGGTGTTGCTGGTCACTTGGAAAGCTGGACTCCTTCGCTGCGCGTTCTGATTACCAGAACGGCGTCTGCCCACCCGGCGGGTCTGGAGAAATCGCGCATCCCGATCGGCGGAGAACTTCCGATTGGCAGTCGGTCTCCAGTGGCCGGGTTGATCCATTCGGAGGTTGTCTCCCCTGTTGTTATCTTGGACATATTGATGCTGACGTTCGGTTCGCCCGCAAGATAACAGACAAGCCAACGGCCTGTCGCGGAACGTGCTGCCAGGTTAAGAGCATTGCCTTGCATGTTTCCTCCGCGATTGAAAACGGTCTGATCTGGAATCATCGTCCACCATTCCGGGAGCCCGGTGAAAACAGTCTTCAAAATGGTCATTTGCCGGGCGCCCGGATCATCGAGGGCGGCGCGCCAAGCCGGTTTCACGCGCCATGAATCGTTGTGCCCGTATCCGTGGAAGCCGCCGGCAAGGCATGTATAATATGCTTCCTGACGCACCAAAAGAGGGGTGATCGGATATCCGTATTCCTCTCCCTTCTCATAAACTCCTTCCAGCATCGTGGCAGGCTTCGTCGGTAATTTTCCCCAATCCTCGAGCGTCATTGGATAGATCAAGTGAAGGTCTTTCCAGACTTGAATGGAGTTGAAACTCAACCACGGTTCCGCGTGCATGAAACTGGAGGAGGCGGGCGACGGATCCGGATGCATCGAGACCAGATGCTTTTCGCCGTCGCCGTCTTGAATCCCCTCGACAAGCCGGGCGATGAGCGGACGCGAACTCTCGTTCGCTTTCGGGTAGAGTGTCCAAAGGATGTTTGGGGTGTCGCGATAGCGAGAAGTCACCCAAGCCGCCCATGGCCGGGCGTTGGTCAGCGTCATCCTGCTGCCGTAAGTCTGGTGATAAATCCCGATCAACAGTTGAAGATCATGTTCTTGCGCCACCTTCAGCACTGCATCGACATGCGTAAAATAAGCGGGATTGGGGGAGGCGGGGTCCTGGTTGAGCCAGGGTCGTTCCCCGGCAAGGTTCGGTTCGGTTCCAGGCCCAACACCCGTGAGCATCACCATCACGACCGTGAACCCTTTGGCTTTCCGATTTCCCAGAATGAATTTCGCATCCTCCAGCGAATACCGACGAAACAATTCCCATTGAGTGTCCGCGAGAAAATAGAAAGGCTTGCCGCGCTCATCGACGAAATACCTTCCGTTTTCACTAACGCGAATCGGCCCGGAAGCGCCCTCAACGGCGGACAGGCAAGCGCTCAAGTCGACAAGGCCCGCGGTGAGGATTAGGACGAGACGGCACATTCGTTGAACCGAGGTGCCCAAGCATTCGCGTCTGTCCCACATCATTTAGTGAGCTTGGATCGTTCAATCTGAAAATCAATCCTTCTTCAAAGGCAGAGCGCGGCCAGCGCCTGCTCCGCATCGGGTGGGTTCCACCAGATTCGTTTGCCGAGATCGGCCGCAATGACGCGCGCCGCGTTGTAGCCGCACAACCCGGTGATGTTGCCTCCGGGATGCGTTGAGCCGCCGCACAAATAGAGGCCCGGAACAGGTGTCCGATAACAGCCGGCGCCAGCGAAAGGACGATGGTACCCAACCTGGTTGTTTGCGAACGAGCCGACCAGCAAGTCTCCGCGACTCATGTTAGGCAACGTGGTTTCTGTGTCGGCTGGACTGAGGACAAACTGATCCCTGATGATGCCACGTCCGAGATTCGGCGCCAGCTCGCTCCACAGCTTGAGCAGTCGCGCGCCGTGAGCCTCCTTCTCTCTAGTCCAATTCGACGGGTCGCCGTGCAGAGCGTAGGGGAGCTTCTCCCACAGAAATGCCGCGTGTTTGCCGGGCGGCGCTTGTGATGAATCGAACAATGTCGGGCACGCGCCCCAGGCGACAGGTGGCGGGAGTTCGCCTCGTTCATGGGCGGTCACGATCTCGTGAAATTGACCGAACCGTTCAAGCCCAACCAGGACCATGAAAGCTTCGTTGAGTTCCGGATGCAGGGCCGCCGCAGCGTACCGGGGCGGTTCGTCAAGCGCGAGGTGCAGACCGAACAGCGGCGCGAGCAAGTTGTATTGGAACTGCGTCGCCTTTTCGCGCACTGACGCCGGCACCGCTTCCGCCGGCATTAAATCGAGGAACGTTTGCTGCGGATTCAGCCCGGACGCAACGAAGCCGCTCGCATGAAGCTGTTCCCCGGTTGTAAATTCAACGCCCGATGCGCGGCCGTTGCGAACGAGGATGCGACGCAACTCGATGCCGCACCGCACTTCACCTCCATGCTGAGTGATGTCGGCCACGAGGCCATGCGCGAGGCTGGCCGTCCCGCCCACCGCCAGCTGCGCCATGTGGCGCGACGCGAGCAGAGCCGGAATCGAGTGGCCGAATCCATTCAAGCGGAGGTCCACTTCGCGCAGGCCATTGAAGAAGAGCAGCCCGGCGCGCACCACGTCGTTCTCGAAGTTGCGCGTGACGAATTCGAGCGGTGACAGCGCGGAGATTTCCAGCAGCCGCCGGCCGAGCGCGGAACGTTCCAGCAATCTGCGGCGCAACCCCGGCTCCAACGGCGGCGATTGCGCTTCCGGCAGAAGAATCTTTTCCACGATCGGTTTAAATTCCTCAGCCAGCCGCCGGACTGTTTCTGCATCGCGGCGTGAGAACTCGGCGCAGGATGCGACGGTGCGGTCGAGGTCTGTCCACCATTCGAGCGCGCGACCGTCGCGCAAGATCATGGCGACATTGAGCTTCGGTTCGAGATAACGGACGCCGTGGTGTTCCAGTTCGAGGTCGCCATACCACGGCATCGCGGTCAGGGCGCGGTGGAAGAACGAGTGCGGGTTATGCCGGAAACCGGGCAGGCGCGGGTTGTCGATGGTCATCAGTCCACCGCCGGGAATTGCGGCGCGGTCAACCGAGAGCGTTCTCAGTCCACAGCGCGAGAGGTAAGCCTGCAAGATCAGAGCGTTATGGCCTGTGCCAAGAATGATGCCGTCAAAGATCGCGTTCATCCGGTACCACACCCGCCTCGGGTGTTGCTGGACGCGCCTCGCGTCCAGCTCTTTCGCGTGGCACGGTTGACGGAGTCTTCGGGTGCGCTCATGGTTTTCCGCGAGGGCGCGGAAAACGGCACGCGAGGCGCGTGCGCTCCCATCTCAATTTCGTTTTCGCGTTCATACAGGATCAGCCAATCGCTGGTATCGCGAGTAGCCTGGTAGGGACATCGCGCTGCGATGTCCCCGCCCGCGTCGGAGCGAGCGGAACAGACGATCCGTTTCTTGCGAGTGCGACCGTGCCTTGCGCCGCTGAACGCGGCGCGGACGGCGCTGCGCGCCGTCCCTACCACCCGGCAAACACATGTCGGAACGACATCGAGAGTCTCCAGACATCACGGCATTTGCTGTCGCTCAAATCGCGAGGGATCGAATAGGGGCTTCACCCCGAACGGCGCGGTATTCACCGAGCCCAAGGCCACCCGGCCCTCGCGGATGTGGAGGCACGCGAAACCGTCCCGATGCCGCGTGTAAAGATCGCCGTGGGTTGCGAGCGCCACGTCCTGCCAATCCGCCGGCCACAGGCTTAGCCCGCGATAATAGTGATGCCCGTTGCGTTCGACATGCTCGATGCCAAGCAACGCCATCATCGCCAGATCCTGAAGCAATGCCACTGGGCCGAGGTTGCACAAATCCTCGCCCGTCAGCATCACCCGTTCGCCATTCCGCCGCCGCTTTTCCAGCAGGCAGGCGTTCGCGATCCCTTTCACGATGCCTTTGCAATTCTTGTGGCTCGTGCCGGCGTAGCCGAGCGCGAGCGCCCTCGGCAAATCCCCAATCGCGCCGTCGGACTCGTCAATGATCAGCCGCGGGCGATCCGGCCATGCGCGCAAGGTCCCGCCCGGCTCATCGCTCAAAGCCCGGTCACGATGCACTGGTTGCTCGACCACGATGATGCGCCGCCACAACTCGCGCAGGGCAGGTTCACCCGCCGCCTTCTGCCAGAACTCACGAAACACCTCGAAGTTTTTGAAATTCTCGTTGCCATCCAAGGTGACGAAACATTTCCCGCCGGTCTCGCGCTCCAGAAGACGGCTTAGTTCGCGCAGGCGCGCAAAGTCGCGCTCCGCGTCGGCGAATAGTTTGACTTTGAAATACCGCAGGCCGTACTCGCGAATGGAACTTTCCAGGTCCTGCGGCAGACCGTCGTCCACGCGCTCGCCTGGTGGAATGTCCGCAGGCGTCAACGCGTCGCCCAACCCGACCGTGTGCCGCACAAAGCAGGAAGGCAAAGGCGCGGCGGGAAGCAGGTCCCGTGGTTGGGCACCGCCCAATTCGGCGTAAATCTCGCCCAGGCGCAGGCCGAGCCGGTTCGTTGCGACCATGCGATGGAGCGGTTCACCCGCGACGCGGCACAAACCATCGAGCGCCGCGCGCTCGATCAGACTGACGCCGAGATTCGCCAGCAGCGGCGCGATGTGCCGAGCGTCCGCCCAGTCGCTTTGCTGGCGATACAACTCGCGCCAGAAATCGAAAAACGAAACCGGAGCGATTCGCTCCGCGAGCTTCGCCGCGTGGCCGATGACCTGGAGCATTTCCGGCAGGTCCTGCTCGAAAGTGGTCGCGGGATTTTTCGTGAACCATTTTGGCGGCAAACCTTCTGAGCTGAGCCCAAAGGAGGATTTTCCTGCCACCGTCACCGTCGTTCTCGCGAACAGATGCGGCACGTCCGTCATGCTCGCGATGCCGTAGCGGAACGGAAAGCGCGTGCGGGTCTGCCGCACGAAAAACTCGAAGGGCGAGAGTGTGAAGTGGTCAGCCATGGTCAGCATCGAAAGTGGGAAAGCGAGAAAGTGGGCGAGTGGGCATCTCACTTTCCCAGCTTCTCACTTTCTCACCTGCAGAGTAGAGGATTTCCTGATGATTCATTTGCGCTCAAGATACAAATCCCGCCCCTTCACCAGTGCTGCAATCTTGCGGTCGGCGATCGAGCGTTTCAGCATCCAAAAGCCGCAATCCGGATGGACGTACCGCACGCGATCCGGTCCGAGCACTTTTTCCGCGCGCTCGATGGCGCGGGCGATTTCCTCCGGCGTCTCGATGTGGTTCACCTTGATGTCCACCACGCCCAGGCCGATGCCGATCCGCGCGCTCACGTCCTTGAGCGCGTCAAGATCGGAGGGCGGGCGATGGGCGAGTTCGAGCACGAGATGGTCGGCATGCAGACGGTTGAGAAAAGAAATCAGCGGCGTCCAGTCGCCTTTTTGAATCGTCTGTCCGCCATAATTGCCGAAACAGAAATGCACCGCCTTCTCGACGCGCGCGGCATCGAGCACGCGATTGATGGCTTCGGCGGCGAGCGGGCCGTCGGCCGGATTGCCGGGAATGTTGGCCTCGTCCACCTGCACGCAGGCGCAACTCAAGTCGCTCATCTGCGCCGCGAGCGCATCGGCGATGGCGAGGGTGAGCTTGGCAAAATCGTGATAATGCTCGTCGAGCAGCGTGCGGGCGAGCATGTAGGGACTGGTGAGCGTGAACTTGAAGGGGCCACCCGCCACGCTCGCCGCGCGGGCGCAGTCTTCGGGCAGGTTCAAGACCCCCTCCGTGATCGGGCCGGTGACGACCGCGGCGGGCTTGTTGCGCCAGCGCATTTCCGTTTTGGCGCGGAACGCCGCCGTATCGGACCGGCCCACTTCACGTCGCGCGCCGCCGAATTTGTGGACGAAATACTCGATCATGCCGTTGGTGTCGGGATGATTCACATCGAAACGATACAGTTCACCGTCGGTGGGAAGGTCGATACCGGCCTGACGTTGGAGGTTGAACACGACGCGCGTGGCGTCGAGCAGCGCCTGCTCGCTGGGCAGCGCCGCAAGCCAGTCCGGGACGGGATACGAGCCAACCGTGGTAGTGAGGATGCGCGGCCCGTTGCTCGGATCCATAGATATGGGCACATGGCTCGGGCCCTCGTTCATGACTTTTCGAATGTCCGAAGAAATCCAATTGCTTCCTGACGAGTTGGAAAAGTTGCCTCAATCTTTGCTCCATTGTTAAAGCGAACGACGATCTCAAACATCTCGCGCTGTTCAGCGTCTTCTCGCAGCCGATAAGTCTTTTCTTCCTCGATCAAATAGGCAATAGCTTTCTTGTAGTCGAGATAAAGCCCGTGCTTCTCTGCGATACTCTTGAGCATGTCGCGAACGAACTGCTCGAAGATGTCCCCGATGATTTGTCCCCACCGATGGGCGTAGGATTCAGCCATAGGTTAGCCGTGAACCCACAAGTGTCCCTCGCAGAGCGGCACGCGATGCTTTCGGTTCTTCCACTTGATGTTTCGGTCGCGAAGTTTCGTGAAGGTCCAAGACTCAAATCCCGCTGCCCGGGCCAACTTACCGAACCACGCAACGACCGGGACATAGACGCCATACGGCGCGGAATCGCCAATGACAAAACAGACATCGCAAGGTGAGGCACACACGCGGCGGAGCGCCTGCCACGTTTGCGCAAGGTCGAGAAAGTAACAGGCGATCATGTTGTTGTAGGTCTTCTTGCCACCGCGTTCCAATCGGATTGACGAAAGCTCGCGGCATACTGGCACAATTTCATTGCGGATCGGCGCGAGCTCCGGCGATGCGAGAACCTCATCGAGATTTACCGACTTGGGAGGGACATGCTGGGAACAGGCGCGCACCAAATGTTTTCTCACGGTGTCCTGAAGGTCGCCCCATCCCCGAATCTCGCCCATGAACACCATCTCCAGACGCGTTGCGTCGGCATAGTCGTAGTTGTTCGCGTAAGGTGGCGACGTAATGACGAGCGTGGCCCAGACATCCGGCACGGTCGCGCACTTTCGCGCGTCATCGATGCGCAACTTCGCCAGGGGTTTGGCGCGGCGTGCCATGAAGCGGATGTCCGCCGCAATCATCTGTATCGCCTTGTGCAGCGCGGCTTCGGGCGATGGCGGCGAGGTCTTGCGGCGGCCCGGCAACACATATTGCCACGGCGCTGTCCCCGCTTCGGAAGCGACGCGCAACGCGGAAACCAAAGCCACCCAAAGCAGTTCCGCTTCTCGCGTTCCGTCCTGTTCCTTTTCGACGGCTTGCCGGAAGCGATCCAGGAAGTCGAGTGTTTCAGGACCAAAACATTTTTGAATCAGGTCAGGATAATCGTTCGCAGCCTGCGCTTCTCTAGCGAACCGAAATGCGCTCTCTGCCTTTGCCAGAAGTCTCTCCGCGTCTGAGGTGTAACTAAGCTTCGCGCTTGCGACGCGATGAACAAACGGATGTGCCTCCAACCCGTAAGATTCCACCCCCATTTCGTCACACGCGAGACAGGTCGTGCCCGAGCCGACGAACGGGTCGAGCACGCGGAGTTCGCGGCCTTTTCGTTCGGCCAGCAACCACTTCACCCACTCCGCCGAAAAGCCCGCGCTGTAACGAAACCACCTATGGACCGGCAGCCGCAGGTTATCGAGAAAGTTGGACGTGTGACCCACGACCTTTAGTGCGGGGCGAACTCCTCTGGCTTCTTCGTCGGTGTCAAACAAATCAAGCACCGCCTGCTCGTAATCCTCGCGGAGACGGAGCAACACGTCGCTGCCTTCTTCGGCTGGTGGGTATTTAATCGGGCTTGCCATCGGCATGGGCACATTGTGCCAAAGTCACACCTTCGCGTAAACCTTCGCATTCTCTCCGTGGATCGGTGCAGCCGTACGCCATGTCGATGAGAACCAACGCCGGGCTGGCGCCGAAGCCGAACTTGTCCTGAAAGATGCCGCGCTCTTTAAGCATCGACTTCCTCCATCGCGGCACCCAGGGAACCATTGTTTTCACGAGAAATGAATTGATTGCCTTGCGGTCAAGCATTGCCGCGGCGGCCTTCAATCGCTTCGACGGCCTCCTTGAACGCGGCCTCATCCATTGCCACCAGGTGACCGGCTTCGGGGAAACGGCCGCTCTTCACGTCCTCGGCGTATTCTGCAAATGCGGCGATGCGCTCGTCCTGGAGCCGTTTGTATTCGTTGAGGAAGTTCCTGTAGGCCTTGGCATGGCGAGGAATGCGTTCGTCGTAATCCTGAAGGATGTCGTCGGAGAAGAGGAACTGCGTGTCACAGCCGCTGCCCGAACCCAGGGACATCAGAAGGAGGGAAGTTTTCTTGCAGAAATAGGAAGCAAGCTGGTGCGGCACCAATTCAAGTTCCGCGGCATAGGCACCGGCATTTTCCAGACGCTTCATTTGTTCATAGAGTTGCCTGGCCTCGGCGGCGGTCTTGCCGATCGGGCGAACGTTCGTCCAGGTCGCGTGGCGCGGAACCATTCCCAGGTGGCCCACCACGGCCGCCGCCACAAGGAGCGGCAATCGGGCCTGTGACGCCGGTGAGTCGAAACTGCAACTCAACAAGTCAATCCCGGCCGCTTCTGCCGCGCCCGCCTCTTCCGGGGATTTGACATGCACGTGAGTCAGGCAGCGTTTGCCCTTCAGTTGTCGCAGGTCGTAAACGGAGTATTTCTTGTCCGGTCGCAGCATGGTGGGACAGTGCGGGTTTGAAGTGTGTGCGGCAAGGCGGAAAGGTCAGGCCTTTGCCAATCAACTCGTTCTCCCGACGAATCGGCTACGGCCGGCTTAGGCGATAGAACCTTAAACGGAAGGAGACGGAAGTGAACTCCGGTCTCTCTCTTGTGATTATCTTGTCTGACTCCCGGTTATTGTTTTGCGCGGAAGAACTTTGCCGCGTTGGTGGCTCTTTCCGAGTATGGACTGGTAGCACCGGTCACGTCGGAATACGTTCCGTTGACCACATCCGCGGCTTGGAGCGTTCCTGTGTAGGTAAGCGCAACACCATCCGCCGTTCTCGCGACAGTTAGGGCGGGCAACGAACCGCCGGTGCCTCGGATGATCATTCCGCTGATGCCTCCTGAATTGTCTTCCATTTCCGCGATCCACAGATATTCACCTGCCTTGACAGTCACTGTGACTGTTCTCGGCTGTCCCACGGGAGTCGGAACTCCGCCGACATCCAAATCCACCCCGGAATAGTTACCGGTGTTTTGTGCCGCAGGCTCTTTCTTGCCGTTGATATCGTCGACCCAGACCTTGCCAAATCTTCCATTGGCGTCGCTTGTTCGCCCTTCGAACACCGTCACGTTGTAGGTCCCAGGATTCAGATTGGCGAATCGCATGAGCACCTCGGTTCCGGCCGTGTCTGGGTTTCGATAGAGGTAGTCGTCCTTGACGATTGCGGGAACCACGACTCCGTCGTACACAGCTTCCAACAGTGCCGGTACTGGGTTATTGGCGGTCTGGCCCAGCATATAGGGCGGGCTATCCGGACTGAGTTGCTCCGCAAGAGTCCTGTTATCAAGCATAGTCATCGTGACATTTGTGTTGGCGTCTTTAGAGAAGTCGGTCAGTTTCCAAGTCACTTCAGTACCATCGGCATTAGCAGTACCAACGGCACTAGCGCTACCAACGACTACGTTGGCATTTGGATCAGTGAAGGTCCAAGTCGGGATCACAGTCCAATTCGTCAAAGGCTCCGGAAACGTTCCTGTTGGGTTTCCGTCGGCATCCACAATTTCCCGTTCGTTTTCAAACTGGCCGAAATCCAGCTTGAACAGACCTTTTGAGGCAGACACATCGACGACAGGTAGAGCGGCGGATCGGATGATCATTCCGCTGATCCCTCCTGAATTGTCTTCCATTTCCGCGAACCAAAGATACTCACCTGCCTTGACAGTCACCGTGACTGTTCTCGGCTGTCCCAAGGGAAGCGCAACTCCGCTGGCGTTCACCCCGGAATAGTTGCCGGTGTTTTGTGCCGCAGGTTCTTTCTTGCCGTTGATATCATCCACCCAGACCTTGCCAAATCTTCCATTGGCGTCGTTTGTTCGCCCTTCGAACACTGTCACGTTGTAGGTCCCAGGATTCAGATTGGCGAATCGCATGAGCACCTCGGTTCCGGCCGTGTCTGGGTTTCGATAGAGGTAGTCGTCTTTGACGATTGCGGGAACTAGGACTCCGTCGTACACAGCAGCCAACAGTGCCGGTACTGGGTTATTGGCGGTCTGGCCCAGCATATAGGGCGGGCTATCCGGACTGAGTTGTTCCGCAAGAGCCTTGTTATCAAGCATAGTCATCGTGACATTTGTGTTGGCGTCTGTAGAGAAGTCGGTCAGTTTCCAAGTCACTTCAGTACCATCGGCATTAGTTGTACCAACGGCACTAGCGCTACCAACGACTACGTTGGCATTTGGATCTGCGAAGGTCCAAGTCGGGATCACAGTCCAATTCGTCAAAGGCTCCGGAAACGTTCCAGTTGGGTTTCCGTCGGCATCCACAATTTCCCGTTCGTTTTCAAACTGGCCGAAATCGATCTTGAACAGACTTGCGTACGATCGAACCGCAAACTGCGAATTAACCGCCGCAATGGCAACCGCAAACAGCACGCACCTCATCGTCTTCATGATTTAGTCCTCAAAGATTTAAGTCTGTCTCCGAGCCTTACGCTGTTCGGTAGCAGGTGGAGACACGCGCGCCAACGCTCCAACCACGAACCGCCGTGAGAACTCGGCTACATGTTTGGTTATGGGAAACTGGATCGACCGCATAAAAACCACAATGACGACCCTAAGGCAATGAAAAAATTTAGAGCCCGAACATTCCCAGGGGTTTGATCCAGAATCCCGTACGTGAAAACCTCGCGTAGCAGGCACTTAATTCGATTCCAGCCAAGTGCGGATCGGCACGCAGGACTCACGATCGACCCGATCGAGACCGAACTTTATGTTCATGACCCTTACTCTCCGCGCGCGACCGGTCGCTGCCGCGGAATCTGGGCTTTGAAATCACCCAGCCACGGCCAGAGCGTGCGCTGGTTCAGGTCCACTTCCGCGACGCAGACCGTGCTCCATTCCCTGGCTTGGGCTAGCACGCTGCCATCCTGGCCAAAGATGGCGGTGAGCATCCAGTCGCGCGACACGTCTTCGTAAGTGCTGCTGACGAGATAGACATGGTTCTCACACGCGCGAGCGCGCGCCTGCTCGGGATTGCAGCCCCACACGGGCCACGCGATAATTTCCGCACCGCGATTGCTCAATTCGCGCGCGACTTCGGGAAAGAATCCGTCGTAACAAATCATCATGCCTATTTTGCCAAAGCGCGTGTCGAAGACCGGATAATCGTCACCCGGCGACATGCCTTTATCGTATTCGCCGTCCGGCAGACAGACTTTCCGATACTTGCCCGCGACCTTGCCATCCGGTCCGATGAGCACGGCGACGTTGAAGAGCTGATGCCGGTCGCGTTCGATGAGGCCGGCCACGACGTAGAGTTCATGCTTTTTCGCCAGATCGCCGAAGTATTCCGTCGAAGGGCCGGGAATGCTTTCGGCACAGTCCGCATAGCTCGAGCCTACGCCGGCGTAGGTCAAGGTTTCGCCCAGCACGAAACGTCGCTCCACTCGACCTTGCCGTTCGGCGCCCACAACAGATGTAACTCAACTCGCGCCTGCGTTGCCCCCGGCGGAGCTTCATAGATGCCGGACATTTCGACCCAGCCGTCGTTGCCCGCGCCTTTCTCGACCATGTCGCGCGGATACTCTGGCTCGGCGGTCGCCACGACTCTCTTCGCAAAGTTAGTCAACACACCCTCATGCCGCTGGACCTCTTTCCCAGTGTCATCGCGCCAAAGCACACGTGCCAGCACGCTGCGGCGTGGCACGGCGATGTTTTCTGCGCGCCGCCACGCGGAAAAGCGGTAATGCCGCCCGGCGGTCACGGGAAAGGTTTTTTGCCACCAGCCGTGCAGGCCTTCGCGTTCATCGGCGCGGATGGTGAGCGCGCCGTGCCCGGATTTGCCGCCGGTTTTCGTGTGTTGAAACTGCGGGCGAATCTCCTCGCGCGGCGCCGCGGTCGTCCACTCGTCAGCAGAGGCCGCGCGAATTTGGAAGGCGAGGGATAAGACGAGAGCAATAAAGGTCCTCATTTGATCTTGAATCCGGCAGTTGAACCGCGAATGGACGCGAATCGATGCGAAGTATCGAATACTGGAATTCACCTCAACATTCGCCGGATGACAGAGCCAATTGTCTGAGGCGACCACTTCAACCTCTGATTCGCGTTCATTGGCATTCATTCGCGGTTTTCAGGCCGAACGGAGCCATTGTGGCAGGAGCAGGAACGCAATCAAGTCCGCCATGTGCTCGCAGTGATGGTGGCTTCTAACCGATATCATGCAGAAGCTGAACAGGAGGAAACAGAGAAAACCGAGATTATCGCCGCGCAGTCGGAGCAAATTGGTTTTGAAGCATTGTTCATGGCTCTGTTCTCTCTGTTATCTCCTGTTCAGAATTGGAAAGCGGCGCGATGTTGCGGCGGAGCGGCGGAGGCGCTGACTTACTCCTTCAACGCCTCACCTACAAACTCGAACAAAGCCTTCGTCGGCGGATCATCCGGCAGGCCGAGATTCTCGTTAAGCTTGCTGTGGTTGGTTTCCTTGGCCGCGAAGCGCTTGGCAGGAATGCCCGCGTCCTTCAGCACGGCCTCGAGGCGCTCCGCCTGCGCGCTCGTGTCGGGATGGTCGGCGACATGGAGAATGAGAAACGGCGGGATGCCTTTGCCCGTCGCCACGTGCGTGACGGCAGAATAGTCGCGGTGCTTCGCCGGGTCGTTTCCGAACTTCTCGCGGTGCCCGAACTTTGCCTGCGGCTGGCCATGCACCCGGCGACGCGTCTCAGCAGTCTCGATGATGGCCGGAACATCGTAGGTGTCGCCGTCCACGGGAACGCAGCCCTTGATGATGGCGAGGGAGAGTCCCTCGGCCTTCAGGTAGCGGTCGTCGATGCAAATCAGGGCAGCAAGCTGGGCGCCGGCGGAGTGGCCCATGACGAGAATCCGCTCCGGATCGCCGCCGTGCTCGGCGATGTGGTCA
>QHNT01000475.1 GCA_003218515.1 Verrucomicrobiota bacterium | reverse complement strand
CTCGCCGTCGTCACCAGCACGGACGAAAAGTTCTGGGCGGGATTGAAACCAGCCACGCTCGCCGAGCCGGTCAAAAAAGAAGAAGAGATACAAATCATCCGCTGGCGCGCGGGCAACCTCGAAGTGCGCAAAGCCGAGTTCAGCCGCTTTACCGTCAGTCATCCGAACATGAGCGACGCCGTGCACGTGCAACTGGAGTTAGGTTCGGAAATCGACGGTGTGGGCTGGTCGGAGCCGGCCATCGCCGGCAGCAAAGTCGTCGGTCTGGTCTTCTCGCAGTCCGGGAACCAATTGCAGGTGCTGCCTTCGCCGTTCATTCGCTCGATTCTCGACGCGCAGAAAAAGGGCCATTACAAAGGCCTCGGCTATTTTGATTTTACCTGGCAGCCCGCCGAAAACCCGGAGACGCTTGATTACCTGAAGCTCGAAGGCGAAAAGCGCGGCGTGGTGGTCATCGATGTGCCCGACAAGCGCGACACGCATCCGGTGCTCAAACCGCGCGACATTTTGCTGCAAGTGGACGGTTTCGACGTTGACACTCAGGGCGACTATGTGGACGCGGGTTACGGCCATCTGCTGTTGGAGAATCTATCCACGCGCAACAAATGGGCCGGCGACCCTGCGCGCTTGAAGGTCTGGCGCGACGGGCGGGCGCAGGACGTGGTTTATCGCCTGCCTAAAGCTGAAGACGCGGCGCGGCTGGTTCCCGAAGCGCCGTTCGAGCAGGAGCCGGAATATGTGATTGCCGGCGGTCTGGTATTTCAGCCGTTGACAAAAAATTATTTGCGCAGTTGGGGGCAGGATTGGGAACGACGCGCTCCATTTCGACTCGCCTACTTCCGAAGTCAGGATCCAACGCCGGAGCGCCCCGCCGTCGTGATTTTGTCACAGGTGCTGCCGGACTTTTACAACCTCGGCTATCAGGAGTCGCGCCAACTCGTGGTCGAAAAAGTCAACGCACAAAAGGTCAATTACCTCTCAGACCTGCAGCAGGCGCTCAAAAAACCGGTGAACGGTTTCCACATCCTCGAATTCACCAAGGGCGAGACATTGCAGAAAATCGTGCTCGATGCCGCGACACTCGACGCCGCAACCAAACGCGTCCTCGACCGCTACGGCATCGACAAGGAAAGCGTCATCGTTTCACCGGCGAAATGAAGGCAGAAGCCGCCACACTCGCAACGCTTCCGTCACGCCCCACGCCTGCGCGTCACAGCCCCGCTGTCGATGCGGGGCGTCGCCGTCGAGAATCTCCGGAACCTGCCCCAGACAACCTTCATTCATCAACCGCTCCATGCCGCCCAAATAAGCCCTGGCCGTTGCGACCGCTTCCGGCGCGAAATCCCACGCGCGCGCCAGCGCTTCGCAGAAGGCCGGGAATGTCCACGTCCACGCCGTGCCATTGTGATAGGCCGGCTTGCGCCGCGTGTCTTCGTCCCCTTCGTAGCGGCCAAAATACGGTTCGGTCGGATCGTTGAGCAAGCGGCCGTCGCTGCCATAAATTGGCAGAGCCGGCGAAACCGGCAGTGGCGCAAGCGAACGCAGTGCGCCGGGAACAACGAGATAGCGCAGCGCCGCCTCCACACAACGTCTGGCCTGCGCGCCGGCAACCAGGCCGAGGCCGACCACCAACAAACAATTGCTTCGCAACGCGTCGTCCACTCTGGCTGCGGACGGGGGCTCGTCCCGTTCGGCGATCAGCAAGTCGGCAAAGTAACCACGGTCCTCCAGCCAGAAATATTTTTGCAACGACGCCTCGGCGCGATTCGCCAAAGCGCCCCATGGTGCGCCATCGGCTTTCGTGTCGATCCGCTCGAGTTGGAGCAGCAGCCGGATCCACAACACCTGAATCTCAATCGGATAACCTTCGCGCGGTGTGCCGGCCGGATGATTGGTGTCCATCCAGGTGAAATGACCAGGACTCCAAATCAGCGCCGACTCCGGATCCATGCCAATGCCGTTCGGCGTGCCGTCGCGATAATGCGTCGCTATGCTCCGCAGCACGTCGGCGATCGTGCGCCCGCGCCCGTCGATGCGTTGACTGTAAAGCGGCTCAGGCATCTTGGCTGACGCGGGCAGGGTGGAAGCCTGCTCCAGCTTGGCGAGTTCTTCGCAGACAATCCCGAACCACAACGGTGCGTCCGACGTGTCGCGGTTCGACGCGTCCTCGCCGTGAATGGTGTTAGGCAACGTTCCGTTTTCCTCAAACCGCGCGAACGTCACCAGGATTTGCTTCACCTCGTCAGTCATTCCTGCACTTAGCAGTCCGCGCGCACAAATCAACGTGTCTCGTCCCCAATCCAAAAACCATGGATAACCGGCGATCATTGTCTTGCCCTCGTCCCTCCGCACGAGGAACGCTTTCGCCGCGTTCAATAGTCGCGCGGAAAAGTGGTCGGCATGTTCCTCTGTTGTGCGCGGACCCACCCCTGACCTCCCCATGACCCCCCTCACCCCTTCCCTCTCCCCCACTGGGGGAGAGGGTGGCCGGAGGCCGGGTGAGGGGGCCTCTCGGGGTTCAAGGGGGCAATGGGGGTTCAAACTTCGGGGCGTTCTCTCCCCGGAAGTGAACGGGCCGGATGCGGCAGTTGAGGACGCGCTCCCCTCCTTTGGAAGGGTTGGGGGTGGGTCTGCCGTGACGACCAGGGTCGCCGTCGCCCGTTCCGCCAGCGCCAAATCAAACCAACCCGGACTATAAGCGTCTCCGCTGGCGACCTGGCCGCGACTCGCCTCGATGGGGTGAGGAATATCTTCGCACCATTCCGGTCACGCGCACCGTCACGTGAACCTCTCCGGAAGGGCCGCCTTCCACGCCGTCGCTGACTTCATCGAAAGTCGGGTGGGGACGTCGCGCGGCGCCGTCCGGTTGGCCAGACGGGCTCATCATCCCACGGCGGAAGCGCAACACCGTCGTGTTCCGTCCTGACAGCATCTCAGCGCTCATTTCGATTTCAACCGTGCATCCGTCGCCGGCGTCGGTGGCGAATCGCCAGCGCGCCGGCGGCCCAGGCTCGAACGCGACGAGGTTGTCCGCGTTCAACGTGGAAATGAATCCATTGGCATTGGCCCAGACCCGGACGCGCTTGGCGAAGATGTGTCGGTCCACCGGCACGCGGGCGTTCAGGTTCGCGCCGAGCAGGCAATCGTATTTAGATGCCACGCGACCCAGGTCCACACACAGCCGCGCCATACCGCCGATTCCGTTGGTCAGCAAAACAATCGCGGATTTCGGATTTCGGATTTCGGATTTCAGGCCATCTGGCGTTGAAGACAGAAACCTGACTCCACCTGCCACTTGCCGCTCCGCGATGCCGTATCGTTCCACGACCAGTTCGGCATCACCGTCTCCGGCGGGCGGCGGGAAGCAGGCGACGTGACCATCGCGAACGGCGACCGACTGCGCGTGCCGCGCGGCGCTGCCATCATCGAAGCGCAGCGTCGCGCGGAACGGCGCGTCGTCCCGAACCAACAGCCAATGTTTCGGCGGAACCACTGTGACTCGACGGCGATCGATCAAACTCCACGAGATCACGTGCGGGAATTTGTTGCTTTGCAAGGCGGCCTCCAGGGCCGACAGCAAATCGTTGCGGGCGAGTTTTTTGTCCAGATAAGCAAGCGAACCGAGAAATTGTTTCGGATCACGCTCCGCCAACCTGGCGAGAGCGAGCCAGTCGTGCGGGCCGAGGTCTTCCGGCTCGACCACCTCGCTCAGTGCGCTGACGGCGAAGGCAGCTTGTGCCCGTGCGCGGCGATAGGCGTCGCCCGAGACGTAGCCGCCGACGTGAGGAGGCGGAGAGGCCCCGCTCGGGTCCAGGTCCGTCTCCTCACGTCGGCGGCTGCTTCCCGCGAGCGCGAGGCAGTAACAGGCGCCCGGTTTCAAAGCGAATTGAATCTTTCCGTCGTCTGCCAACTTCGCTTTGGGTGTCGGTTGTCCGAGCAAATCCTCAAGCGACGACAAGGCAGGGCGCGGTGTCCTCACCGCGCCCTCCTCTGCGGCGGGCTGAGGACAGTCCGCCGTACCGTCGCTTAAGGACACCGACAATATTTGCGACTTTTCAACATCTGTATTAACCAGCACCAACACAGCGTCTTTGCCGTCAACGGAGACGCGCTGCAAAGCGAACACGGGCGAATCAAGGGGGCTTAATCGCGTGAGCTTCGCGCCGTCGAAGAAGCAGGGATGCCCGGCGAGGAATTGGTTCAGCCGCGCCAGATCGGGAACGATATTTTCCTCGTTGCCCCAGGCAAGACCGGCGCAGCCGTGCACCAGAACTCGTTCGGTGGCGAGCCATTCGACGCCGCAGGTGAAACCGTAGGCGCCGTTCGCGCTCGCCAGCGCGCACAGCCGGTTGCGCAACAGCGACCATTCGCGGCCTTTTTTCGCGAGCCGGTCGTTGTCGTGCGTTTCGCTGTAATGCGCCAGCACGCCGACGCGCGGGCTTTGCTTGTGCGCATGGTCGAGATAGCCGGCGGCCTGCGGGCCGGTAATTTCCTGGAACAACTCTGAGTAGGCCCACTGCATCCCGCCTTCGGTCAGCAATGCTTCCGTTTCGTTCCAGCCGCCGCCAAGCCCTTCGAGCAAGAAGAGCGTTTCGGGAAATTCCTCGCGCACGCGGGCGGTGATGTATTGCCAGACCGGCATCGGCACTTTGTAACCTGCGTCGCAGCGGAAGCCATCCACGCCGCGCCGGCACCAGGTGAGAAACGCCTCGGCCAGGTGGTCCCAAAGTTCCCTTTCGCGCGTGTTCAACTCGACCAGGTCCTCCCAGGTCACGCCCCACGCGCCGGGACTGAGGAACGCGCCATTCTCGCCGCGCAGAAACCACTCTGGATGCCGCTCGTGGAGGGTGGAACTCCAGCCGGTGTGATTGATGACAAGGTCCAGAAAGAGCCGCGCGCCGAACGCATGGACCGCGTAGGCCAGTTCGCGGAATTGTTCGACGCCGGTCGTGCGCCGATCAAACTCAATCAGCGCCGGGTCAATGGCCGT
>QHNT01000474.1 GCA_003218515.1 Verrucomicrobiota bacterium | reverse complement strand
TTCATTCGGCACAACCGCATCGTCTCGCCAACTTTTTCGTGGCCGTGAATGGAGAGTTCCTTGGAGGGGTCGCCGGAGTAGCCCTCACCCCCAGGCCCTCTCCCATCCGATGGGCGAGGGTGGCCAGCGGCAGCTTGCCGCTTGTGCTCGGAAACAAATCGCGCGGAGGAAACGAACATGCCGCCCGAACCGCACGCGGGGTCGAGCACGCGCCCGTGGTAAGGCTCAAGGATTTCGACGATCAGCCGGACGATGCTGGCCGGTGTGTAGAATTCGCCGCCTTTCTGTCCTTCGGTGCGGGCAAATTCGCCGAGGAAGTATTCGTAGATGCGCCCGAAGGCGTCGTAGTCCACGGTGGCGGGAATCTCGGAGACTTTTTTCAGCAGTTCCTTGAGGAGGGCGCTGGTGAACAGGTTGTAGGTCTTGGGCAGCACGCCCGCGAGTTGCGGGTTGTGCTTTTCGATGTCGCGCATGGCGGCATTGACCTTCGCGCCGATGTTCTCGGCTTCAGGAAGTTTGAGCAGGTAATCGAACCGCGCTACGGCGGGCAGGTAAAGGATGCCGTCGGCATGATAAGCGTGGGTTCGTCAACGCGGCTGCCGCGCCTCGATGATGCGCCGGCCCTCTCCAGCCTGGTTTGTTGGGCGGCGAAGCGCAGTTCGGCGAAGCGCAGGAAGATCAGGCCGAGGACGGGCGCGGAGTATTCCTGGGATTTCAGGCCGGAGTTGGCGCGGAACTGATCTGCGGCGTCCCATAGGCGTTTTTCGAGCGTGCCGTTGGTGGCATCTTTTTCAGATGGGGCGATCCAGTGCATGAATGTCAAACTAACAGAACCAAGCCGGACGCGGAAAGCATCGCGTCGATTCTCTGCCGGGCTGTATCCTCGGAGGTCATCTACCGTGGCCGAGAATATACGTTCCGAACGAATCGACAAGCGTGATTGCCAAGGCAGGCGAGCGTGAGACTGGGTATGCGCGTGCTTTTTTCGAGGCCGCCGAATTATCGCCCTGTGAGGGAGACCACAAAACATCGGCGCACAGCCTGAATGGTGTTTGCCGCGTTTCCAATACGCTCGTGATTGGTGATGGCCATGAAAGAGTGATCGTTATTGTTGTATGACTTGCCTGTTCGCAATCCGCTCAGTGAGGCCATCTTTGCAGCGGCTTCTTTGTTGGGCCGAGAATGCGCACGAAATCCGGCCGCCGGACACAATCCTGAAAGACCACCGCGTTGGCCCCGGCGAACCTCTGCGCCCGCGCGGCCTCCGACGGGAATCGAATCGCCGCTGCTACCGAGCCGTTGTTTAGCGCTTTTCCCAAGAGCTGCCTTACCGTCGGGCGCCGGGCACCCACCCATGGAGCTCGCAAATCCCGAGGCTTTAATCCCAACGCCTTGACCGTTTCAGTCGAGCAGAGGTCAATGATCCGTTTCAAAACCACTTCGGCGAAATAAGTCACGAACGGCTGGTGTCGCGACACATTGTGCCGTTCGTATTCGGCCACCGCAGTTCGTTCGTCTTCCGCGAAATACACACAGTGTATGCCCCGCGTATTGTAACGATATGCCTTGCCAGAAGTGAACAAAAAGTCCGGCACAGGCGATTCGACCAGCGGACCAAGCGGCACTCGCCGCACCAGCGTGGCCTGCAATTCGCGGACCGGCACATTCGCTAACGCCTTGGCAAGGGAATCCTCGTCGTGCATCACCCCGGAGTCCCCGTCAGGATGTCATCCACGAAGTCCGCCAGTGCCTGCCACTGGCCGTTTGCCATCAGTTCCAAGGGACTCTTCCCATCAATATCCGGGTGCGGCATCCGCAGCCACTTGCGAATTTCCGCGTCGCTTTCCATCGCCAATCGAAGTCTCGCCACCCGCTCGAAATAACCCAGCGCATTTTGCAGCGAGTCCGCGTCCGGTGTCTTGCTGACCGTCTGCTTCGACCGTCCCAGCCACCCGGCCAACTGGCTCAGGCTGATCCCAAAGAGCTTCGCCACGCGCTCCGCAGAAAGATTCCCGTTGGCAACCCGCAGGTCCTTGGTGGCATCCACGACGTTCTTCCACTGGTCCAGCGGACTGGGCCGGGGAGCCGGCACTTTCTCGCCGGTGTCAACAACGTCTCTCTCTGTTTCCTCTGCTTGCCGCAGGGCGTTATCCACGCGTGCGAGCAACCGCTCCAACCGCTGCTTCTCCTGCACAAGATCGTCCCGAAGATCGGCCAATTCACCAAACTCCAAGCCGCCTTTTTCCGTTTTGCTCAATATCGTTGGCATGAAGCGAGTCTAAACCATACGTCAACCGCAAGTCAACCTTTGCTCGATCAACTAATTTGGAGAGAATACTCAACCCATCCCGTTGCCCTAACCTCGGCTAATGACTCGTTTGTCAATGGGTTGCATCGGTGCTGCCTGTCGCGAGTTGTAACAAAAACTGCCTACTTTTTGTGACAGAATCAGCGCGTTTCACAACGATATTCGTCCCGATCTAAAACTCGATACACTGATTGAAATTCGGCGTGCCTCAACCCGACGGGGTGCCCCCTCTGGGCGCGCGCGTTCCATCTGGTTGTAGGATAATTCGCGCTCATCCGCCGACTGGCACCACGGATTTCCGCACTGTTTACAGGAGCAGCCTGACGCAACTCAATTGCGATCCGGTCGGGTGCTGAGATGTGCCGACGTTGATTGTCTCCGCAGCGCGGAGACAATCTTTTCATCTGAGACTGGGTCGGCAAAGGCAATCGTGCCCGCACGGGTGTTGCAGAGTTCATACGACTGTGCTATTGGTGGAATCCGAGACCGGCCGATGGAGCCGGATTCTCCGCACCCGAATATGGGGCCAAGTTAATACTTGGTATCTTCTAAATCCCGCTATGGGTCAGGCATCATGCCTGCAAGCGAAAGCACCCTCAACTGAGGCCCTTCTTGGTGAGAGATTGAC
>QHNT01000144.1 GCA_003218515.1 Verrucomicrobiota bacterium | reverse complement strand
CAAAGACACCACAGCGATCATTGCCCACCCGTACCATGTTCCGCACTTCGACATCACAGTGAATTCCTTTTTGTTCACGACCGTGCTGTTCGAATCGCCGAAGCTGTTGTTGAATGTGGGCATGGGCGACCACGGAACCGTTTGTACCCGTTCCGGGACCTGCGCCTTCAGCCAGTCGGGGTTTGACACGCACATCTCGAATATCCGGAGTTATGAAAAGCTGACCGGCGAAGGCGTGACATTTGTGGATACCGATTTCATTCGCATCATCGAAAAGGAGCTGCCCGGAAGATTCGGCGGGCAGAGCACCGATTACCAGCTGATTGAAGAAGAGGACGGGAAAGGGTTGAATCGTTTGCGGCTGCTGGTCAGCCCGCGACTTGGCCCGCTCGAGGAGGAGGGGATCGCGCGCGCGTTCATCGAGTTGTTGCGTGGCTCGGAACAGAGTCCGGAGTCCTGGGCTCAATCCGGCTCAGTCATGTGGAAGCAGGCGGGCACGGTGCGGGTGAGTCGGGAGTATCCGATGCCCACGCGTAGCGGCAAGATTCTGCCGTTTCACCTGGTTAAACGCTAGACAGCCACGGAGAGTATCACATGGGATTTCCCACACAACGATTGCGGCGGCTCCGACGAAATCAAACGCTGCGCAGCATGGTCCGAGAATGCGATGTGCGTCGCGACGATCTGATTTATCCTCTTTTTGTCGTTCATGGCCGAGGCATCAAGCAGGAAATCAAGGGGCTGGCGGGAAACTACCACCACTCGGTGGACCTGCTCGTCGAGGAAGCCAAACAGATCAGGGACCTCGGCATTCTCGCGGTGCTGATCTTCGGCATCCCTGAAAAGAAGGATGCCGACGCTTCCGAGGCCTATGCGGAAAATGGCATCGTCCAACAGGCCGTGCGCGCATTGAAGCGGGAGGTGGAGGGTCTGACGGTAATTACCGACGTCTGTTTGTGCGAGTACACCGAACACGGCCACTGTGGGATCATTGAAAACGGCTATCTGATCAACGACCGTTCGCTCGAGCTTCTGGCCAAAGTCACCGTGTCCCACGCAACGGCCGGCGCCGATATCGTTGCTCCCGCAGCGATGTTGGACGGACAGATTCGAACGATGAGATCGGCCCTCGACAAGGAACGGCTCATCGACACCGCCATCATGGGGTATTCAGCAAAATTCGCCTCGAAACTGTACGATCCGTTTTTCAAACAGTGCACGCACTCGGCGGTCGCCTTTGGTGACAAGCGGACCCACCAGATGGATTTCGGCAATTCGGACGAGGCCATGCGGGAGATTGCCCTGGATATCGAAGAAGGGGCGGATATCATTATGGTGAAGCCGGCGCTGTTCTACCTGGACATCGTGGCCCGCGCCAAGGCGGAGTTCAAAATGCCGCTGGCCGTGTACAACGTGAGTGGCGAATATGTTATGCTTAAGGCTGCTGCTGAAGCAGGCCGCCTGGACGAGGCCAGTGTGCGGATGGAAATGCTGACCGCCTTCAAGCGTGCCGGGGCGGATCTGATTATCACATACCTCGCCAAAGAGGTCGCATCGGCGTTGAAATGACTCCTGAACAAACCGGACGGCGCTCAAATGTGGATCTTGCAGGCTCGCAATCTGTTGAGTGCTTTCATTGAATTGGAACCTTTGGCGACGCATTTGTGCCAATTGGTCGTATTCTTACGCGAATGGTCGAGAGTGTCGTCGGGGTAAGACGCCGTAAACCTTCGCATCTTGTGACTCCTATACATGGAAAGGATAAAGGTCATTCATTTCTGGAAGGATTTGGATACCTATTACGGGGTTCATGACCAGCTATTGACTTTGGTGCGATACATTGATCGGAAGGAGTTCGACCTTTCAGTCTGTGTGCTGGGTTACACTAGACTCAAGCTAAAGAACGAATTCGACAAACTTGGCGTAACGATTCACAACCTCAAAGCCCCTTCACAAAAAAGTCCTTTGAATGTGATTCGTTTGGTGAAACTGCTTCGACGCGAACGACCGCGTGTGTTTCAGACCTACTGCCTTTATGCCAACACAATTGGAACGATCGCCGCGCGCTTCTCCGGCGTTCCGGTGCTGATTAAAACCGAACTCACCCAACGAGATCAGGCTCCCACGAGATTGAGGCGCTTCCGGGACCATTTATTGTATCCACTCGACGCCCTACTCGGTCATTTGGCCGATGCCGCGGTATATGTGTCCAATAACGTGCGCGAGGGCTGGGTGGGCAAGGGACCTTCACCGAAGACAACGGTCATCTATCCCCCATTCAATTACGCAAAATACGCCAAGTTGGAGACAAGGCAGAACTTGCGCCCTCCGTCTGATGGCAGATTCGTGATCGGAATTGTTGCCCGCCTGAGCGAGGAGAAGCGGCATGAGGACTTACTCTTTGCCATGCCATCAATACTGGAACAATTCCCAAGACTTCAGCTACGGATTGTAGGTAGCGGGCCGCTCGAAGCAGCTCTCCAGGATCTCACTTCTCGATTGAATATCACCCGCGCGGTCAAGTTTGCGGGCCACAGTGAGAAGGTTTTTGAAGAACTCCAGAGAATGGACCTGTTTGTTCTGCCTTCACGTAGCGAAGGCGTACCGATCTCGATCATTGAAGCGATGGTTATGGGACTGCCGGTCGTGGCCACCCGGGTGGGAGGAATCCCTGAGGCAGTGATTGAAGGCACAACTGGAATCCTGGTGACTCCCCGACAACCTGCTCAACTGGCTGATGCGATCATTGATTTACTCACGGATCCAGCGAAAAGAAATGCGATGGGAAAAGCCGGGAGAGAACGGGCGTTGAATGAATTTCACCCGGAACAGTTCACGCGAAAACACGAACAGTTGTATCGAATGCTAAGTCAGAAGAACTGAGATTCAGCGTGAGATTTCCCATCTTTCCCTCAAAGATAGCGGTAATTGCGGTTTTTGCAGACGGGGGCCGTTGGTTGCGCATCCTGAGCGTGGACAACAAACACAAGGAAATAGTGGGCCGGTCCACGAAGACGTACAGGGCGTGCTTCGGGACCGAGGCTTTTAGCATGGAAGGAAGGAACGAATCGTGAAGTTTGGAGCACTTTCCTACGGATTATCTCGCAACGTTGGTGACGAAGTCCAGACCCTGGCCGCTTTGCAGTATCTCCCTCAAGTTGACCATTGGCTGGATCGGGATCTCCTTGAACGATACCGCGAACTCGGAAAGGTATTTCTCATCTGTAATGGATGGTTCAAATTCCGCCCGCGTGAGGGATGGCCGCCGCCCGAAAATCTGAAGCCATTGCTCATTTCATTCTATGCCTACCAATCCGGGCACTTGATTCGAGAAGATCTGGTTGAGTTTTATCAGAGCATTCGTCCAATCGGATGCCGAAGCATGGACACTCTGCGGGAGTTTGAAAGGGCCGGTGTGAGTGCGTACTTCTCCGGATGTTTAACGTTGACTCTGAAAAACAGGTTCTCTGAAAGAAGCGATGACGTTTATATCGTCGATGTTGACGAGAATATGCTTTCCCGTCTGGTGCCTTCGTCTGTGAGGCATAAGGCGATCTATGTAACTCACCAATTAGAGCGTCCTTATCAAGGACTAATTGGGTTTCGAGTGGCGCGGATGCTATTCAGACTGATGAAAGAAGTCGAAGGCAAAGATCCCAAAAGGAGAGTTCTGTCGAAATTGAGAGAGCACTATTTCGAGGCATGGCATAAGGCCAAATTGCAGAGAGCGAGGGACCTTCTGGCTCTCTATTCCAGAGCCAAGCTGGTTGTAACAGGTAAGTTGCACTGTGCGATGCCATGTTTGGCACTTGGGACGCCAGTCGTATTACTGAAAGAAGGAGTGGACCGTGACAGACGATTCGATGGGTTATATCAGCTGGTCCGCCATTGTTCTGATACCAATGCTCGCGCCTTGATTAACTGGGAAAGGCCAGAACCTAACTCGGATTTGTACGTTCCCTTAGCAGAGCGCCTGCAGAGGTCGTGTGCAGAGGCGGTTCTAAAGGCGAAGGTGGAGAATGAGGTAAGGACTGATTTGGAGGTGTCTACTCATTCTTGAGTGTCGTTTTCGCGCTGAACGCCTCAAGATTGCTTGAGCCGATGGGAGGCAAGAAGGCCCGGATTATCGTCCCGCCGCTGCCTCCTTTTGTTGATGTAAAAAATACGAAGGTAAAGGCATCGGGCAAATCGAGCGCGAGTATAAGTAACTCGTGGAGAGGTTTCGGAGCAGAAATAAGTTGTGACGGCAAAAGGACGGCTTATCGGTGCCGCATTGCGAGCAGTATCCGTAGCGGCGTCTGTTGCAACGAATTGCCTTACAGGGCGTCGTTTTATGTCGGTTTCGGCAACGAATGATTGGTCTATCGGTATCTATAAGGGAACCTCGGCTTGGAATTTTTTTCAGTCTCCAGACATTCTCAATCCCGTCCTGACCGCCGGTCACGTAACGGATGTAAGGGCGGAGTTCGTCGCGGACCCATTTTGGATCAAAGACGGTCCAACATGGTACATGTTCTTTGAGGTAATGAACTCCGCCGTGGGTCGTGGCGAGATTGGTCTCGCAACGAGCCGTGATTGTTGCAATTGGAAATACGATCGGATTGTTCTCCGCGAGCCGTTCCATCTCTCCTATCCCTTTGTATTCAAATGCGGCGAAGAGTTTTTTCTTGTCCCCGAGAGCGCTGCGGCAAATCGCATCGCACTCTATCGCGCGCGAGATTTTCCTCATTCGTGGGAATACATTAAACCACTTGTCGAGGAACCGCTCGCTGATCACGCATTGTTCCGACGCCGTGACACATGGTGGCTTTTTGCTGGAGCACAACCAAAATTACACGACGGCTTACGACTGTTTTTTGCGGATGAATTGACAGGGCCATGGACCGAACATCCGAAAAGTCCGATTGTCAGGGGGGACCCACGCATAGCGCGGCCCGGTGGGAGAATGCTCGTTTTGGGTGAAACGGTGATACGTTACGCGCAAGACTGCTTTCCTACGTACGGACGTGCGCTGAACGCGTTCGAAATCGTTACTCTTTCGAAAATGGATTATCAGGAGCATTCTTTTTCACAAAAACCTGTGCTTTCGCCAGGGAAGAGCGGGTGGAACATGCACGGAATGCACCACATCGACCCCTACGAACTTCAGGAGCAGCAATGGATCGCGTGTATCGATGGATACAAGAGAAAACTGAGGATTGAATTCGAGTATTAGCTGCGTCGAACTGTGGTTTATGATGGCGATGACGACGGTCGAGCTTCGTAGCCGCCAGTGGGATTAGCGGGGTGTCATGGGATCGGCTGCCAACTCAAGCACAGAATCACAGTGGACCTTCGCGACTTCATCCGCTCTCTCGACCAGGCCGGATTCCTCGTCCGTGTCAACGATTCGGTGGATTGGCGGTATGAAATCGGCCGGATTTCAAGTGGTACAAATAGGCCGTTGCTTTTCCAGAACATCAAGGGGTACCCGAACCACCAGGTTTTCACCGGCGGCCTGCTGCGTATCCCTTTCGTCGCGCTGGCGTTGGGAATGGCCCAGGACACGCCCCGCGCCGTCGTCATCCGCACCTTGCGCGAGCGGATGCAGCAGCCTCGGACTCCAGTCATGGTGGCGTCCGGGCCCGCTGCGGAGAGGATCACGGTCGGCCGTGAAGTCGATCTCCACAGTCTTCCGGCTCCCTGGTGGAACGAAACCGATGGCGGGCGATATATCGGTACGTGGCACGCGAATCTCACAAAGGACCCCGAGACCGGAGAGCGCAATGCCGGCGTTTACCGGATGCAGGTCATCGGAGCCAACCAGACAACGGTCAGTGTTTCACCCAGAAGCCACCTTGCCCTCCAAATGCAGAAAGCTGAGCAGGCGCAGCGGCCGTTGGAAATGGCGGTCGCCATTGGCGTTGCGGAGCCGATCGTCATGGCTGCAGGGGCCGCGTTTCCATACGGGATCGACGAGTTGGCCGTGGCCGGCGGATTGATGGGACAAGCGGTCGAGATGGTGAATTGCCGGACCATCGCTTTGGACGTGCCCGCGAATTCCGAGATCGTGCTTGAGGGCGTGATTCGCCCCGGGGTACGGGTGCGGGATGGCCCTTACGTCGACTACGCCGGCATTCCCAGCGTAAATCCAAAGGCATACCTTTTTGAGGTCAGCGCCATCACGCAACGGGATAAACCGATCTTTCGCGGAGCGGCAGTCGGACGGCCCGGCGCGGAAGACCATCAGGTTTATGCCCTGCTGGCCGACCTCGGGTTAGTGGATTTCCACGGGTCGCGCGTTCGCCAGACAATGCAGACGGCCTTGCTCCGATGGCGGTTGTACCGGCTCTTTCAATGGACCGGGCGACTCGGATTTCTGAAGCCCAGATGGCTTCGGGCGAGCGGGCGATAGCATTTTCCAACGCTGGTCATTTCGTTAAGGGATATTCATGTTTACTCATTGCTGGATCCAGTCCGTTTCAGGATTCATTTTCCCGTTCTCGAAAGCATCTTTAGCTTCTGCAAAGGCATTGCAGTTCCAATGCGGTTATACGATTAAGCTACCGTCGCCGGGAGATGATTGGTGCGGAGCTTGTTGTGTTGCAATAAGATGACAAAGCATAAGCGACGGTCAAGCAGGCGGAACGCGGACTGCTAAACTGTTTAATTAAGTATGTCGAGTAACGTTCTTTGGCGAGGTGCGTCCCTACAAGGAAGTTCTGTTCATCAAAAGAGGCAAAGCCAAGGCGCCTCAGGGACCTGCGTTGATCTCGCGGAAATCCTGCTGGCCAATCTCAATCCTGCTGCGAACCTCCTGCCGCGTTCGACGCTCCGCGGCTCATAACAATGCCCACCGTCGTCATTGGACTTAGTCACCACACGTCGCCCGTCGAGGTGCGGGAACGGTTCGCTTTCGCCGAAGCGAAAATTCCGGATGTCTTGCAGCAACTGAGATCGAACAAGGCGATTAGCGAAGCGGTCATTCTCTCGACCTGCAACCGGGTTGAGCTCTATGTTGCCACGGACGAGGCGGACCATGCTGCATTCGCGGTCTTGCGTCATTTTTTAACGGAATCCTGCGCTTATCGGGAGCCGCTCAATGGGAAGATTTACACCCTGGGTGAACCGGATAGCATCGAGCATTTGTTCAGGGTCGCCTGTGGTCTGGACTCGATGGTGCTTGGGGAAACAGAAATTCTCGGGCAACTCAAGAAAGCCTACGACCTCGCGCTGCAGCACAAACACACCGGCAACGAGTTGAACAGGGCGTTTCAAAAGGCGTTCAACGTCGCCAAGAAGATTCGCACTGAAACCAAAATCCAGCGCGGCAGCGTGTCGGTCGGTTCGGTGGCCGTGGAACTCGCAGAGAGGATTTTCGGCACACTCAAAGGCCGGCACATCATGGTCATCGGCGCAGGAGATACGAGCGAAAAGACCGCTCGAGCGTTGCTCAGCCGTGGCGCACACAGCATCATCGTTTCCAACCGGTCTTACGAGCGGGCCGAAGCGCTGGCTCGAGAGCTCGATGGACGTGCCATCCATTTTGACGAATGGGCGAAGGAATTTGAGAGTATCGATATCGTCATTAGCAGCACTGCCGCGCCTCACTACATTCTGGACCGCACCAGACTGGCGCCGATCATAAAACTCCGCAGGAATCGTCCGTTGTTGCTGGTTGATATTGCCGTGCCGCGGGACATCGAGCCGGCAGTCGCTCGTCTGAAGAACATCTACCTCTACGATATCGATGACCTGAAGGCCATCGCTGATGAGTGCCTGAAACAACGCCAACGGGAGGTCGTCCACTGCGAAGCAATCATTAAGGAAACAGCCAAAGATTTGTTGGCCGCGAACCGGGCGCGCGGCATGTCCGGGGGTTGGGGTTTCGATGTGCGCATGACCAGGACCACACCCGCGCCGTCCTGAGGCTCGCCCCCCTTCCTTGATTACCTGACAGCCGAGCATTCGCCACTGGTTTGTTCAGAAAGAAATCTTTCCAGGAGCCGAAAAGCCTTTGCGCCACCAGTCGGAGTGGGCGTTCGAGCGGCTCTATGAGCCGGCCGGCCCGGCGGCCACGAAATCATTGAAGAAGCGATGGCCTGAAGGAAGGTTTCTTCGATCCTCGAGGGAGGCGTCTAAAGCGAAGAAACCTCGGAGAGTTAGAGGTTAAACGGTGAATTTGCAGTTGTTTTAATTATGGATAAAAAACCAATTAGTGCAGCGGTTGTCGGGTTGGGCTATGTGGGTCTGCCTTTGTCACTTCAATTTGCTCGTTCAGGAGTAAGGGTGCTGGGATTGGACATTGATCGCACCAAGGTGGAATCGTTGAACCAAGGACGAAGTTACATCAAACATATCTCGTCGGAAGCGGTCATGGCGGCGGTCGAGGCAAAGAGATTTTCCGCTTCGAACGACTTCAGCCGGATCAAAGAGGTCGAAGCTGTGATCATTTGTGTGCCCACGCCGCTGAATAAGAACCGGGAACCAGACATTACGTTTATCATCGAGACGGGCAAAGCGATCGCGCCGCATCTCATAAGGGGCATCTTGGTGGTATTGGAGTCCACTACCTATCCGGGGACGACCGACGAAGACCTGTGTGGAGTACTGGAGGCTGGGTCCGGTCTCAAGGCCGGTGTGGATTTTCATCTGGCGTTCTCGCCGGAGCGGGAGGATCCAGGCAATCCGGACAGCAAGGTGGCGGCGATACCGAAAGTGGTGGGAGGTTATACTCCGGCGTGTTTGGAACGAGCCAAGGCGCTCTACTCGATGGCGATCAAAACTGTAGTTCCTGTCTCTTCCTGTCGCGTGGCGGAGGCGACCAAGTTGCTTGAAAATACGTTTCGCAGCGTCAACATAGCCCTGGTCAACGAACTCAAAATGGTCTATACCGCGATGGGGATCGATGTTTGGGAGGTGATCGAGGCTGCCAGAACCAAACCCTTTGGTTTCATGGCGTTCTATCCCGGTCCGGGTCTTGGAGGGCATTGCATCCCGATCGATCCGTTTTATCTCACGTGGAAGGCGCGGGAGTACGGACAGCACACGCGGTTCATCGAACTGGCCGGTGAGGTCAACACAGCCATGCCCCAATACGCCGCGCATCGCGTGGCCGAGGCGTTGAATGCAGGTAGCAAGGCAGTGAACGGCAGTCGGATCCTGGTGATCGGGCTGGCGTATAAGCCGAATGTGGATGATGACCGCGAGTCACCCAGTTACGTCTTGATGGACATGCTGAAGCAGCAAGGCGCCCAGGTAGCATACTACGATCCTTACGTGCCGGTCATCAAGCTGACCCGTGAGCATCCTCACTGGGCGGGAACCCGGTCAGTGGCGTGGAACCGTGCGACCATCGAGGGATTTGACCTCGTGCTGGTTGCGACGAATCACGCGACTGTGAACTACGAGGAATTAGCGGAGTGGGCGCATTGCATCGTTGACACTCGCAACGCGATGGCACGGGTCAAGACCGCACCGGGCAGGGTTTGGAAGGCGTAGGATTCTGACGGCCGCAAATCTGAGCAGCACGCAAGGAAGCCCTTAATTCAAGGCACTTGCAGGATGCCATAAAATCGGTTCCCAACAAGGTAGTCGGACTGCGATGTGATTGTACCGGTGGCCGTGACGTCCTTGCCTAGCGATATCCATGCTGAATTCGCGAGATTGGTCTTATAGACGACTCGATACGTTTTGCCCGGCTGGGTTGGCCAGGTGAGGGTGACAAAGCCGGCCGGATCAAATGCGATTGAGGAGATCCTGAAGGGCGGTGCGGCGCTCGAATAAATGGCGTTCGGAACGAAATTGCGATCGTTCGTGAGGAGCATTTGATCGAACCCGGTGCCAGCCTCGCGCCCTCGGAAGGTAATGTTGTGAGGTCCCGCGCTTAACAGAAATGTCCGAGGGTTGATTGCTAACAGGTTGGCCGAATTAGTTCCTCCTCGCCCGTTGAGGATCGTCCACTGCCAGGCATTCGTCCAAGTACCTTCAGCAGTATCGAAGACGTCTTCGGCTCCGCCGTCCACGGAGACGTAAAATGAATCGTGACCGCTGTCGGCCGAGAGTACCCGGCACCAGATGGAATAAACGCCGGAGAGCGGAACGTTCACGGTAAATGTGGCGGCACCTAGTTCGTCGGTGGACGACTGGATGAATTGGCCTTGACCTGCGTTCGGGTCTGAGGCAACCGCCATTGGGGAAGCAATGGTGGCTGACTCGGCTTCAATTGGCAGATAAACGAACGCCGGTACTCCGAGAGCGCTAACAATCGTCAATAAAAAGCTTTTGCTCGCGCTGGTAATACCGTCGCTAACCGTGATGGTGATAGTTGCGGTGCCGGATTGGTTGGCGGCGGGTGTCACGCGAACCGTTCGATTGGTTCCTGAGCCTCCGAAGACAATATTATTGCTTGGTACCAAGGTAGGGTTGGAGGACGACTTGGACAGGACCAGACTCGTCGCTGGCGTTTCCGCATCACCGATCACGAAAGGGATTGGCGGGGTTGCTGTGTTCGCGGTTATGACCTGATTGGGAATGCCGGAGATGGCGGGTGCGGTATTTGAAATGGCGTCCGGCACGAAATTGCGGTCGTTCGTGACGAGCATTTGATCGAACCCGGTGCCAGCCTCGCGCCCTCGGAAGGTAATGTTGTGCGGTCCGGCGCTTAACAG
>QHNT01000142.1 GCA_003218515.1 Verrucomicrobiota bacterium | reverse complement strand
CCGTGGCGAACGGAACATCGATTCCCACGGCGGTCCGCAGCCGAATGCCCTTCACCATTGACGGGGCGCCATGGCCAGGAACGGAGGCGCCGCTGGTTCTCTTTGCCAGCGTTTCGGACGACTACTTTCGCACGTTGGGAATCCCGATCCGAAAAGGACGCACCTTCGATGCTCAGGACCACGCCGGCACACCGGCGGTCGTCGTAATCAGCGAGAGCATGGCACGCCGCTATTGGCCGGGTGGCGAAGCGCTTGGCGCACGCATCCGCATCGGCCCGACCCTCATGGAGGTAGTGGGCATCGTGGGCGACGTCCGCAATGACCCTGCCCGGCGGGACGCGGAGCCCATGGCATACAGTTTGACCCGACAGAATCCCTGGCCCATCGCGAGCTTCCTTCTCCGGGCGCCGGGCGAGCCGATGGCCCTGGTGAGGTCCGTCGAGCGCGAACTGGCGGCAATGGATGCCGGACTGCCGCTCGACCTGCCGATGACGTTGAATGAAGCGGTCGGCGAAAAACTCGCGAGTCGTCGGCTCCCGGTATTCCTCATGAGCGCCTTCGGCGCGCTGGCGCTGCTGCTCGCTTCGGTCGGCGTTTATGCCATGTTCGCCAGCATGGCGGCTGAGCGGGAACGGGAGTTCGGTGTACGGCTGGCGCTCGGCTCACGCCCTCGCGCTATTGCCGGCCTTGTGCTGTGGCAGGGCGCACTATGGATGGCCGCTGGTCTGGCCGGAGGCGCTTTGGGCATCGTCATGGTCGTGCGGTTCGTGCGTGAGTTGCTTTACAGTGTTGGGCCGTTCGACCCGCTGGCGCTTGGTGTTGCCGTCACGACAGTGATGACGGTTGCAATCATGGCGGCGCTGCTGCCCGCTGTGCGCGCATCGCGAATCGACCCAGCGCGGGCACTACGAGCCGAATGAACTGTCACCACGGCCACGAACCACGAACCATGAACGATCTCAAACTCGAGCAATAAACCCAAAATCCAACCCATAATTAACAGAACCTTATGAAACCAACATCCAT
>QHNT01000143.1 GCA_003218515.1 Verrucomicrobiota bacterium | reverse complement strand
TCGTTCTCCTCAAAAACGGCGACGTTGAAGTGAAGGAGATGGATGAGGCATTGTACGGTAAGTTTAAGCGACTATAATAGCATCAGCACTTGGCGCACGGATTTTCTGTGAGACTGGAGAGGAGTTTACCTGAGACGGCCTAAATCGGGTAGCCGGAAGGATTGACCTCCCGGCCCCCACACCACCGGACATGCACCTTGTCATGTTCGACATCGACGGCACGCTTACCGAGACCGTGAAGGTCGACGAGGAGTGCTTCGTTCGCTCATTCAAGGACGTGTTTGGTTTCTCCGACATCAACACCGATTGGTCACATTATCCACGCACGACGGATTCCGGCATCTTTCACGATGTTTTCACGTCGCGCATTGGCCGGTCACCGACGGCGCAGGAAGTATCGCGATTTCGCCAGCATTTCATCCAATTGCTCGCTGCCGCTTCATCACAGTCTCCATTTGCACCGGTTGCAGGAGCTGACAGGTTATTATCCCGGCTCGCACAGGGCGGCTTGCATCGGGTGTCGCTTGCTACCGGAGGTTGGCGTGATTCCGCCCGCCTCAAGATGGCCAGCGCCGGGATGTGCTTTGACGACCATCCGGCGGCATCGGCGGATGACGCCCTCGACCGGGAGTCCATTATGCGGCTTTCCAAGCAGAGGGCAGCCGAACGATATGGCGAGTCATTTGCCTGCACCGTGTATGTTGGTGACGCAGTCTGGGATGCTCGTGCATGTCGCAGTGTTGGCATTCCGTTCATTGGCATTGGCACTGGGAGTCGAGCAACACGATTGTCCGCGGAGGGTGCTGTTTGTGTCTTCCCTGATTTCAGTGACGCGGATATATTTTTGAGGAGTGTGTATGAGATTACGAACGCGGCCTAACCCACGTACCGCGAACCCGGCCATTGCGTTCCAGTTGCAATCCACGCCTCCCGTGCGCCGGGTCGCTATATTGGGTCGTTCGGCAAGCTGGCCACCTTATGAGCAAGTACATTAATCCAGTTAAGACGGTGCTCGCGAGTGCGATGCGTAGTGGCGGCGGCATGGACACCACCGAGTTGGGGTTCATCTGTCAGCAATGCGGCCAGCGTGTCTCGCTCACCTTGCGTCAGGCGCACCGAGGCGCGAAACCGGTGTGCCCGACGTGCGGAGCCGGAGCCACAATGATTTCCGCGCGAAAGGCTCAGCGCATCGCTGAGGATAGCGACCACCACACATAACCTTTGTATGGGAGACCAACGCCGAACGCTGCACCGAACCGCCATTTGCGCCCGAGTTTTGCCGTTGGGGTTTCTCTTTCATTCGTCCTTTGGTGGCGGTCGGTGAGATCGTTCGGCATAGGTGTGAGCGCGCATTCCGAAAATGAAGGCTGGGTCGTTGAGCAAGGCGGTAGAGTCGTCGACAAGAAGGCTCAGAGCGGTGCGACAAGTCTCAACACCTGGGAGCGCCTAGTTTACTGCCTGTGGGTCGCTGACTACATGATGCGAAATGCAGGTGACTTTGCGACCGCAGCCGACATGTACCCCGATTTCCAAGCGGACGCGAAGCGGTTCGCCAAGCAGTTGTCTCTGCCCGCGACATGGGAGGCCTTTTCCCTTTCAAAGAGAAAGCTCCAAAGGGAGTATTTCGACAGGTTTGAAGCAATCTGCAACGAGATCAGGAATGCCGAACCATCTGTTCCACCGAATGGCGGCCCCGCAGCGCCATTCGGCGATTCGGGAGGTGTCGGGCCGTCATCAGTGGGCTGATCGTTGGCTACAAATGGGCTACAATTACTACATCGCGTGCAAAAGATGCCAGAGATTCTTGGATCTAGGCCGGTGGCGAGTTTTCCACGATCTCCAGTTCCCGGAGGCGAGCAAGGAACTGTTTCCCGGCGCCGGTAACGTCGCAGCCGCTCCCGTTGATGGGCCGCGTCTCCGCGAGCGACTCCGTATTATGGACGATCCTTTCAGCGTAAACCACAAAGGAGAGGCTGACTTCCAGAAGCTGGCGGCCATTCTGGCGGAGTTTTGCGACAAGCACGATAGCCACGAGCTGTATTTAATCAACGACAGTGGCGACTTTCCCTGGAGCGCGTGTGATCGGTATCCGTGGTACGAGTGGGCAGAGGTTTTCGGACCCAATACCGATATGGGCGGTGTTGACCTGCCGAAGAACCTTATTCATGATTTGCATCTCAGGTCTTGGGATGAGATTGAGAAGCACTTGCTCAGATCGCACCGTTATGACCCGGCGACTTTCCCCGGTGATATTGATCTGGTGAAGCACGGATTTGAGGTGGTACGGAAGTCCACGTCCCGCTGGGGCGGCTGATGACGGAGCTTTCCATACCAGAGGAGGAAGCGAGGCAGCGAATGGCGGAGTTCAAGAGGAAGTATTTTGCTGATAGGGAGCGGATTTACAGCTTCCTCAAGGAACACAACCCGAGCATTTCAGGAATGGAACAGGAAGAGAGCTACAGGCGCAGAATAGCGAGCCTTATGGCCGAGATGCAGATTTCTGAGACGACTGCTGATGCACTTGTCATTACAGGAGAGGTTTTGGCGGAGGGTGGAATGAAGATCCTTCGGAAGAAGAAAGCGAGGTCGACACAATCGGATTTCCAAGAGATGCTTGGCGTCACTGTATCGATTCCACAGGATGTGTTAGATGCACTCGGAATTGACGATGGCTAGGCCGGTCCAGCGAAAAGGGGCCGGCCGTTCAGTTCAGGAGACAAATCGAACCTGTCCGCGGCTGGCTCTCGTCGCTGGCCTTTGCGTTTTAGCAGCATGATCCCCGGCCAGCCCAATCCCGAAACGCCACCCGCTTTCTCGACCCCGATTGAGGTGCCGGAGGTAATCGAGATTTCCACCGCGGAGTTTGATGTAGTCGCGTATGCCCACTTTTTGCTGACCCAATTGCTGCGCCAGAATACAGCACTGCTTCACGGTCAATTCCAAAACGGCACTGGCGTTTGGCTGCTGCGCCGACGCCTGGACGGCACCGAAGGCCCGGACGTGGAGATTGCGCGTATGGATAGCGTAGGCGCCTTCCGCGTTGTGCTTGCAAGGTTCGGGTACTATTATATGGCGGTACAGCTTTACGGCGGCTTTGCCCGCCGTGTTTTGACCCATCGAGGTCGTCAGTATGCTTGCAGTATCTACATGTCGAATGACAATTGCACGGGATACTGGATGCGGGTATATGCGCATGTGCTTGCCGAACAAACCGGACCAAGCTAGTTGCCGCCAACCTCTCAGTTTTCGAGGACGCGGCGAGGCTGACGTCGCGAGTTCCACAGCGGGGGTAGTCATTCGAAGCGTTAGTTGTGTGACCAGGCCATGACGCTGTCAGTCTTCGTAGGATTGTGCTTCGCGTTGCTTCTGGCAGTCGTCGGCGTGACAACCTTCTTCTTGGTTCGGAAGCCTCGTACTGGATTCATCATTCTAGGCGTCTTGCTGGCCGTTGCAGCCCCAGCGTTTGTCAGTTGGAAGCCGATATACAAGACTCGGACACCGCGATTCGCTGAGGAGGTTAAGAAGGTTGCAGACCCGTCAGAGCTTCAGCGATGGGCCGTAGCCACACTGCAGGAGACCTCGCAGGCAGGCTCATCACACGAGATTCCCAGGGATAAAGTTCCGGTTGGAATTCGGAATTTGACGAGTGACGGCTCTCCGTTTCAGGATGCTTTCTGCGATGCTGGTTCTGTTCAAGACCGAACTGTCTGGCTTGTTTGGGGCGGTGGATTCGGACACTGGGGCATACGAATAGGCACGTCATCATTCAGAGTCAGTCCGGACGACAATTACTATATTGAGTGGAAGCCGGGCATTTACTTTTGGCATCAGACGCATTGAGCACGTATCTAAAACTCAAGTTTGACGCGCGGTACGGGGGCGGTCGCTTTCGTTGGGCGTATGCACTCGACGCACTTTGAAACCTTCATTGGTGCCTTCGCCGCCTTGACTGAGCCCTCGCGAATGCTTGATGGCGACATCATTCTGTGTCCTCCGTCCGAGGACTATGGCTACCAGAGCACTCCAAAAAACGCTCTCGCCTTCGCCTCGATGGGAGTGGACGGAGTCCATTACGCAATTCTCAAGCGTGATGGCGCAGTGCGAGACGATTCTCCCGTCGTGCAAGTCAGCCCCATGGACTCCGATGATGTCACGGTGGTGGCCGAGTCGCTCCTGGGGTATCTCGCTGACGGATGTGGGGTGTCTGACGAAGAGATGGAGGCACTGTTTGACGCCGAGCGGGCTGGCAAACCGCAGCTCGTTTCTTTTCTGGCAGAACATTTTCATGGCACCCATCTCCTTGAGGAAGAAAGGACCGATAAACTTAACGCACGGTATGGGCATCTGGTCGAGCGCAAGCCAGGGTGAGCGCCGAACCCGCCAGGGTGGCCGCGGCCTCCCGTCCCGCACCCTGATTGTTCGGCGGCAGCGTCACGCCCTCACAAATGAAAACATTCCTAATTGTAAGCGGGTGCCTTGCGGCGGCATTCGTTATTTTCCTCATCATCTACAACCGATGGGCGGTCAAGCAGCGGATCGTTGGCGCTTGGGTCACATCCACACCCGACGGCAGTCTCATCATGATTCAGTTCGAGGGTAGCGATGCCGGCGGGACCTACAAGCAGCTCATCAAGCGCGACGACACTCAACTTCGAGAGTTCGGCCACTGGGTGCGAGGGATGGGCTTCATTAGGATGATTATTATGACGACGGATGTTGTCAGGCATCCACGCTTTGGGCAGGATACTCAGTACAACGTCAGTTGGATTTCCGCAGACTCATTTAAGATTGACGGACCAGAGCGCGACAAGTGGGAGTTCAAGCGCGCACCTGAAAACGTGAGGATTGATTTTGATGCATCGAAACCTGCCGCAGCAGAACGAACTGGATCGAGCTAACCGCCACCAGCCTCTGGGTTTTCGAGAGCCATAATAGTCGGCGAGGCTGACGTCGGTGGTTTCACGGCGGCGGTAGCTCATCCGGGCATCGAGAAACGATGTTCACGCTACTACGTCATTTGCTTGCAATTGCGATCCTCCCGTTCACGGTCGTTGTTCTTGTTCCATTTTGGATTGCTGAGCGGTTTGGGGTGGCACTTACCCTTGGTCGCTCGGTCGGCTCCGTGTTACTCCAAGTGGTTGGCTTTGCGTTACTGAGCTTAGGGCTTTTGTTGTTCGTTGCGTCATTGCGGCGGTTCGCGACTGATGGGAAGGGCACCTTGGCGCCCTGGGACCCTCCAAGCAAATTCGTAGTGCGCGGACCGTATCAATTCGTCCGCAATCCGATGATTTCCGGTGTCATCCTGTTGTTGTTCGGCGAGGCGCTAGTTCTGCTTTCACGGTCACACGGTATATGGGCAGTTTGTTTCCTGTTATTGAACCTGATTTACATTCCCATCGTTGAAGAACCGCAATTGGAGCGACGGTTTGGTAATTCCTATCGAGAGTATTGCAGGCATGTGCGACGATTTATTCCGCGTTTTCGACCTTGGCGCCCTATACGAAATGACCACGATGCCTAACGAGCGTGGAGCCAATGGGAGGCAGCCGTTGCGCTCAGGTTGCATTCATGAGTCGAGTCATCGGCGGCTGCCTCTCGTGGCTCACGCTTTTCGTTAACTCTCATGGTCGCACGTTACGCCAAGTCTTATGTTGACCGGCTTTACCAGACGAAGGACATCTTTGCACTCCATAGCGTGATTAGCGTCGTCGGCAGACACCGCGATTTACCAGAGCAGTTTTCCTTGTTCCTGAGGTTATGGGATTGGTGCTGTTCGACTCGGTCGGGCATCTGGCAGTATTACGAGGGTGTTTCCGCCGACGAGTTCGAGTCGCTTGCCGGAGCGTTGGAGCGCTTCGGACTTCATGAGTTGTCGAAACGCTATCGGTCCGGCATGAGCACCTGGAAAGAGCCAGAGGGATGCGGAGAGCTTGACCGATGGATTGAAAACCACTGGCCTGAGCTTGAGGCCACAGCCTTTCGACTGATTGCGGATAGTCGAGAGTGTCTTTACGATGAGAGTTGACCAAATCACCGCAGCCAACGCCGGGAAGCGCCTCGGATTTGCCGGGAAGTCGCGGGTTGGCTTGCGTCCTCGGTCCGGCGTGGCTGAGTTTCTTAGCCGGCATCGTATTCGTCACGTCCTCAACATGTGTATTGCGTCGACCCTGTTGGCAGTTGGCTGCACCGCTCCGAGCAGGACCGATTTCTCTCAATATTATCCAGCGACGGCGGCGTTGCGTCAGGACGCAGTCGCGCATTCCGTTCCGACGAACGTGCCATTTGGTTCGCTTTATGAGGTGGGGATTTACATTGTTCAGCCCGCCGACACGCTCGACAGAGTCCTGGAGCGGTTTCATTTGACCGTGCAGGAGCTTGCCTCTCGCAACGGCTATGATCCAGATTCACCACATTTACGCCGCCTCTTGGTCGGGCAGCGGCTCGTGATTTATGAGGATATCAGCCACTGAGGATTACAAGAGGCCGGCTAACGTTAGCAACTATGCTCACTCCATCCGAATCAAATCTGCTGCCATATGACCGGGTTCCCAGACAAGTTTCCTGAGACGCGGTTGATTCCGCGTCCACCGACGCTGCGCGGGAAGTTGGCTGCCATTTGGGATTGGGACATGACTGTAAATCATCGCCTTCACAAGATTGGAGGCGAGCCTGATTGGATTCAGGGCGATGAAACGCCAGAGTGTTGCGGCCAGCCAGCCACGTTTTACGGGCAACTTGGTTCGCTCGACCGGAAGCACGACTTGATCGACAACGGACTGATTTACGTTTTCGTTTGCCGGAAGTGTTTGAAGACATATTCGGTGTTTCAGTTCTCATGAGGACATTGGCTGACAAATCGCGAGGCTGCGTGAAAAGCCGCGACCTGGGAAAACTTCCTTAGCCTAATGCACCTGTTCGCGATAGTTCTCGTTCTGCTGATCGGGGGCACCTTCGTTGGCGTGGCAATCTCTGGGGCGATTAGATGTCAGCACAAAACTGGAAAGCAGTGGTGGGTGGAGGCGACGGGACTGATTCTGGTTGCACTCGGCGGAGCCGGATTCTTCGGAATTGCCTTTTCAGCTGTCGGCGGGCTTAGCTGGCTTCCGCTTAGCTTCGAATGGCCCGTTGGATCTGCCACGGGCATTCTGACGCTGCCGGACGGGAAGCACGTAGTTCCAGTTCAGGCCCCGGACAGAATCCAGGTTTACGCCCCGGATTGGAAATTCCTGAAAGGCTGGTACCTTGATGCTCATGCTGGATGGTTTGACATCCGACCGGCAGGCACCGACAAGATCGAGGTGAGAACAGCACGGGGACAGTTGCGGTACCTGTATGATCTGGACGGCACGATGCTTTCTCGGGGAACTTACGCACTTGGAGCATACGATAATTCCCCTGCTGCCGGTGGGTTCGCCAAGGTGCCAACTCCGTGGTGGTTGTGGATGCTGACGAGCCCAGCTCATTCGTGGATTGTTGCGGCGGTCGGGGGTGCTCTTGTGTACTTAAGCACAAGAAGAAAGGGCAGAGCAAATGACGCCGGCTGAGCGTTGATATGAATACATCAGGTCGCCTACGATGGTTCCGGGCTGTGATACTCTTGGGCGTCGTGTACCTTGTTGCTGGCATCGCCTTCGCGGCGCTTGCCAATCGGGCTGCGTCCAATCAAATGCGGGTTGCGTGGCGGCTTGCCGCCTGGGTGATCAGCGCGGCCGGATTCGCGACGCACATAGCGTACGAACACGTTCGGCAGCGCAGTTCGCCCGGGAACAACAGCATTGCGCGTATCGTGGGCTGTCGCCCTGGGGGCCGTCGCACTTGCGGTCGCGGCGAACGTTCACGCGCAGGCTGCTTCAAGCCACCAACACTCCCGCGCCCTCGCGCTCGTGGTATGGCCGGTAGTGACGGCGCTGCCGGCGTTTGGTGTCGCACTTGCTGCAGCTGCTGTTCTAGCGCGAACGCGACGGCGCGGTTAGATGAGGTTAGCCAAGTTTGGTTTCCAACTCCTTGAGAGCTTCCTCGAACACTTTCGTGAGACGGTGTTTGATCAAATAGACTTGATCCACCGGCACCTTCAACGTCTGCATGTTCTTGCAGACCGACATCACCGTTTCCTGTACCACGTCTTGCGCCTCTCAGTGGTTTTTCGGAGACGGCTTTGGCGGTTTTGGCATGCTGCTTCACAGACGAGGCGATTGGTACAGGGGTCCCCGCTTCTGTCGTCCCATCCGTGGGACGGCCAAATCCCGCAGGCGAACACAGATGTGCACCATCTTTGGCAAGCCGCTAAGGACTAAGCCTTTCATTCTCCGATGGTTGTAAACTTCATGGCCTTCGTTTGGCCTGTGGCACGCGTCATGCAAAAGAATCTGGATTCGATGAAAGTGCGCCGGTCGCAACCACATCGCGAACTGTGCTTTGACAAAGGTTGGAATTCCTATCGACCTGGAGCACCCCACCGCCCCGCGAAACTCTGATGCACCCTCTTTTCTATGTTTAACGACCTCAAATTCGCTTTCCGCCAATTGTTGAAGAATCCCGGCTTCACCGCCGTGGCGGTGCTGACGCTCGCGCTGGGCATCGGGGCCAACTCCGCTGTTTTCGGCGTGGTGAAGTCGGTGCTGCTCGATGCCCTCCCCTACGCCGATGCCGACCGCCTCGTGCGCGTGTACGGGAGCTACCGTGACCGCCCGCAGGAACGTGGACCGCTGAGCGCCGGCACGATCAAGGATATCACTGATCGGCAGTGGTCGTTCGAGAAACTCAGCGCGTTTCAGGATTTCGCAAGCGAAGCCGTATATGGCGGCAATGACCGTCCACAAACGGTGAAAACCGCCTGGGTCGAGCCCGGTTTCTTTCAGACGCTTGGCGTTTCGGCCGCAAGCGGACGTACTTTCAGTCAGGACGATACCACCAGCGGTCTCGCGCCCCTCAGCGGTGGGCAGCTCAGCCCCGACACGGCACGCGTCGTTGTGGTTTCACACGCCGCCTGGCAACGGCTGTTTGCGGGCGATCCCAACGCGGTAGGGCGAGACGTACCCATCAACGGGATACCGCGAAAAATCATCGGCGTGCTGCCGCGCGATTTCGTCGCGCCGATGGGCCAAGCCGATATCTACTTCGCGTTCGATCTTGGTCCGGTTCGGGCGCACGCTATTGCTGGGCGGCGCTCGTCCTGGCTTGGTTTCATTGCCCGCCTAAAACCGGGCGTCACGCATGAGACGGCCCAGCGCGAACTCGCCGCCATCGGGGCCGAGTTGGCGCGCGAATACCCGGAGTCCAACAGCAACCTGGAACTGGCAACGATGCCGTTGCGCGATGCCATGCTGGGCGACACACGCACGCCGCTGCTTGTGCTGATGGCGAGCGCGGGGCTCGTGCTCTTTATCGCGTGCGCGAATCTGGCCGGCGCGTTACTGACCCGGACCCTTGCCCGCCGCAAGGAGTTCGCCGTCCGCGCGGCGCTTGGGGCCGGAAACGGGCGGCTCATTCGTCAACTGCTGACCGAGAGTGCGGTCCTTGCTTTGGCCGGAGGCGTGACGGGACTTCTGCTCGCGGCGCTTTTGCTGGCTTTCCTCCGCGGACTCGCGCTGCCGGCACTGCCGGCCTACGCGGACCTGTCACTGGACGCTGGTGCGGTGCTCGTCACTGCGGTGCTTGCGCTGGGTACCGGCTT
>QHNT01000141.1 GCA_003218515.1 Verrucomicrobiota bacterium | reverse complement strand
CGCGTGGATGGATTCCCAGTCTGCCGAAGCTGAAAAGGAGTTTCAACGCGCCATCCAACTCGATCCGAGCAGGCCATACTCGCATAGTTTGTATGCCGCTTACTTGATCCCGCTCGGACGGCTGCACGAAGCACGGAAACAGCTCAGGGAATGCGAGAATCTTGATCCCGGTTTCTGGCTCGTGCCGGATCTGTTGGGGGATTGCTTTTTTAGGGAACGCAATTACCCGGCGGCCATCGCCCAGTATGAGAAAGCCCTTACATTTGCCCACGAGAACATAGGAGCTTACGAGCGCCTGGGGAGGCTTTATGAAGTCAACCATCAGATCATGGATGCAATTGATGCGTTTCAAAACGCGAGCACATTTGGCGGTGAAGACCCTGCGAAAATAGCACAGAGATACGACGCGCTCGGTCGGGCCTTCTTGGTGGAAGGGGAGAGAGGTTACTGGTCGAAACGTCTTGAACAAGCAAAAGCCGAACTAAACTCGGAAAAAGAGCCCTATGCCTTCGCCGTTCTTCAAGCGCGACTCGGAAACAAAGATCAAGCACTCGCGCTGTTGGAAGAAGCGTGGCAGGTCAAGGACACCGGCCTGCGGTCTCTCATCCCGGATCCATGCTGGGATGATTTGCGCGATAACGAACGATTCAAGGAACTCCTGAAGAAAATGGGGTATAAAACTGATTGGCCAATTAAATGAACCTCTTTCCGGCGCAGTGGTCATTCTCCACGCAAGAGTATTCGATGGATCCCCAAACTGTGCGTACGTTTTAAATTTTTTTGGAGCCTGCCAACCATGATGCTCGGCGTGGCCATCAGCAAACGAAAGATTACATCCCTGATTATGCCGGTCCGCAGGTAGTTCAGCCCACACTGGGTCGGAAGACATCGTGAAAATGCCGTCGTCGATGCTTTGCTCATGTTCATCGATGAAAATGAAGGCCTTGGTTGGACCTGGCGGCAAATTGAGAAGCCCTGTGTAATTGTCTTGCCTACCTTTTGCCTGCCACAAGCTCTTGTCCCAGTACCAATCCAGTTTTCCGCTCAACTCGCTCGGAGTGTTTGGACCCGCGGCGGAGTAACTGCGGGTGTGTCGCGCCGCTTTGTCGCCGGCCACTGTGGCCTTGTCGCTCCGGCAGACATAGACCGCCGGTGATCGAGAGTAGGGAAATAAAACGCCTTTCTGGATGTTCGTCGTCGTGGTGTCCTTCTGCGCGTTACCAACGACCCATGAGCCTTTCACGCTTTGTGAATTTACAGACTTATTTGGCGCCAGTTTGTCGTTGTTGTCGTCGGGATACATGGACCAGGCGAGCTGGAGCTGCTTGAGGTTGTTCAGACACGAAATGGATTGAGTATGGCCTTTGGCTCTAGAAAGCGCGGGCAGGAGCAGGCCGGCCAAGATCGCAATAATGGCGATGACAACGAGCAATTCGATGAGAGTAAAAGCCCGGCCCAAAGAGTGTCGGATCGGAGGCATAGGAGATTTTGAACAATGGCTTGTTTTCATGTTTTTTCCAAGGTTAATTGTGCGTCGTCATTAAAGGTCGGCAGGTTTGGGCGCACACGCGAGATCAAGGCCGAATCCCGCCATCCTACCCACACCCGCGAGTGCAAATCGCCTTTTACCCACCTCTGTCTTTTGAATCGTCATGGCTACCATTTCAATCGATAGAAATTCTGTACGGTTCCCGTTGCCGGTGTTGACCACCGATTCGTACCTGCCGCAGCGGTGAAGGTCTGAAGGTCTTTCCAGTAGAACAAATTCGTGCTGTTTTGGAGCGTATAGTCCCGGCCAATCTGTAGCCGGTTCATTCCGATATTTGGCGAGCCGTTGGCGATCGTCACTTCGAGCTGTTCGAGGATTGAATTCGTCAGCGCCTCGAGAATCCATGCTGCAATTAACTCGTGGAGCTTGGTGGTGCCGTGGACGGGGTCCCAGAAAACGTAGTCCGCGCCGGGTCCGGAGAACGTTTTGTTCGTAAGCGAGATGTCGTCGAGGGCGTCTATATTCGTCTTGGTGAAACCATACTGAGCCGGGTTCGAGAGTACTCCATTGAGTTTCGAGAATACGCCATCTACGGACACAATCCGCAGATCAGGCCTGGTTTGGCTGTACGCGTTCATCGCGTCGAGGAAGGCGGCGTTGAAACGCGCGACATATTCGGTAAGCTTGGCAAGCCCAGCGCTGTTGGTTCCGAAGCTACGAATCGATGCCGGTAACTTGCTGTAATCTTTTTCGACTTGAAGGACAATCGCTCTGGCCCCTTTGCCGTACAGCCGGTTGACCGCATTGGAGTTATTCAAAATGGCGGTTTGAATGAGTCGGCTCCAGCCGGTCTCGTTGGTGACCGGAAGGTAACCGAGGCCCACCGGGTCGGACGGAAGCGCACGCAAGAATTCCGCGCCGCCGGTGTCGAGGAAGTAAATGGATAATTTCGGTTTGGACGGAGCGCGGAAATTCGACGTTACTTGATTCAACGTGTCCGAAGAGGTTGCTCCACAAACCGCATAATTGTTGGCTGCGACATACGCCAGTCCCAGGTTAGTGGACAAAAACTCAGGCCACACCGGGCCATTGGAGACCCGACCCTGCCAGTATCGTATCGGATCCAAGCCGCCGCAATTGTGCGTATCCGTCCAACTGGCGCCGAAGCAGTAAATGGAGTTAAACGGGCTGATCCTCAATGTGGCCGTTTGGCTGGTGACAGAGCCGGAGAGGTTGGTCACCACCACGCTGTAATTGCCCGCATTAGTGCGCTGGACGTTGGTCACGGTCAAAATGTTGTTGGTCATCCCCGGCAGGTCCGTTCCGTTGAAGCGCCATTGATAGCTCAATGGCTGGTCGCCGAAGACAACAGCCCGGAAGGTCGCGTCGGCGAACAGGCTGGCAGTCTGATTTGACGGTTGCCTGATGAACCCTGGCGGCGTGAGGACAGTCAAAATGGCAACGTCGCTCGTAACGGCACCCTCGACGTTGGTGACGATTACCGAATAACGGCCAGCACTAAAAGACTGAACGTTGGTCAAAATCAAATCGGCATTCGTGGCACCCGACAAAGCGATGGTCGAATTGAAGAGCCATTGGAAGGCGAACGGCGGCGTGCCTGTGACGGTAACGGAGAAGTTCGCGGTGGTGCCGGCAAGATTGGTCACATTTTGCGGCTGGCCGATGATGGTGGGTTGGCCGAAGCAATCCGTCAGGGTTGCCAGGAGAAGTCCCACGGAAAGAAAACTGATACTGGTGTTCATAGCTTTGGTCGAATTGGTTAGTGTCAGCTCGCTAAGAGGAACACGGATTGAACAAGGTGATTTTTTGAAAAAATAGTTTTGTCGGTTGTTGGTGGTTAGTTGTTGGTTGTCACCAGTCCGTAGTCAGTGGTCGGGGGTCCGGGGTCCGAGGAACCAAACGGAACGGAGGCGGACAACGCATGGGCGCAAATTAGAACCAGGTCTTGCCCCTGTGGCATCGAGGTGTTACCATCGCGCTATGACGACATTGACCATCAAGCTGGAGCCGGAGCAGGATGCCTGGCTGACCCGGCACGCGCGTGCTTTGAAGCGGTCCAAGGGCGGAATCATCCGGGCGCTGATTCAACAGCAACAGACCCGGCCCCAAGGCAGCGTCGGTCAGGCTCTCGCCGATTTGTGCGGCTGCGTGCGCGGTTCAAAAAACCTCAGCACCCGTTCACTCAAGGGCTATGGCCGGCGTTAGGCTGATCTGTGACACCGGCCCACTGGTCGCCTTTTTCAACCGCGCCGACCAGTTCCATCGCTGGGCGCAGGAGCAGTTCGAACGCTTCAAACACCCGCTCGAGACGTGCGAAGCGGTCGTCTCGGAAGCGGTGTTCCTGCTCCAGGAAGACGGGCACCCGGCGGACCCTGTGTTCGAGGCCATCGAGCGAAACCAGTTGATCGTGCAATTCACCACCGGGGAACACTGGCCGGACTTGCGACGGCTCATCCACAAGTATCGGAACTTGCCGATGAGCCTGGCCGACGCCTGCCTGGTGCGAATGAGCGAACTCGTGCCCCAGTGCCAGATGGTCACCACGGATCGTCAATTCCGCATTTACCGGCGTCACGGACGGCAATTGATTCCACTGCTCGCGCCGTTTTGAACGCCGCGCATGACAGCGGAACTGCCGAGTTGCAGCGTCCGTCTTTCGGCTCTCGCCAGCCGCGTGTCAGTTGATCAACAGCCGCAGGCGCGCCTTCCAATCGAGAATATCCGAACCCAACATGGCAGGGGATGATTTCGGAAGAATCTTCGTCTTGGCCTGTTGTCGGTGGCCAGTTGTTGGTTGTCACGCGTCCGTAGTCAGTGGTCAGTTGTCCGGCGTCAGTGCGTTTTCTTTCGCGTCGATTCGCGTGATTCGTGGACTGAACGGAGTTTTCAATGAGCTCGTTCAAAAACAGGACTGTCTTCCTCCGTGTACCTGGGTAGAATGACGTTGTTTGATGAGCTGCCTATGGCCGGCCAGGAACAAGAAGGAACACGCGCGGACGCATCGTTACAGACGCGCTGGAGCCTGATCGGTCGCCTGAAAAACCTCGACGATCAAGAAAGCTGGCAGGACTTCTTCGATGCCTACTGGAAGCTCATCTACAGTGTGGCGCTAAAGGCGGGGCTGAACGATTCCGAGGCGCAGGAAGTCGTGCAGGAAACCGTGATTTCCGTGGCGAAGAAGATGCCGGAGTTCAAGGCCGATCCGGCGGCGGGCTCATTCAAGAGCTGGCTGCTCACCCTCACGCGCTGGCGGATTGTCGATCAACTGAGAAAGCGAAAGAATGTAGGACAGCCGTCTCGGCTGTCGGGTCCAGGCGAGGCGGAGATTGGAATGGAGACAGGCAAGATGCCTGTCCTACGTCCGGTCGCGCATCGCGCGGATGACACGGCCAGAACCTCAACCGTTGATCGCATTCCCGATCCGGCCGGTTTAAATCTCGACGCGATCTGGAACGCGGAGTGGGAAAAGAACCTGCTGGACGCCGCGACGGAACGTGTGAAGAGCCAGGTTGATCCGGAGCAGTTTCAATTGTTCGATTTCCACGTGCTCAAGCAGTGGCCGGCGAAAAAGGTGGCGCGCAAACTGGGTGTCAGCTTGGGTAAGGTTTACTTCTCGAAATATAAAGTTTCGAAGTTGTTGAAGAAGGAGATCAAGAAGTTGGAGACACAAATGATTTGAAGACGTTTTGAAGACACGGATTTCACGAATTCACACGAATTGACGCAACGGCACTCGGAAGCATCAACCTCATTCGTGTTAATTCGTGAAATTCGTGTCTATTCGTGGTTCCGTTTCGCCGCCCAGATGCCAGCCAGCGCACCGGAGAGGTGCCCCTCCCATGAAATCGGACCGGCCTGCGGCAGCACGCCGTAAAAAATCCCACCGAACCCGATGAAGACCAGCAAAGCGACGAAGGCTGAGCGCCAGCTTTGCATCAGGAACCCGGCCACAATCAGGTAAGTGACCAATCCAAAAATGATCGAACTGGCGCCGATGTGGACGGTATCACCACGTCCGATCAGCCACGTGCCCAGTCCGCTGAAAAACCAGATCGAGGATAGTGTGAGCGCGGGATAGTAATGTCGGTCCCAGAAAAGCAGCACCAGCAGGATGAAAAGCGGCAATGCGTTCGCGAGCAAATGGGCCGAACTGGCGTGGAGCAACGGACTGAACGCGATCCCAACCAACCCCGGCACCGTTCGCGGCACAATCCCAAAGCCGGCGAAGGTGAGGCCCTTCTCCCGCCGGAGAATCAAATCGGCAACTTCCACGAGAAAAAGCATTGAGACCATGAGGGCGCTCGTTAGCACCGCTTCCTTGAAAGTCTTGAATCGCGATCTGGTCATTGCTCAAATCCTCAGAACTCCTGTCCGACGTGATGCTCGCTCCTCACGAAGAACGCCCTGCCGAACCGGACTTCGGCGCTCCGGTCCGTGGAAAGCTCCGAGTTCAAATTCGGACCTGCTCGCCGACCGGGAACTGGATCGTCCTCGTGCGCGTCCTGGAAATCAAGTCGGCCAATCGAAGACGAGTTTGAGAACGATGACCAGGGCGAAGGGAAAGGTCCGAGGGAGGCTTCCTTTCGCTTTTGCGCATGCATTCGGACCATGAAAGGGGGGCGGAGACTCGGTCGAGCCCTGACCTCCAATGGAAGGAAATTAGGGCTCGACGGAGTCTCGCCCCACCCGTTCAGGGAGAGAATTTCCCGAAATCAAGATTCGCGCGTTGAAACCCCTGAACCGAGGGAAAACATCGAACATCCAACATCGAACACCAAACGCCGAAGTGAGCGAGGATTCGCGCTGCCATTCGATGTTCGGCGTTGGATGTTCGATGTTCGATGTTCCTCCGGGTTCATGGGGAGCATAGGACCAATCCCCATTCTGCCGCGTGGTCCCTTGTCGGCTTTACTCGCCATCGGCGCGGTGCTAGTCTGCCCCTGTGATGCGCGTTCCAACGCTTCCGCCCATCCTAAGCCTCACCCCATTATGATCGAAGTCGAAGGTTTGACCAAACTGTACGACAAGTTCCCGGCGGTCAGCGATCTCTCTTTTGCCGTGCGACCGGGTGAAGTGATGGGTCTGGTCGGGCCCAATGGCGCTGGCAAAACCACGACGCTGCGCTGCCTGTCCGGCATCATTCCCGCGACCCACGGAGCGGTGCGCATCGTCGGGGAAGACCTGACAACCAATCCGGTTGCGGCCAAGCGCCAGCTCGCTTTTTTCTCCGATGAACCGCGGTTGTTCGATTACCTCACTGTGCAACAACACCTCACGTTCACCGCGCGGATTTATCAGGTTTCCGATTATCAGGAGATCGGCCGGCGCCTGCTCGAAGAACTGGAAATGGCGGACAAGATTGAGCTGCTCCCCGGCGAATTGTCGCGCGGCATGAAACAAAAACTGGCCATTGCCTGCGGCCTGTTGCACTCACCGAAAGTGATTTTCTTCGACGAGCCTCTGACGGGCCTCGACCCCCTCGGCATCCGGCGAATGAAAGATTCGATTTTGAAACGAGCGCGAGAAGGCGCGGCCATCATCATCAGCTCGCACCTGCTGCATTTGCTGGAGGAAGTTTGCTCGCACGTGTTGATTTTGAAAAACGGCAGGAAGGTCGTTGACGGCACGATGGGAGATATTCTGCAGAAATTTTCCGAGCAATCGGGAGACGCCAATCTCGAGGAGGTTTTTTTCCGCGCGACCGGCGAAGCCAAGGAAGGCAAATGATCGGCGCGCTGATTTACCTCCAGGTGCAATCGATAAAGAACCGACTGCGGGTGCGGCTGCGGCGGCTGAAGAAGCCAAAGTACCTCGTCGGCGCTGTCGTGGGCGCAGCCTATTTCTATTTCTTCTTCTTCCGCAACCTGTTTACGGGAAGAGGCGGCGTCGCTGCCGGGACCGCTGACGCAACACCGCCGGAAACACTGCTGATGTTCGAGTCGCTCGGGGCACTCGCGTTGTTCGCCATGGTCCTGTCGGCCTGGATCTTCCCGCACGAACGGGCGGCACTGGCGTTTACGGAAGCCGAGATCGCGTTTTTATTCCCCGCCCCGGTAACCCGCCGGACGCTGATTCACTTCAAGCTGGTGCGGTCGCAAATCGCAATCCTGTTCACCACCCTGTTGCTGATGCTGATCACGCGGCGGTTTGGCGGTGGCGGCACGGCCTGGATTCGCGCCGTCGGCTGGTGGCTGATTCTGTCCACGCTCAACCTGCACACGCTGGCGGCCTCGTTCGCGCGCACGCGGCTGCTGGAGCGCGGCGTTTCCAACTGGCGCCGGCGAGTCGTGGTGTTGTCCGCCCTGAGCGTGGTGCTCGCCGCGGCCATCCTCTGGGTCAGGCGCACGATTCCCGCGCCGGAGGCATCGGACTTCGCCAGCCTGGACACGATAAAATACTATGTCCGGCACGCGCTGGAATCCGGTCCGGCGTTTTATGTTCTGTATCCGTTTCGGCTGGTGATCCGGCCGTACCTCGCGCCGGACGCGCACGCGTTTCTGCTCACGTTCGGTCCGGTGCTCGCGTTGATGCTGCTGCACTACTGGTGGGTAGTGAGGTCCGACGTCGCCTTTGAAGAAGCCTCGGTCGAATTGTCGCGCAAACTCGCGGAAAGAATCGCCGCCATCCGCGCCGGTGGCAATTGGCATTCGACCGCGGGAAAGCAGAAAAAGAAGCGTCCGCCGTTTGCGTTGCGGCCAGCGGGGATTCCCGCCGTGGCATTTCTCTGGAAGAACCTCATCAGCGCGGGCCAGGCGTTTACGTTGCGAACCTGGCTTTTTCTGGCGTTGTTCGCCATTTGCATTGGCGGGCCAATGGGCGCCAGCCGACTTACCCCCGGATGGCTGCCGCCGACCATCGGAATCGTCACCGCCATTCTCGCTGGGTATTCGCTGCTCCTCGGCCCCGCGATTCTGCGCCAGGACTTGCGCCAGGACCTGGTGAACGCAGACGTATTGAAAATGTATCCTTTGCGCGGTTGGCAGGTGGTGCTCGGCGAATTGCTTGCGCCGACCGCCATTTTGACCGGTGCTCAGTGGTGCCTCCTGCTGCTCGCGGTGACGATGTTCTCGCGCATTCCCGAGGGCGACGCGGTCCCGCTGACGAACCGGCTGTCGTTCGGCGCCGGAGCGGCCATCATTGCGCCGATGCTGAACCTGATTTCACTGGTGATCCCCAACGCGTCGGTGCTGCTATTCCCCTCCTGGGTGCAAATCGGGCGCGAGCGCGCAGGAGGAATCGAGGTTATCGGCCAGCGGCTGATTTTCATGCTGGGATCGGTGTTGGTCTTCGCCTTCGCTCTATTGCCGGCCGCTGTCTTGTTCGGACTCGTGTTCTTCCTTTCGAGGCTTTTTCTAGGCATGATTACCGCCCTGCCGCTGAGCGCTGCTGTGGCGGCAGCCGTTCTCGCGGCAGAGGCTGGTCTGGCCATTTGGTGGATGGGCCGACTGTTTGAACGGTTTGATTTGTCCGCGGAATCGGTGAGTTGATTTTTGACTACCGGCAGCGGGCACCTCCCTGGAGATGTCGTTTTGTCCTGAAAGACGACAAGCCTGGGGCGTTTGATTTACAGGTTTGAATTGACGCCCAACGCCTTAAAGGAAAAGCCCCCACGGCGAAAAGAACCATCCTCCTACCCTTAATCCAGGCAGCCCAGAAAAATTTCCGGCGCCCGCTTGTTTTGGCACTGGTATTGCTGAGGATTGCAGCGTGTTTATTAAGAACGGCATCTCAAGCATCGCAGGATACCTGGATCTCGCAATCGTACCGATAAGGTCGGTGCTCGTGAGGCCCCCAAAGTCCGGGCAACACCCGCTCAACGCCGGGGTGCGAAAGGTCGCTTTGATGGAAGAAGGCGGTGGGGTCTCGGTGGAGAAACTGCTCCTGAGCGGAGAAGCCGCCGCCGTTCAACCGATCGCCATCGAGATGATCAAAGCGGGCCGTAAAATGGTTCTTGAGGGTTTCCCGCTGGAGGAAATCGCGGCGTGGTGCTTTAAGCACAACTATCGCTGGCGGTTCCACAGCCATGCTCCGGCCAAAAACACTTTTATCCTCGAACCGGGCAGGAATTTCGTCTTAGACGCCAAAGAAGCTGGGGCAAAAACCTGAAGCCGAACGAACCGCTCACCTCCTGCGCTGGGACCTGTTTGGGTCTCAAAGTCGTTTGGCAAGCCGCTCGGCCAGTCGCTGCAACGCCGGCGAACGGTCGAGCGGCTCCAGTTGCACGTCTAATAAACAAAATCCCGACGTATATCGCTCCGCGGCGCCCAGGGCCTGATCGAGCTGTTCCTCGGTTTCGATTTCAAAGCCGCGCCCGGCGCCGAGAACTTCCGGCAGGCGATGGTAATTCCAGGGCCAAAGGTCATTGTAAGGGCCGTCCTGAATGTGTCGCTCGGTGCCGTAACCGCGATTGTTCAACACGACGACAATGGGGTTGAGATCGTAACGCGCCGCGGTGGCCAGCTCCATGCCGGTCATCTGGAACGCGCCATCGCCGACCAGCACCAGCGGGCGCAATTTCGGATTGGCCAGTTGCGCGCCAATGCCAGCGGGCACGGCGAAGCCCATCGAGGCATAGTAGGCCGGCCCCAGAAACTCGGTCCGATGGTGAATGAACAAGTCCGCCGCGCCAAACAGCGCATCGCCAACGTCCGCCACCACCACCGTTTTCTCGGTGAGAAAGGCGTTCAATCGCTGGAACAAACGCTTCACGGTGACTTTGTCTTTGCCGCGCGCGGATCGACAGGCAGCCAGCGATTGCGGACGCGGAATCTTCGCTGGCGCGCGTCGCTGCAGTCGAGCTTTCAGCAGTCCGCGTATGAAATCTTTGAAGCGGACATTTTCAAACGTGTGATAGCGGATCGAGAGCTTTTCGCTCGTGGCGTAAATCGAGCGGGCCGGATCCAGCCGCGCCGTGTAGATGCCGAGGTTGATGTCGGTCATAAACGCGCCGAGCATAATGACGCAATCGCTGTCCTCGACGTAGCGCCGCACCTCGTCGCGACCCATCGCGCCCTCATAAACGCCCATGTAAAACGGATGCTGCTCGCCGATGACTGACTTGCCCATGATGGTGGCCGCGACTGGGATGTTGGTTTTTTCAGCCAGCTTGAGCAACGCGTTCTGCAATCCGAACCGGTGCACCTCCACGTCGGCGAGGATGACCGGCTTCTTTGCGGAGTTGATCATCTCGACAGCTTCAGCCAGCGCTTCGCGCAGCGTCCGCTCATCGCTTTCCTCATGAAACTCTCGCGGCTTGTGGTGCGGAATGCCTGGCACAGAAGCAAGGTCGCGCGGCAACTCGATGTACACCGGCCGTTTATAGCGCAGCGCGGCGTGCAGCACCCGGTCGATCTCCTGAAACGCAGTCTGCGGATCGCTCAAGACCGTGGAGGCGACAGTGAGCTGCTCGAAGACCTTCTTCTGCGTGTCGAACTCGCGGACTTTGTGGTGCAGCAGAGGATTCTTTTCGCGCTCCTTCATTCCCGGCGCGCCGCTGATGACGACGACCGGTGACTTTTCGGCAAACGCCTCAGCCGTGCTGTTGGCCACCTTCAGTCCGCCGACGCAGTAAGTGATGCAAACGGCGCCCAGTCCGCGCACGCGCGCATACGCGTCCGCGGCGAACCCGGCGCCTTGCTCATCGCAGGTGTTGACGATGCGAATCGGGCTCTGCAGGAGTTGCTCATAGAAGCCGAGAACGTAATCGCCGGGAATGCCGAAGACGTGCCTCACCCCGTGCGCGTAAAGTCGCTCAATCAAATACTCGCCAATGGTCGTCGCCTTTTTCATGCCGGCCTCCGTGGTAATTTTGTCTTCTTACTGCACCAGGCGAGCGCGATAGAGGCTAAGGCTGTAATTGGCCGCCGTCGTGTCCACAAAATCAAAAGTGCCGTCTGTGCCCACGCTGTTGGTCTTCAGAGCGTACCAGTCCACAAAGTCAGTAGTTGCGTCGATGGCGTAATGACGACCGGGTTCGCCCGTGAGTCGCAGTGAAAAATCGCCGTTTGCACCCACCCCGAAGCCTTCGAGTTGGAACGGCAGCGGCGCCGTCACCGCTGCCGTGACGCGGTAATTGTCAAAGACCATGAAGTTGTTTCCCGGTGCGTTGGTATAAGGACCGTAAACCCAGACGGCGTCTATATCACCGAGGATCAGGGGCAATCCAACGGTGGTGACCGATTTGGCGTTGACAAACAAAACGCCGTTTA
>QHNT01000140.1 GCA_003218515.1 Verrucomicrobiota bacterium | reverse complement strand
TAAGCGAGATCATCGAGCGTCGCCAGCGCGACAACCTGACCAAGGCCGTTGACGTTGTAACTGTCGCGGACTTTATCGAGCGCGGCGATGAGCTCGGGGTGACCGACAAAGTAGCCGACGCGCTGGAAACAGAGCGAGTAAGCCTTCGAGAACGTCCGCGAAACGATGACGTGCGGATTTTTCAACGCCAGCTTCAGCGCGTTCTCCTCCGCGAAGTCCACGTAGGCTTCATCCAGAATCATGACGCCGCGTTGCGCCCGGCAGAGCGCCTCGAGTTCCGCCGTCGAGTAACCGCGACCGCCCGGCGCGTTCGGGGTGGTGATGAACGTGAGCGCCGCGCGAAAATTCCATTTCTTTGCCCGGCGCAGTTCAGCGACCGCGGGAATTCCGAAATTCGATTCGAGCGGAACAGCATTCGCGCGCGCGCCGTGAATTGCCGCCAGCACCGGATAGAGTGAGTAACTGGGCGTGAAATACTGAACCACCGCCCGCGAGTCATTCCGCACTCCGCGTTCCGCATTCCGCGTTTCCACAAACACCCGCGTCGCCAGCGCCAGCAATTCATCCGAGCCGTTGCCGACAACGATGTTCTCCGGCTTGCACCCGTGAAACTTCGCCAGCTTTTCGCGCAGTGGCTGAGCGGTTGGATTCGGATAAAGCCGCAATCGCCCGTCCACCGCCGCTCTTACCGCCTGCAACACTTTGGGCGACGGCGGATAGGGATTCTCGTTCGTGTTGAGTTTGACCAACCCTTTGATCTTCGGCTGTTCGCCGGGGACATAGGCGTGCAATGCGCGGACGAGCGGGCGAACCAACGAACGCGGAGTGCGGAGCGCGGAATGCGGAATTGTCCTTGGCATAGTGAGCGGACTGGCGCGTCTCAGGGCGGTGAAACCTCCAAATCCTTGCAAATCTTCCGGGCGGTGAACTCAATGGTTTCGCGACGAGGTGGGACTGCCGAAACCTTCCTCTTCGCGCGATTTACGTAGATCGTGTGGTTGCCACCTTCACGAAGGAACTCGCAGCCGTGACGTTCCAGATGGCGGATGAGCTCCCGCCGCTTCATGCCGCGCCCAGCGACAGCGGCTCGCGGATGACCTCCTGACCGCGCAACTCTTCCTCAGCCAGCTCGCGATTGGCTTCCAGCACCATCACGACGGCCTCCGCCAGATTAGCCCGCGCTTCTTCCAGAGTGGCGCCCTGCGTGTTGGCGCCGGGCAACTCCTCGACAAACGCGGCGTAACCTTCAGGGAAGCGGCGGTAAACGGCGGTCAGCTTTAATTTCATGCTAACAGTTTAGCCGAGGCAGGGAGGCTTTGACAAGGAAAGTGCAGCATTTATGTCGGCGAGGCTGCTGGTGAGCCATGTGCAGGTGGGGCGAGGCTACCGACGCGCCGCTTCATGCAGCGACAACGGCTCGCGGATGAATTCCGCCAATGCGCTTACTTCAAAGCCTCCCCAATTTTGTACTTCCTTTCTACTCTTTCGCCCTTCCGAAACCACCGATCTGGTGCAGCAACAGTAATTACAAACCCATTCGTCAGGGGATGATATTCATACTTATCACCAAATCGATTGTTTAATACTCGGTATCGTTCTATGTCGGCTTTCAATTCTGGCCTTATACCCAAGAGCAGTTCCTCTAGCGAAGACGGATACTTGCTATTGTCCTCTCGGTAAAGTTCTATAGTTCCTGCAAGATGATTAATACCCAGTTCCAAAGCGTCCCGGCGAGCCATTCCCTTGGCGCTTTTATTCACCATTGCTAATTCAGCGAGCGCAAAAAAAATCAGTACGCATATTGTTGCCGGAATTATTTTGCGCTTCGTGAGACTTTTCATTCTGAAAATTTAGAATCTTATTTCCGCCGATCTCCCATGCGCATCCAATCCCTCGACCTCGGCGAACTTCTTCACTGTCGCCAGCGATTTCTTGAGCGCGGCGCGATTGTATTCCACCACGCTGGTGCGGCGTTGAAACTGGTCCGCGGTCAGGCCGGCGAACGACACGCCCGCGCCGCCGGTCGGCAGTTCGTGGCTCGGACCGGCGACGTAATCACCCAACACCGTCGGCGAATACGGTCCAAGAAAAATCGCGCCCGCCGTCACGATCCGTTGCGCGACTCTCGCCGCGCCGCGCGTCATGATCTCGCAATGTTCCGGCGCGAGCTGGTTCACCAGGTCGATCCCCTGCTCCAGCGTTTTCACATGAATCAGCCACCCGTTGTTCGCGAGTGCTTTCGCGATGAATTCGCGCCGCGACAGTTTCGGCAACTGCCGCTCTATTTCCCGCTCCACCTCTCGCAGCAGCGGACCGGAAGTCGTCACCAGCCAGACCCGCTCGTAACCCGAGCCATGCTCGGCTTGCGCCAGCAAATCGGCGGCGACGAACTTTGCCGTCGCCGTGTCGTCCGCCAGCACCAGCACTTCGCTCGGGCCAGGCAGAAGATCAATCGCCACGTGGCCAAAGAGCAACCGTTTCGCCGCCACCACGTAGGCGTTGCCCGGGCCAAAAATCTTTTGCACATGCCGAATGGTCGCCGTCCCATAAGTCATCGCCGCGATTGCCTGTGCGCCGCCCGCGCGATAAATCTCCGTCGCGCCCGCCGCCCGCGCCGCGTATAGCAAAGCGGGATTAATGCCGCCTTCCTTGCCGCACGGCGTGCAAACGACGATTTCCAGACAGCCCGCGACCTTCGCCAGCGTCACCGTCATCAGCGCGGTCGAAACCAGCGGCGCAGTGCCGCCCGGGATGTAAACGCCGACGCGTTGAAACGGATCGAATTTCTCGCCGACCTTTGCCCCCTGCGCGTTTTTCGCCGACCAGTTTTTGCGCAGTGATTTGCGGCTGAAGAACTCGACGTTGTTGCGCGTGGTCTCGACCGCCGCCCGCAGAGGTTTATCGGCGCGCAGCGAGGCGGCGAGCAACTCCACCTTGGTTACCGCCAATTGGTGTGCGGACAACTTCGCGCCGTCAAACCGCTCCGCCAGTTCGAGCAATGCCGCGTCGCCGCGGGTGTAAACGTCCTGAAGAATGACCCGCGTCCGCTCCTCGATCACCGGGTCAAACAGGCTGCTTTGCGTCGTCAACGCGCGCAGTTTGCCGGCAAACGCTTTGTCAGTGTGGTGGAGAACGTTCATGGCGCGGGCGAAGTTAGAGGAAGCAGTTGGCAAAGTCAAAACCTGCGGTCTTCCCGGTTGCGTCTTCTTTGCGTTGGTATAGTCTGACACCGTCACCCCACAAAGCGCATGGGATTCAAAGATCCGTCAACCAGACTTCGCGTCCTGGAACTGGCGCTCGTCACCAGCGTTGCCTTTGCCGGACCCGTTTTCGGTTCCTTGTATTACTTCTTCGGCGAGCCTCTCCAGACTTCGACCTCGGGTCAAATGATGTATGCTTTGATCAACGAACTGCTCGCGATAAGCGTCCTGGTTTACGTTCTGTTCAGACAGGGACGTAGGTTTGGTGAAATCGGATTCGGATTTGTCTGGCGCGATGTTCCGCGGTCCCTGGCCCTGACGATTGGCGGCTACATCGCCTATTACGGTTGCTTCGTGATGATTTATTACAGCCACTACGCATTCACGGGACAAACACTTGCAACTCCGGACATCGCAAGCAAAATTTCGAGCAAAGGAGTCATTCCGGCAGGATTGGTCTTCGCGGTCGTCAACCCTTTCTTCGAAGAGCTGATTGTGCGCGCCTATTTAATGACCGAGTTGAGGCTTTTGACCGGCAGCGCCGCGATTTCGATCGCCACAAGCGTGCTGCTGCAGACCCTGTATCATTTGTATCAAGGCGTCCCTCTCGCAGCGGCCGATGCCGCCATGTTTTCCGTCTTCGCGCTCTACTTCAGCTTCACACGAAGGATAATGCCGGTGGTGCTGGCGCACCTGGCGTTTGATCTCTTCTCCGTCTCATTCGCTGCCCTCCGAGCCTGAGCCAAATCCGGCGCTTCGTCTCTTCGCGCAACGGAATCCAACGTCACTTGTCGAAAGACCCGCGGTTCGCCCCTTGCCGGCGCCACCGCTTCTGATACGGTAATTCCATGAGTTTTGTCGCGGAGTTCAACGCGCTGCCGTTGGAGGCTTTGCTGAAACGTTCTTTGTCCGCCACGACGGCCGATGTTCGCGAGGCGTTGGCCAAATCGCGGCTCACGCCGGCCTGCTTCGCGGAATTGATTTCACCGGCCGCCGGCGAATTGTTGGAGCCGCTTGGCCGCCGTTCGCAGGCGCTCACGCAACAACGGTTCGGCAAAGTCATTCGACTCTTCGCGCCGCTGTACGTTTCCAACGAGTGCATCAACAACTGCAGATATTGCGGCTTCTCGCGCGACAACCCCATCCTTCGCGTGACGCTCACAGTGGATGAAGTTCTGCGCGAAGCGCGCGCGCTCAAGGCACATGGCTTTCGCAACATCCTGCTCGTCGCCGGCGAACATCCGAAGTTCGTGTCGAAGGAATACCTGGCCGATTGCGTCCGCGCGTTGCACGACGAAATTCCCAGCGTCTCACTCGAAGTCGGGCCCATGGAAACCGGGGATTATCACCCGATTGTCCTCGCCGGCGCGGACGGACTGGTGGTTTATCAGGAAACTTACGACCGCGCGGTGTATGCCGAAATGCACGCCGCCGGACCGAAGCGCAATTTTGAGTGGCGAATGGAAACACCGGAGCGCGCTTACGCCGCCGGCTTCCGACGACTCGGCATCGGCGCGCTGTTCGGCCTAGCGGATTGGCGCCTCGAAGCGCTCGCCGTCGCCGCACACGCGGATTATCTGCTGCGCAATTGCTGGAAGGCGCAGCTCACGATCTCGCTGCCGAGACTGCGCCCGTGCGCCGGTGAATTCGAGCCGCTCACGCGCATGACCGACCGCGAGCTGGTGCAACTGGTCTGCGCCTTCCGTCTGATGTTTCCCGATGCCGGCCTCGTGCTTTCCACCCGCGAGCCGGCGAAGCTGCGCGACGGTTTGATTCCGCTCGGGCGCGAGCCGGCTCGTCGGCAGCCTCGCCCCACCAGAATCTCGCGACGCACGCGACCGGGCAATTCGACATCGCCGACGAACGCTCGCCGCGGGAAGTCGCCGAACGCATCCGCCGTCTCGGGTACGAACCGGTCTGGAAGGATTGGGATGCGGCGCTGACGGCGTGAAAACAAAAACATCGAACGCTCAACATCGAACATCGAACGTCCAATTTCCGCCGACTGCGAACTTCGATGTTCGGCGTTCACGGTTGGTGCTGCGGTGTAGGCAAGATGGAAAATGATAAAGCGAAACGAGTGGCGTTTACGGCGTAGTTGGGTGCAATGAATAAGACGCTTCAAAGAAGAAAACGTTTACAGGCGAAAGCCAAAACTGATTCTGTCGCCGCTCTCGAACTCGCGCAAAGTTTCGGTTTTGAAACTCCTAAAAATTTCCGCCGCGAGGTGAATTGGTATCGTAGTGCCGCAGAAATGGGAAACGTGGAAGCGCAAAATTTACTTGGGGAGTGCTATCGAGACGGTCATGGTGTCCGGCGGAATCTGAATCTGGGAATCAAACTTCTCTCGTTGGCTGCCAAACGAGGAGAGCCAAACGCGCAGGTAAGCCTCGGGTATCAATTGTTTTACGGCGAACACATCAAACGCGACAGGGCGAAGGCAGTTCATTGGTATCGCAAGGCCGCGGCTCAAGGGCAAGTAAATGCACTATCCAACCTCGGCCTCTCGTACGGCGCCGGAGACGGGGTTAGAAGAAATTATCAGGAATCACTGAAATGGTTTCGGAAGGCTGCAGCGCGGAACCATGTTCGCTCGATGTTCTGGATCGGCCATTCGTACTGGTGGGGTCGAGGGGTGCGAACAAATCTGCGACGCGCCTTTGAATGGTTTTGGAAAGCTGCCTGCTACGGAGACGCCGAAGCCACCACATACGTTGGCATTTGTTTCCACGACGGGGCTGGTGTTAAGCAGAACCTCAAAAAAGCGCTGAACCATTATCGGCTGGCCTCGAAAAATGACCCCTATGCCCAGTACTGTCTGGGGCTGTGTTACCGGGACGGGGAAGGCATTAAAAAGAACAGACGGCTTGCGCTCTGTTGGTTGAAGAAAGCTGCGGCCAACGGAGAACAAGATGCCAAAGAAACACTTATGAAATTCTCAAAGAAGTAATGCTTTCTCAAGAGACAATCACCGCCAACGGCCATCAGGTCACAGCCAATCTCCCCTCCTCCATCGAGGAGTTTCTGGTTGCGCAAGGGTTGTTGCCGCGCAGCGTCGTGGTGGAACACAACGGCGAGGCGGTTGCGCCGTCGGAATTTTCCAGGCGACAGCTCCACTCCGGCGACCGCCTGGAAATCGTCAAGATTGTCGCGGGAGGGTGACGCCAGCAGGCAAGCTTGGGTCCTCGATTTCTGCCCCCGCGCGAAGACAAAATTTCAACCTCAGTTTCCCGCCCGTTTCTTGCGCTTGCGCTGAAAGTCCCAGACGCCGATTGCGACAAGGAACACGGCAAGGAACAGACCGCCGAGATACTTGATTCTTCCCGTTTCGACCGTCCGCCAAATGTCGTAGCCGCCGAGGCATACCCCAGCCAGAATGTAATACCACCATTTCCAGGTGTCCCCTTGGCCACCCGGTCCCCATTCCTGCTGAGGCCGGGCCGCCGCGCGCGCCGCGGCGGCGGGGGACGGCGGCGCGGGCGCAGGCGGCGCGACGGCTGCCAGCGCGGGCGTCGCCCTCAACCGGGCAACTCCGGGCGCCGCGCCCTCAACGGCGAGCGCCTGGGCGATAATGGAATCGGCAGCAGCAGTGCCGTCGGCGCCGCAAACCGGGCATTGCACCGGCGCCGGCATACGGCCCTCAGCAGGTTCGATGTCGAAGGCGTACTTCTGTCCACAGCCGCAGAGAATCTTCACTGGTATCATGATCAGAGCCTCCTGGAAGGACACGTCAGGTTGTCGCCGCCCGGACCGGGAAAAAAACCCTCAGCGCACACTCCACGTGCACGGCCGGGTCTGCCCTGTGCGGGATGGGTCACGAATTGATGCAAGCATGGCCCCGGTTTTTTGTGAAGGATTATTCAATCCGCATCCAGTGGTTTGTCCCTGCGGACGACGACGAACCAGGGGTCTCCGCTCTTGGAATCGCCGCCGAGGATGGTCATGTGTTGGCGGATAGGCTGGTGGGAGCAGCGCGTCAATCCGCCGTTGTGAAACAAACGGATTTGCGTATTGGGCGGGTCGAGCAATTTGATTTCCACGGTGCGTTCGGGCGTCAGCCGGAGCTTGGCCACCTTGCCCTTCGCAAGCGTCGCCGACTCGCGTTTCACTTCCCAGTAATTCGTCCAGCGGAATACCGTACGCAGATTTTTGTTCAATTTCGGCCCGATGGCCTTCCAACTCGGGTCATCCGGTTTGTCCGAGTCTGCTCCCCGAATGAGTTGAACGTGGAAAGTGACCTTCTGCGCGTCCTCGGCCCGGCCTGCCAAAAACCCCGTGAACGCGAGACAAAACAACCAAAGGAATTTTTGCGCAGGCTGAGGCATCGGTTGTCTGACGAAGGAACAACCGCTCCGCATTCACAAAATTTTTCACCGTTTGGCTTGGCTCGCGAGCAAAGGAAGGCTTGCCTCGATGTTTGGCCATAACTTTCTCTCGTCGCGTTTTAAAGATCGTTCGACATGCACCGCAAATCGACAGCGCCACCAAGCTGATCTGACTCACGTATTCCCCGCACCCGACCTGAAGGCCAGCCTCTCCCCATCGAATGGGGAGAGGGACGGGTGAAGGGTCTTCGGAAATCTTGCAGAGCGGACTCGACAGGCTGGTGGTACCAAGCGCCCCTCGACATGACACCGGCTGGATTAAACTTGTCATCGCTGGCCCCGGCTTCTTTTATTGGACACGAGATGAAGCGAAAGTTTGATTTGATTTTCCGCGGTTCCGCTTTGGCATTGGCGGCGCTGCTGCTGTGGTCTGTCCGGGCCAGCGCGCAAACGAACCCGCCAATTTCCACGCCGACCCCGAACAAAGCGGCTGCCTCTGCGCCGGGCAAGGGAGAAAAGAGCGGATCAAAGAACTACCACGGTCACCTGACCTTCGGCCTGGACAAGCTCGAGGTGCTGAACACCGTCACGGCTTTCGGCGAGCCGCTCTGGAAATACCTCGCGTCGTTCATCTACATCTTCCTCGCGTTTTACGTCTCCAAGTTCCTCGATTTCCTCACCCGCGTCTGGCTGAAGAAGTGGACTTCCAGGAAGCAGCTCACCGACCTGCTGCTCGGCCTGCTCAACGGGCCGATCAAGATCATCGCGTTCGTGGTCTTCCTCAACATCGGCCTCGAAATGTTCGACTGGCCGGAAGTGATCAAAAAGATTCTGGACAAGGGCCTGAAAGTCATCATCGCCGCGACCGTCACTTACGCCGTTCTCAAGCTGATCGACCTGTTGATGGGTTACTGGCGACAACGCTCGGTGACCGACACCGACCGCTCGTTCGACGAACAGCTTTTCCCCATCATCCGCAAAAGCCTCAACGTGTTCGTCGTGGTCGTGGCCGTGCTCGTGACCTCGCAGAACCTCGGCTTCGACATCACCGCGGCGATTGCCGGTCTGTCCGTCGGCGGCCTCGCGCTCGGTCTGGCGGCGCAGGACACGGTGGCCAACCTCTTCGGCGCCGTAGCGATCTTCATGGACAAACCGTTCCGCATCGGCGATCGCATCCAACTCGATTCGGTTGACGGCACAGTCGAAACGATCGGCTTGCGCAGCACGCGTGTGCGCAACCTGGACGGACACCTCATCACCGTGCCGAACAAAACGATGGGCAACTCCACCATTACCAACGTTACGCGCCGGCCCAACATCAAAACCGTGATGAACATCGGCATCACTTACGACACGCCGGCTGAAAAGGTGAAACGCGCGTTGCAGATTCTGCAGGAGGTTTACAAAGAACACCCGAAAACATTCGATTGCCTCATCGGCTTCAACAAATTCGCCGATTCCGCGTTGAACATTCAGGTCGTCCATTGGTGGAACTCGACAGACAACAAGGAATATCTGGCCGGTTTGCAGGAGATGAACCTGGCGGTGAAGGAACGGTTTGACAAAGAAGGCATCAACTTTGCGTTCCCGTCGCAGACACTGTATTTGAAGCAGGATTCAGCGTGGCAGGTGGACGGTGCGCGATAGGAAATCGGACGGTCGGTTGGGCCAACCGCGCGCGCGTGCTCATTCCACCTATTACGGCGCGTCCCGGGATGCGGCACGATTCACGTAGTTCTGGCGGTGACAAGCGCAGTATGCCAAAGATTCTGGTCATCGACGACGATGAAACCCTCCGGCGCACCCTGACCGCGACTCTGGAAAAGAACGGGTTTGAGGTGCTTGAGGCGGCCACCGGCGCAACGGGCGTGCACCTGGCCAGGACTCATTTGCCGGATCTGGTTCTCTGTGATGTGAACATGGCGGGTGTAGGGGGTCATCTTGCCCTTTATGCCTTGCGCCGTGATCCGAAGATCGCGTCCATCCCTTTTGTTCTGATGTCGGGTTTCCTGGCCAGCGCCGGCACCCCGCCCGGAACCGAGCGGGGTGCCGATGGTTTCCTGGCCAAGCCGTTCGATCCCGAAAAACTCCTCTCCACGATACGTGAGGCCATGAGCAGCCAGGGGCCGGGCGCGGAGGACCGGCGCGATGAATCGCCAGCAATTGCTGACACAAATTCCGCGCCCGGGCTGCTCCAGCCACTGAACCAGGTCCTCAAAATCACCGGGTTGCTCCGCACTTCACGCCAGCCAATGTCATCGAAGGACATCAGCGACATGGCAGGCCGGGCCCATCAGGCGGCGGAAAACGTGCGCAAGCGGATTGAGAATTGCCTGCTGTATGCGGAGATCGAACGACTGGCCTGCGACCGGCAGCGGCTGGCCGGCCTGCTGGAGCACCAAACCGGCATCCGGGCTGTGGTAGAACCGGTAGCCAGAGGCACGGCGATTTTGTCCGAGCGCTCCGCTGACCTCGCTTTGAAGTTTGAAGATGCGCTCGTGGCCATTTCCGTGGAGCATCTCAAAAAAATCGCGCAAGAACTGGTGGACAACGCATTCAGGTTCTCGCATCCCGGCAGCGCCGTTCATGTGATGACTGCGCCGGACGCGGAACAGGTCGCCCTGTCGATCAGCGATCACGGTTGCGGCCTGACGCCGGACCAGATCGTCAACGCTGTTGCCCCGATAACCCTGGACGAAGCATTGCTCACGCGACACGGTTCGGGCCTGGGTTTGTGCATCTCAAAACGACTGACAGAATTGTACAACGGCAGCTTCACCATCCAGGCAGAGCCGGGACGCGGCGCCACGGTCACAGTGAGATTGCCAAAACCGCGCCCCCAATGAGAAGGTTTCGTTTTCCAAACCGCCAGGATCGGTTACTCTCCCGCGCGTGTCTGCGATCGCCAATCCAGCATTGAAAGCTTTTGTCGCACAAATCGGCGACGAATTGCCGTTGGCGCAGGTGTTGATTCGCCGGGCAGGAGCGACGTTTGAATTGAGGCACGTTGCCGACCGCGACCGCGCGCCGGAAGAACTGCGCGAGTTGAAGCTGGCGGAGTTGCGCGGGCTGGCGCAATTCACCGCGAGAGGCGCGTTTCGTCCGCTTAAGTCTGAACCCAACCTGCAAAACGGCTGGCGTTCCACGGCCGCTGACGAAGCCGAACTGGAATCGGCGTTGAACCGGCTTTATCCGGGTGCGATTGCCGATTGGTTCGCGGCGCAGTCGCCCGAACCGCCCGCCACCAATTACCGCGCGTTCACGAACCGCCAGACCGGCATGTATCGCATCACGGCGCTGTTGAGCGATGCCCTGGCTGCGCAGCTAACGCGCGCCTGCTGCCACAGAAATTATTGTTTGAAACGGCGGCTCTGGACGGTGAACGGTTTGGCCTCTGACGCGGCCGAAGAGAAAAGTCTCATTCCTTGTCTTGAACCGTGCGCGCTTTTGTTGGAACTTGCGCGCAAAGCGATGCGTATTGAGCAGGAAGAGAAGATGAAACTCGAACTCTCGCCAGGCGAGGCAGCCACGCTGATGGCCGCCCTCCAAATTGCCCTGGCCCAACCCGCCAGCATCGCGCGCGAGGCGGACGTCGATCAACCGGCCAACCCGCGGCGCTTGCAACTGCTGCTGGAAAAACTTGCAGCCCTGCCAATAAAGCTTACAGTCAAGCCGGAAGAATAAAGACCAGATTCATCCCGGCCAAACATGAAAACACCCTTGCGAACTTTTTGGATGCGGCGCCTGCTCGCATTCTGGATGGTTGCCGCTGTTGTCTCAATGACTGCTCAGGTCCTCGGCGCGCCGGCAGAAAGAGCGGCGGGAGCCGGCCTGGTAGGCAAACCACTCGCGATCAAGTTTGCCGCCGTGGACGGGCGGCAGGTGGACCTGGGATACTTGCGCGGCAAGGTGGTCCTGATTGATTTTTGGGCGACCTGGTGCGCGCCATGCGTCCACGAACTGCCGCACGTGAAAGCCGTTTACGACAAGCTTCGTCCGAAGGGATTCGAGATCGTCGGCATCAGCTTCGATCAGCAGAGGATCGCGCTTCAGAGTTTTGTGCTGAAAGAGAAAATTTCCTGGCCCCAATATTTCGACGGGAAAGGCTGGGAGAACCGATTGGGTGTGCGGTTCGGCATCGAATCCATCCCCACCATGTGGCTGGTGGACAAGAAGGGCGTGCTGCGCCACCTCGATGCGGGCGAAGATCTCGAAGCCAAAGTGCAAAAACTCCTGGCGGAGTAGCCGCGGCGCCTGGGCGCGTTCGTCGGCTGCAGTCGCCATCTCGATCATGAAATCGAACCTGCTGATGCTCCTTCTGGCCGCCGCCATCGCCGTCGGGACGCCGGTCAAAACATACGCGGCGGAAACGGCAACGGAGGACGCCGAGGCGGCCTGGAAGACCGTGCAAAAGGCCCTGCGCCCGCCGACGCCGCCTGCGGAATGGCAAACCAATCGTCCTTCGGCCGAAGAAATCGAAAAATTTCAGCAGCGACAAGGCAGGCTGGCCGCCGAAGCCGCAGACAGAGCGAAGGATTTTTACACCCGTTTCCCGAATCATCCCAAAGCCGCGGAAGCGCGCAAAAAAGAATATGAAATGGCCGGCATCGCGGCGCGACTCGGCAGCACCGATATCGAGCCCAGGCTCGCGGCATTGGAAGCCGAACGCGCCAAAGACCCCGGCCTCAATGAAGACGAGCGATTTGAACTCCGCGCGCGATCGGTGCAACGCGCGGCGATGAAGAAGCAGTCCGAAGGCATCGCCGCAGTTAGCGCCGAAATGGAAAAAGGCGCGCGCTCGCTGCTAAAGGAGTTCCCGGAACGACCGGAGGTTTACGGGATGCTGCTTCAGGTTGCGTCCAACAGCGAGGGCGACCAGGCCCGCAAAATCGCGCACGAAATCGTGGACGACGCGGCGGCGCCCGACGACGTCAAGAACGCAGCCAAAGGGTTGTTGAAGAAACTGGACGCGCTGGGCAAGCCGGTGGCTTTGAAATACACGGCGTTGGACGGACGGGAAGTGGACCTGGCGAAACTGAACGGCAAAGTGGTGCTGGTTGATTTTTGGGCCACCTGGTGTGCACCGTGCGTGGCCGAGGTGCCCAACGTCAAGGCCGCCTACGAAAAACTCCATCCAATGGGCTTTGAAATCGTCGGCGTCAGCTTCGACCAGGACGAAGAGGCTTTGGAAAAGTTTGTCGCGAAGGAAAAAATGACCTGGCCGCAATACTTCGACGGCAAGGGCTGGGAAAACAAATTCGGTCGCGAATTCGGCATCACCGGCATTCCCGCCATGTGGCTGATTGACAAAAAGGGCGTGCTCCGTGACATGAATGGGCGGGAAGAGCTGGCGGATAAAGTGGAGAAGCTTTTGAACGAGTAATAAAGCGGTCGAACCGGGAGAAGCCTGACTCCATTCCACGCAGTCTTACGCGCTTCGCCGATCTCATGGCGGCCCCTGAAATTCATACTTCCGGCTTTTCGTCTCGCGTTGTTGCGGCTTAATCTCGCCCGCGACTATGGATTGGCTCACCAACTTGCTGTGGCACGAAGGGAAGTTTCTCGGCACTGACTGGACTTTTTGGACTATCTTCTGGAACATTGTCGGCTGGTCAGGCAATGCCGTGTTCTCTTCGCGATTTCTGGTTCAATGGTACGCAACTGAAAAAAAGAAACAGGTCGTCGTGCCGGCTTTATTCTGGTGGTTGAGCCTTGCCGGTTCGCTGCTCTTGCTGTCATACGCGGTATTCTACGACCGGCATTATGTCGTCGTCTTCGCGTATGCGTTCACGTGGATTCCGTACATCCGAAACCTGGTCATCCACCGGCGACACAAGCAAGCGCATCTGGGTTGTCCGGTCTGCGGAAAGGATTGCCCGCCGCAGGCCAATTACTGCGCCCAATGCGGAACGAAACTGAGCGTGTGAAGGTTGGTCCGGGTTGCAGTCAACTCCTCCGGCCGGGAAACTATTTCCCCGTCCTGCCGGCCGACGGCAGGGAAGCGGGCGCTGGCGGTGAAGCCTGGCCGGGGGTGGTGGGTTTGATGCCGTACCTCTCCAGGATCGGATTGAGGTCGGAATGGACCTGAGCGAAGGATTGAAGGTTGGTGACAAGCTTGTTCACGAGCGGCCATTTGACCGTTTGAAATTCGTGCACCATCCTCCTCGCCTCATTCAATTGCGTCTGCACCGCGCGGTCCTGATAGAACAGAAAAGCGTTGACGGCTACGCTCAACAGGAGCATGGCCAGCAAAGTGGTGTTGAGCAACGACCGCAAACGGCGAAGCTCTTCATGCAACGCCTGCCACGAGGCAGGTTCATCCACGCCGGGCATCGTTCGAGCCGCTACGCCGGCATTTTCCGGTTCATTCATAGGCTCATCTGCCGTCGGGTTTCGGCCTGGCTGGCGCCGCGGAATTGGTTTTGAAATTCAAGGATACGAGGAGCGAATCGATGGCGGGGTTGCGTCTGCTGTACTCGAGCGTGTCGTTGAGCAGCGCCTGGGCGAAGTTTAACCGGTTATTGACCTCCATCAGCGTCGGCTGAAGATCTCGCAACTGGCGGGTCCCGAAAAAAACACGCGCCACCAGCAGCGCTGCCGCAAAGGCGGCCACAACCAATACCCCCGCCAACACTGCCGTGAACGCATTGTTCTTCATCAACGTCGAGCGGACTCTACCGAGCGGCCCTGCGGCTTGTCCAATTAGTTTTTGCGACGCGTCCTGCCCAGGTCACGAAACTATTTCGCGTCCGATGCATCTGGCGTTCAACTCGAAAAGATGAGCCTTGTCCCGACCGTCCCTTTGATTGCTTGTGGCGCGGGGAGCGGGCGATGCCACCGTGCTTTGCGCTTGCCGATGTTGTTCCAATTGCGAGATTTGGCTGCACCATCAGCGATTGACGGCGAGGCAGTTTCTAGTCAGGAATAAGGCGCGTGGCGAAGGAAGAACCAATTGAACTGTCCGGCACCGTGACTCAAGTATTGCCCGGTACGATGTTCCGGGTGGCCCTGCCAAATGGGCATGAGGTATTGGCCCATATTTCAGACAAAATGCGAAAGAATTTCATCCGCATCAGCGTGGGGGACAAAGTCAAAGTCGAAATGTCTCCCTACGACCTCGGCAAAGCGCGCATTACCTATCGCGAATTCTAAAACGCGCGAAGCGGAGAATCACTCGTAACGCAGCGCGTCGATGGGATCGAGCCGAGATGCCTTGAGTGAGGGGTAGAAGCCGAAGAAGATGCCGATACCCGCGCTCACCCCGAAGGCCAGAATGATCGAGCCAGCCGAGGTCAGCGTCGCCCAGCCCAACTGTTTTGTCACGAGCCGCGAACAGGCCACGCCGAAAAAGATTCCGAGTGCTCCCCCTGCTATACTGAGAGTGACGGCTTCAGTGAGGAACTGCAACAGGATGTCCCGGCTGCGCGCGCCGACCGCAAGGCGAACGCCGATTTCGCGAGTCCGTTCGGTCACACTCACGAGCATGATATTCATCACCCCGATCCCCCCGACGATGAGCGAAATCAAGGCCACATAAAAGAGAAGTTCCCGCGTCGTCCGGGCCTGCGCGTCGAAAAGTTCGAGGGTTTCCTGCTGCGTGCGCACCGTAAAATCATCCTCCCTGCCCCCCATGATTCTATGGCGCTGCCGAAGGAGATCGGTCACCTGGTTTGTCAACGTCGTCAGGATTTGTGCGCTGGCGGCCTGAAGCATCAGGGAGCGGAATGTGGTGTCACCGGTCAGTCGTCTCATGGCGCTCGTGTAGGGCACCAGCAGAACGTCATCCTGGTCGCGGCCCCACATGTCCGAGCCCTTGGAAGCAAGCAGGCCGACGATTCGGAAGGGAGCGTTTTTCACGCGGACGATTTGCCCGACAGGTTCCTCGTCAGCGAATAAAATTTCCGCAGTGGTCTTCCCAATCAAAGCGACCTTATGTCCGTTGCGGACGTCTGATTCGATGAAATTTTCGCCCAGGGAGCACGGCCAGGAACGAATATCGAGATACTCCGCTCCCACACCCCTGATCTCGGAATTGATGTTCTGGTTGCCGGCCGCCAATTGCGCGAAGTTCCGCACCTCCGGGCTCGCGCCGTTGACGCCTGGAACCTCCCGGCGGATCGCTTCGTAGTCCTCGACGGTCAACGTCCCGGCGGAGCCAAATCCCCCTCGAAAGCCTCCACGCGACATGGCTCCCGAGAAAACGGTCACCACGTTCTGGCCGAGTGCGGAGATGCTGGCTTCCAACTGCGCCCGGGCGCCGTTGCCGAGGCTGACCATGGCAATCACAGCGCCGACGCCAAAAATAATTCCAAGCATCGTCAGCAACGTGCGGAGCGTGTTCCGGCGCAACGCGCGCGCGGCGATTTTGAATGTCTTGAGAAGAATCATGGCGCGAGTTGAATCCGCGGCGGTTGAGATCCTGGAAGATGCCCATGATCTCAATGCTCGTGTGGGTGTCGAGGTTCCCGGTCGGCTCATCAGCGAGCAGAAGCTTGGGTTGATTGACCAGCGCACGCGCAATGGCGACGCGCTGCTGCTGGCCGCCCGAGAGCTGGCTGGGATGATGATCGAGGCGGTCGCCGAGGCCAACCAGATCGAGCGCTTTCTCCGCCCGCTCCTGTTGCTCGCGGCCGCGGATTCCCGGACGCGAATAAAGCATGGGCAGTTCGACGTTTTCAAACGCCGACGTGCGCGCCAGCAGGTTGAACCCCTGGAAGACGAAACCGATTTTCTGGTTGCGCAAGTCCGCCAACTCGTCGCGGCTCAGCTCGCCAACGTCCACGCCGTCCAGCAGATAACGCCCCGAAGTCGGGCGGTCCAGACAGCCGATCGTGTTCATCATCGTGGATTTGCCGGAGCCGCTTGCGCCCATGATGGCGACAAATTCACCCGGCTGAACTTCCAGCGAGACATTCCGCACGGCGTGCACCTCCACCTCGCCGGTGTGATATGTCTTGGAGAAGTTCTCCAGCTTGATAACAGGTTGTTGCATAGTCACCAAACAAACCGCCTTAACGCCCGCGAAACCCGCCGCGGCCAAAGGGACTGCTGCCTTGCGGCCCTTGCGCGCTCGCCGTGGCAGCTACAGGCAGGTTCACACCAGCGATGATCTCGTCGCCTTCCTTCAAACCCTCGATGACTTCGGTGTAGCTGCCGTCCGTGATCCCCACCTTGACGGTCACCGGTTTGGCCATCTCAATCTCTTTGCCCGTCGGCGATTTGGTTTTCGCCAGCACGTAAATCGTGCGTGTTACTGGACCTTCCTGCCGGCTGACTGTCTCACTCGACTCGCGGAAACCCCGCCCGCCGCCGGAGCTGCCATCCCCGCCCGGCCCACGACCACCGCCCCCGCGCTCGCGGAACTGGCGCCGCGCGGCTTCGCGTTGCTCTGGCGTGAGACTGTTCATCCATTTACGAACTTCTTCAAAGCCATTGGGTTGGCGCCCTTCCGCCACCCAAGGGGGCGTGGGAGGATCGCCGGACAAACCTGCGGACGCCACGGCGTTCGTCGCGTCACCAGTTGAACCTCCTCTCGCTGGAGGCGAGTTGGTCGGCGGCTTTAGAATCGCATTGTCCGGCGGGCGGAAACGTAACGCGGCGTTCGGAATCTTGAGCGCGTCGCGATGCTGAGCGGTGATGATCGACGCGTTCGCGGTCATGCCGGGACGAAGCTTCAAGTCGTCGTTATTCACTCCCACGACGGCCGTGTACGTAACGACGTTCTGATTCGTTGTCGGCGCGTATCGCACCTGCCTGATGGCGCCGTGAAACTGGCGGGTGGGAAACGCATCCACTGTGAACGTCACCGGATGTCCTTCCTCGACGCCGCCGACGTCGGCCTCCGAGACCATGGCATCGATCTCCATTTTGCTGAGGTCGTTGGCGATCTCGAAAAGCTTGGGCGTGTTGAAACTCGCCGCCACGGTCTGCCCGACCGTGACTGCCCGGTCGATGACAATCCCGTTGATGGGCGAATAGATCGTACAGCGCTGCAGATCCACTTTTGCTTTCTCCACCTGGGCCTGTCTCGTCGTGACCGTCGCTTCCGCCTGATGGAGCGCGGCGATTGTTGTGTCGTAGTCCGATTTCGAAACCAGCGCGTTCTTGTAAAGCTCCTCGGCCCGTTTGGCGTTAATTTGCGCCAGTTCCAAAGCCGCCTGCGCATTGGCCAAATCAGCTTTGTTTTGATTCAGCGCAAACTCATAGGTCGATGCGTCGATCTGAGCGAGGACGTCGCCCAGTTTCACCCGAGAATTAAAATCCACCAGGATATTGGTGATAATGCCGGAAACCTGGCTGCCGACCTGGACGTCGATAACCGGCGTCAAATTGCCGTTGGCCGTCACCACCTGGGTGATTTCGCCTTTGGTGATCGCCGCGGTTTTGAAATCGAACGCCGCATCTTTCGGACGTGTCATGTAAGCGACTGCGCCAACGGCTATGCCCGCGAGGATCACGCCGATCAGCAGCCATTTCAACCAGCCCGACCTTTTTTTTCCTGCCATTGGTTACATCCGTGCGTTGAAAAACCCTAAGCCGAAACTGGAACGAGCGAAATGTCTTTGCATTAAGAGCCGTTCGCCCGCGGTTTCGGCGCGCCGTCGGGCGCCCTGAGAGCATCCTGCGGCGGCTTGAATCGATTGCGCATGGACTCCTGCCGTTTCTTTTCCATCTCCTCGAATTTCATTCGCTGGGCAGAGTCGAGCACCTTGACAATCCTTTCGTTCGAGCTGCGAACGATCTCTTCGATTTCTTTGATCGTCCGCGAATGAATGGCATCCATCTCCTTCGCGCGTTTCTCGAGAATCGGGTTGATTTCCCGCACCTGGTCCGGCCTCAGATTGAGCTCGGATTGGAGGCGATGGCGGACATGGTCGCAGATCGTCTTGCCATCCGGCGGGTGCCACCATCTTTCTTTGGCGCCGGTCCAGCCTAACACAGCGCCGGTCACGCCGCCGACGAGGAAAATCGCGGCCAGATACACGATGATCTTGTTTTTGGTCAAATGACTCATGGCAACATGCTCATTCGAATCGCGGAGTCAGCGATGGCCACCGAGCCGGGCTCACGTTCCTTCAATGCTTGATAATTCATGGCCACACTCAGCAGCAGGATAAGGCCGGCGCACACCAACGCCCCTCGCAACAACAACGTCCACGGCAACGCTTCTTCCGGCTGCTGCCGCCCGCGCCAACCGGCAATGACACGGGTGTCAAAACCAAACGGCATTTCGGCCGGCGGTCCTGCCGGTGCCCGCCGTGCCGTTTCTGCCAGACGTTTCCAGAAATCGGGTTTCATCGTTATTCCTCCATCATTTTGGCAAACTGCTTGCGCAACTTCATCCGCGCGCGGAACGCGCGAACTTTGATGAGCGACGCGCTCCAGCCGGTCCGTTCTCTGACTTCCTCCACCGAACGCTCTTCCAAATCCAGCATCGTCAGTATCAGGCGGTCTTTGGGCAACAACGTCCCCAGCATCTTGTGCGCCAGTTCGCGCGCGACCAATTGTGCAGACGGGTCGGGCCCTTTCGCCGTGGCCACCACTTTCTCCATCATTTCCGCCTCGTCTTCCTTCAAATCGCCCCAACGCAACTCGGGCCGGCATTTCTCGGCGCGCAGCGCGTTGAGGCAGGTGTTCACCGCCACGCGCGAAACCCAATGCTCGAACGGGACGCTGCCGGAGTACTGGTCAACGTGCGCGAAGATTTTGCCAAACACCACCTGGGCCAGGTCTTCTTCGTCCGTCCGCCGCGGTAAATGCGAGCGCACAATTTTCATGACCAGCGGATAAAGCTCGCGCACCAGCGCCCGCGCCGCATCCTCGTCTCGTTGGCGCACGCGTTCCAGGCAGGCGGCCATGTCGAGGCCGGCCTCAGCCATAGTTTGTTCCATAACTGCGAAACCACATAGCCTGATGACCCTGAACGGTCACCGATGGTTACAGGCTGGACATTTCAATAACCGAAACCCAAAACGTGCGCGACACCAAACTTTGAACTTTGAACTTCGAATTCGGCGCATCATCCTAACTCCATGCAAATCCACTTCTTCGGCGCCACCCGCACCACAACCGGCTCCCTCTTTTTGCTCGAAATCAATCAGCAACGCCTCCTCTTCGAATGCGGGCTCTTCCAGGGCAAACGTGACGAATCCGTCGAGCGTAATCGCAATTTCCCGTTCGATCCGAAGCAGCTCGATGCCGTCGTCCTCAGCCATGCGCACATCGACCACTGCGGCAATCTGCCAAACCTCTGTCGCCAGGGCTACACCGGAAACATTTACTGCACGTTCGCCACGCGCGACCTCGCCGCGATTATGCTCGAAGACTCCGCCGAAATTCAACGCGCCGACGCCGAGTTTGTCTCCAAAAAACGGGCGAAGAAAGGCCAGCCGCCGGTCGAGCCGCTTTATTCTGCCGCGGATGCAGAAAGGGCGGTTCGCCAGTTCGTGTCCATCAATTACGACCGTCCCTTCCCGGTCATCGATGGTGTCACCGTTACTTTTCGCGATGCCGGGCACATCCTTGGTTCCGCGCAGGTTGTCCTCGACGTTCGCGAAGCCGGTCGCACGTACCGCTTTCTGTTCAGCGGCGACATCGGCCGCGGTAACGACGACATCTTGCGCGATCCGGAGCGCGTTGAGCAGGTTGACTACCTGCAAATCGAAAGCACGTACGGCGACCGGGAACATTCAGCCAAGCAGAGCGCCAACGAAGAGGTCGGCCGGCTCGTGCGCGACACGCTCGACAAAAAAGGCAAAGTCATCATCCCCGCGTTTTCCGTCGGCCGCACGCAACAGATTGTTTACACGCTCCATCAGCTCACCTGCGACAGCAAGCTGTCTAAAGTGCCCATCTTTGTTGACAGCCCGCTCAGCGTGAACGCCACCGAGGTCTATCGCCTGCACCCGGAATGTTTCAACGATGCCATCTCCAGATTTCTCCGCGAAAAGGAAAATCCATTTGGCATGGAAAATCTGACGTACATCCGTGAAGTCGCGCATTCGATGAAGCTGAACGACCTGAAAGAACCGGCGATCATCATCAGCGCCTCGGGCATGTGCGAAGCCGGCCGCATCCGGCATCATTTGAAAAACCACATCGGCAACCCGGAGGACCTGGTTTTGTTCATCGGCTATTGCGCCGAGCGCACCCTGGGGGCGCAGATTCTTTCCGGCCAGAACCCCGTCAGCATCTTCGGCGAACCGCACGAAGTCCGCGCGCGCATCGCCTCGCTCGACGCCTTTTCGGGCCACGCGGACAAAAATGAATTGCGCCGCTACGTCGACGCTCTAACCGGCGACATCAAGAAAATCTTCGTTGTCCACGGCGAGGAATCGCAGGCAATGGCTTTCGGGGAAACACTGCGCGCGATGAAACCCAAAGCGGAAGTGTTCGTGCCCGAATACAAGCAGGCGGCAACGATTTGATTGACCGACAACCTTTTGTTGCATATGCAACAAAAGGTTGTAAGCGCGATCCCACCACCTTTGCTGAGGCGCAGCTTGCGTGCCATGCGCCTACACCACTTACTGCCAAGCCCTGTGTCAATGTTTAGGATCGACCCCTTTGCCGGGCTGCGAGCCTCCCACCTTGCTCAAACCTCCATCATCCGCATCACCACGGCGTAGGACCCGCCGGTGGTAGTGCGAATTCATCCGCGTGATACGAACTGCGCACCAGCGGCCCGCTCGCCACGTGCACGAAGCACATTCTTTCGGCGACTTGTTTGTATTCGGCAAACTTTCCGGGCGGAACAAACTCGACGACCGGCAAATGCTTCGGGGTCGGCTGCAGGTATTGGCCCAGTGTGAGAATGTCACAGCCGACGCGGCGCAAATCTTCCATCGCCTGAAACAATTCCTCTTCCGCCTCTCCCAGACCAAGCATCAGACCGGACTTGGTGTAAACGCTGTCGCCTCGCTTCGCCTTCACCTTGCGCAGCACGCCGAGCGAACGGTCGTAGGTCGCGCGATGGCGAACGGACGGCGTGAGGCGGCGCACTGTTTCCAGGTTGTGATTGAAGACCTGCGGATTTGCCGACAGCACGGTATCGATGGACTCGTCGCGGTCGTTGAAGTCAGGCACGAGCACTTCGATGACGATGCCGTGGTTCAACGCGCGCACGGCTTCGATCGTGCGGCGAAAATGTTCCGCGCCGCCATCAGGCAAATCGTCGCGCGCCACCGCCGTGATCACAACATGGTTGAGCCCCATCCGGCGAGTCGCTTCGGCGACGCGCGCCGGCTCGTCGGCTTCGAGCGCGAACGGTTTGGCGGTGGCGACCGCGCAGAAGCGGCAGGCGCGCGTGCAACGGTCGCCGGCGATCATGAACGTCGCCGTTCCTTTGCTCCAGCATTCCCAATGGTTCGGGCACTTCGCGCTTTCGCAAACGGTATGGAGCTTCAGCTCGTCCAGCAACGCCCGTGTGCGTGCGAAGGTGTCCGAAGTCGGCAGCCTGACGCGCAGCCATTCCGGCAGGCGCGGGCGCTGTTTCAAAGTGATTTCAGCAACTTCCATTTGGTTGTTTAACCACGAATGGACACGAATCAACACGAATGACATTCGTTGATTCGCGTTCAGCCCGAAAATCTTGTTGGATCCGGATTATTCGTGTTGATTCGTGTCTATTCGTGGTTCAAGCCTTTCCAAAACGCGGCCAGCTCGCCCGCCCCGAAGTCCGCCAGGATTTTGCCATCCACGTCAATCACCGGCGCGGTTGTCTGGCCGGAGAGCCGATACATCTCTTTGTAAGCTTTCTCGTCGGCGATGACATCCAAAATTTCATACTTGATGCCGTGCTGATCGAGCCAATCCATCGCCTGCGCGCACCAGCCGCAGAATGGTTTGATGAACAGGCGGACTTTTTGGGGTTGATACATCTTGCGGCTTGTTTGTTGTGCGTCGTCCGTAGTCCGTTGTCGTTGACTCTTCAACAACTGACGACAAACAACTGATCACTGACGACTTCATGTTTCTGTAAGCACCGTATCGCTATGATCGTACGGTGGCGAGCAGCAACAGAGCAATTTCAACGTTTCCTTTCCCGTGTTCCAAAGTTTGTGCTTCTGGCCAGGCGGGATCGCAATCGCGTCTCCGAGCTTCACGTCGCGTGTTTCGTTCTCAATCCGCATCCGGCCTGTGCCCGCTGTGATGAAATAAATCTCTTCGGTCTTCACGTGATAGTGCTCCAGCGTGCTGCCGCCCACCGGCACGCGCGCCTCAGCCAGGCTTTGGTTGCGAATGGCCGAATTGCGATGCGCCAGCAGTTCACGGATTTCCGAGCCGTCCTTCGTCATGAAGGCGGGTGCTTCGTCCAAATTTTTCACGTCCATAGTTTATTTCATCTGCGCTTTCCGTAGCGGATATTTCCCAGCGTCGTTCCGGCCACCTCCTTACGTCGGTGGCTACGAATCTCATTCGAGCGACAGCCGGCGCGCGCAGAAAATCTTTGCCAGACAATCTGCCTCAAGGCGACGCTGGTGACAATCAGCAACATCGCCAGCCAGCCAATCATCAGATATGCCACGCCGACGTTGTTGGCGCCCCACGAGAAAATGACGGACACCAGCCTGGCGGCGATCGCGCCGTGGGATTTGGCACCAAACAGGCGGTGAGTCAGTCGCGGCAGACAAGGGGAGGCAATCTGAATTTGGCAGGTTTGACTTTCTCGTAAGGTGCCGTTTGACAAACGCCCACTAGAATGATAGCGATACGCACATCCTCGGAGAAAGTCAGTTGGGGTTTCCCCGAGACCAAAGACATCACCGAACAACAACGAAATGCTTATGGAGCCTTACACGTTGGGTTCGGTGAACTTTCCGGGGATCGTATCCGCTCGTTCCACAGGCTGGGCTGTTTCGACCGATGGCGGCGCGAGCTTTTCGGACAATGGCGCGATCCCGCCGACTACTCCGGCCAATACGACTCAAGGCGACGCCGGCGATCCAGTGATGGCGCGCGATACCGGCAACGGGACGATTTACCTGTTGACCAACCCTTCTCGTGAAAGTTCAACCTGGGGCGGGTTCCGCTTGTGGAAATCGACCGATAACGGCCAAAGCTTCACATTGATCAACACCGCCGTGCCTTCCGTTGTGACCACCGCCGACAAACCGATGATCGCGGTAAATAATTTCTCGGGACTGAGTACGTCTGGAAACTTGTATGCAGTTGGCACAGCGTCGCTGAACGGCACTAGAGGCGTAACCGTTGCACGTTCCGCTAATTCCGGAGTGACATGGATTGATGTGGCCGGCTTTGAAGCAAACAGTCATGGGGCAGATCTTTGCATCGGACCGGACGGCACCGTTTACGTCTTTTACATCGTCAACACCTTCGTCAACTCGACGAACCAGGTCAGTCTCAAGTATTCCTGGCGGCGGATAGTCGATGGCGGCTGGAATGGTCCCCTCACAATCTCTGCGCACCCCGACAGCACACTCCTCTACTCTGTCAATGGGGGCGCCAGTGGAAATCCGAAGCGCTCGAATTCAGCCGCAGCGGATGACTACTTTGTGTCCAACGCCTTTCCTCGAGTGGCGGTGAATCCAATAAATGGACGGATTTATCTGGTGTATGCCGATCTGCCCTTTCCCGGTTCCAGCACAGACCGCGGCGACATCTTCATAAACGAAGGAGTGCCCCAGGGCGATGGTTCGCTGAACTGGACCGGGGTTCGGAAGTTGAACAACGACGGCACCGCAACCGACCAGTGGAATCCGTCAGTAGTCATAAATCCTGTCGGGACCCAAATTTTTATCGGTTACTACAGCCGTCAAGGTGATCCGAGCAGTAACGCCTTGATCAAAGCT
>QHNT01000139.1 GCA_003218515.1 Verrucomicrobiota bacterium | reverse complement strand
GGCGGCGCTTCGCTTGCCTGGGTTACTATCTTTCGCCCCTTCGGGGCTTGCCTGTCCCGATGTGGTCGCTCGGGATTCGCTGCCCCGAAGGGAGGGGCAGCAACGGCCGTCATTTCGCTGAGAGGAGAATGACCTGCTCCTTGTCAATTCCGTAGCGACCGAGCACTCGTTTGGTGGCCGCATCGAGTGCCCCCGCATCGAGCACCATGCGCTGCAAAGTGTCGCCTTTCATGAATTCGAAGAGGTGAAATCCACTGAGGGGCTTTTTGAGGGCCCGCTGGAGGTCGGAAAGATAATTGACCTTCTGCCCGTTGACTTTTTCGACAACAAGCTGGCGCGATTCCTGATAGCCCAGGTTGTACATGTCCGGCAGGACCTGGGAGAGGATCACGATGGCGGACCGCTCGGGCGTGGGGTCCTGATTGCGAAAATACGCGAGACGAAACGGCGCGCGCCGTTCCCAGTCCTGTCCCCAACTGCGCAGGTAATTTTTCGTCAGCGGCTGAAACACCAGGCCTCCAGCGATCACGTATTCCGGCTCCTGGTCGAAGGGCGCTTCCGGCACCAGCCGCGCGGCGTTTTCCGCCTTCGGCAACCGGTAATCCACGTCCTGCGCCCGGCCCTCGCGCCAGATTTTCAGCCGCACCGAGTCGCCCGCCCATTTTCCCCGCGTGGAGAGGTTTTCCAGCAGCAGATGGCCATAATGGGGGTCCACGTAGTCGCCCTGCGTGTCGATGTCGAATCCATCCACCTGCAGCAGAATGTCCCGGGGCTTGACCGCGGATTCGGACCCCGGCTTGGCCGCCACGTCAATCACCACGACACCCCGCTTGTCGCCTTCGAGCTTCAGATACTCGAGCGTCTCCGGGTTTTCAGCCGGCTGCCAGGTGAAATCAAAATAGCCGAGGCCCTTGTAACGACCCTTCTTCTGCGCGTCCAAAATCGAGCGGACGAACGGCGAAGGCAAGGCCTGCAACTGGTTCCCCGACTGCGAAAAGACCAGACCGATCACCTTGTTCCCGGCGATGGCCGGCTCCGCCCAGCCGATTCCGTCGATCTCCGAACTCAGCTCCAGTTGCACGTGCACGGCATCGCTCATGTTCGGATGGCTCACGTTGAACCGGCTGAATTCGGCCTTGCGCACCTCCAGATTACCCGCGCGCCAGCGGATGATCTGGATGTCTTCGTCTTTCCTGATCGGGTCCGCCAGCGCCGCGGGTTTGAGTCCGGCCCAGAATTTCTCGTCCGCGCTGGTGATGACGGCGATGTTGGCGGGATAATCCGCCCACTTGACCTCCGCATTCCACCACGTGCCCCGTCCGCCCTTCTGCAGGCGTACGAGCGTGCGGTCGTCCAATTCGTCGGCGGTGGTCAAAATCTCCCTGGGACCGATGACCAGTCCGGTTTTGACGACCGTCCGGACGCGCTTGGTCCAGGGCTGGAAATAATCATACTGCTTGCGATGGACCTCGACGCTGACCAGTTCGCGCTCCCAATCGCCCGGCGTCTTCTTCGCGGCCTCGCTGCCAAAGCCGGGCCCGGAGCCAAACAGCAGAAGAACTGCGAAGCAATGGATAAATCGAACGTTCATAGCCGTCGGTCTTTGGGCACGCCGTAGGTCTTCAAGACTTCCACCTGGGCGGCTTCCGCGTCGGCCCGGTTCAAAGTTTCAAAGGCGTGATTGGGGACGAATTCGATGACATGATGCGTGTTGGTGGTGGATTCAAACGCGCGCACGACGTCTTCGAGCTTGTCGATGCGAACACCGTTGATTTTGTCCACCAGGGCATGGTTGGAAATTTTGAAATTGGCGTTGACCGAATGGGCCAGCGTCGAAGCGAGCACAACCGGCTCTGTTCGCGTGCTGTCCGGCGCCTCGCTGCGCCGATAGTACAATTCGTAAATCAGCTCGGCGTTGGCGACGTCGCGCCAGCCCTGGCCCAAGGTCTTCATATAATCCAGGCTGAGCGGCGTGAACACCAGTCCGGCATAAACAAAATAGCGCGGCAACACATCGTACTGGTTCCCCACGGAACGATCCCCTTCATAGACGTTCATCGGCAACGAAATGTCCGTCTCCTTTCCCTGCCTCCAGACTTTCAGCGGCAGGATTTCGCCGCGCTGGGCCGTTTGAAACGCCGCCGACGCAGAGACACGGTTCCCTTCGTACAACACCGTTCCGTCGCTGGCGACCTCGTATTTGCCGACGCGCAGCAATACGTCGTCCAGTTGAATCAGTTTCTCCGTCGCCACGATCGGCAGCAGACTGTCCACCCGCGCGCCCAGGTCATTGTCCGGCAGTCTGAGATAGCGACGGTAAGCCGGATTCTGCAGCGGCACCACGCGGATGCCGGCCATCGGGAAACCGCCATAGCGGCCATCCTCAATATCTTTGAGAAAATGGTGAATCACCGGCGGCGGGATGAAGAAGCCGGTGTTCTCCAGACCCGGCATGCCCTGGAACGCAACGCCCACCACCAGGTCGTCCTGCACGACCGGCCCGCCGCTGTTGCCGGGATTGATTGCGGCGTCGGTTTGCACGGTGAGAAACGCGCGGTTGCCGCTGTGCACGTAATTCTGCAACTCAATGCGCGACACCACCCCGCGCGTGTAGGAGATTTGTTCGCCGCCCGCCGGATAGCCGTGCGTCACCACCGTCGAACGAACCTTGGGCAGATCGCCGAATTTGAGCGGCTCAAGTCCGCTAAAGAAACTCTCATCCTCCACTTCGAGCAGCGCGAGGTCACAGTCGTGCGCGATGAATTTGACGCGCGCGAGGTACGGCCGCGGGTCCTGGTAGCGGTGCACGAGGATTTGCTTGGCCCAGCTCACGACGTGCGCGTTGGTCATGATGCGCTTGCCCTTGATGACGAAGCCAGAACCGCTGCTGCGGCGGACCGGGTCAAACCTCCACGGTGCGTCCCAGACCGGCTGCTGGCTGAACGTCATGATCTGGATGACCGAACGCTCCGGCTCGGCAGCCAGGCCCGAGCCCGCCAAAACTACCGTCAGGACAAGACACAAGAACTTATTTGACACGCGGCGAAAATGGTTAGTGTTGAAACAATGGTCAAGCAATTACGAAATTCGGTAATGGTACGGCTTTGTGGCGAGGCTTCCCATGAACCACCCCTCTCCCGGCCTGCGGCCACCCTCTCCCCGCCTTGCGGGGAGAGGGCAGGGAGAGGGGTGCCGATCTGGTTCATGGCCCCGATGCGCGTCCAAATTTTGGAGGTTCCTCCTTCCCATGAACCACCCTCACCCGGCCTCCGGCCACCCTCTCCCCTCCGAGGGGAGAGGGACAGGGTGAGGGTGAGTCCTCGTTCGTCGTACCACTACCCGAAATTAGCTGGTGAAAAATGGATCTCTCTAATTTCTGCCGGCCTTCCGCTCACGGACGCGGACCAAATCGTTTGACGATTCGCTGAAGGGATGGTTCGTTTAGCACTGAATCGCATTCCAGGAGATTGATCATGCCGAGCCCCGGAATCAGTTTCGGAGACCTGGCGGTGTTTATCGCCGTGCTGGTGATCGTGGCGGTCTTCCTGATGGCCGTCCGCTCCTTCATCAAACGCGTCGAAATACCGGACGAATCCGCCGGACCGCAGCGGCGACAGCCGCAGGAAACACGCGCCGAAAAATCCTCCATGCCCGCGTCCCAAAAGATCACTCCATCGATTTAATCAAAGGCGTGACCGGCGGAGCAGAGAACATTTCGAACTTTGTGGCGAACGAGTTCTTTGACTCGATTGCGCGCAGGGGCCAGGTACTTGCGTGGATCGAACTCCTTCGGAGACTCCCACATCGCCTTGCGAACGGCAGCGGTCATAGCCAGTCGAAGGTCCGTGTCAATGTTGACCTTTGTGCAACCGACCCGTCGGGCAACTTCAATATCCGCTTCAGGCACTCCGGCTGTGTCCTCGCCGAGTTTGCCTCCGTATTTATTGATTTCCTGAACGAGATCTTCCGGAACGCTGGATGCGCCGTGGAGAACGAGGGGGTAATCACCCAACTCCGCGTCCATTAGCGCCTTCTTAATCGCCTTCAATCGGTCCAGATTAAGGCGCTGGTCGCCCTTGAATTTATAGGCGCCATGAGAGTTGCCGATGGCGACCGCCAGAGAGTCCACATCCGTCGCCTTAACAAATTCAACCGCTTCGTCAGGGTGAGTGTAAACTCCGCCTTTCGAGTAGCCCCCGCCCTCCTCTCCTTCATCGTGCTGGGCGCCCACCAACATTCCAAGTTCCCCCTCCACCACACAGTCGTGTTTGTGGGCGTATTCGACGACCTTCTTGCAGACGGCGACATTTTCCTCGCTTGCCAGGTGGCTGCCATCAATCATGACACTCGTAAAGCCTTCGTCGATGCATTCCTTGCAAAGTTCAAACGAATCCCCGTGATCCAGATGAACCGCAATCGGAATATTGGAAAGACTCACAGCCGCCTCAATGAGTTTTTTTAAATAAACCGGATTTGCGTATTGCCGTGCGCCCTTGGAAATCTGAAGCATCACCGGCGCTTTCTCCTCTTCGCACGCTTCCACAATGGCCTGGAGCAGCTCCATGTTGTTGACGTTGAAGGCGCCAATCGCGTATTTGCCTTTCAGTGCTTTGGCAAACAGTTCTCTGGTATGGGTCAGTGGCATAGCTTATGGTCTCTGATTCGAAATCGCTTTCTGGCCATAAGAGATCGCATAGTAGAAATCGCTGTGGAAAAGGGAAACAAAAATCCAATCGCGCATCCGACGCTGAATTATGTCGCCACCGTCCCGGATCCCCCCGGCGCGAGTTTGGCGTTCGTCGCCGAAGCCATCCGGCGCGCAGACCCTTCGACATATCGCCGCGTCGCGCAGCAGGTGATTTGCGGCACCGGCATCGTTCGGATTGTATCACAGGAATTCGTCCATTCAGCCCATTTTCACTTCATTCCTGCGATGACTCCCCTTTCGTTGCAGGGAAATGCGAATGTGATGCACTTGCTGGATCAGGCTGAGACCGGATATTGGAGGAGTAATTTCGCCTGGCTTCGATTGTCCTGCGCTCCAATGGGTTGTCCGCCGGGACCATTTGCAGGCTGGGCTGGAACGTGATGTGCAAGAGACATGCAGCAGATGAGTGAGAAAAACATAAGATCGCGAAAGACCATTGGTTTACGCGTGTGTGCAGGCGGGGGATTGGGCAACGTCATTTGCCTGGTAGCCCTCTGGTGTGCGGCTCTTCTGATGCCTCAATGCAATGCGCTCTCGATCAGGGACGCGCTGGGAGCCATTGAAAGCGGGGACGATGACCATGCGGTAGGCTACGCCGGCGAAGTGAGTCGCTATCAGATCAAGAAAAACATCTGGCGAGCGTATTCATCCTCCTCAAGATTCTGGGACAAGAATGAGGCATGGCGTATCGCCGAACAAGTTCTCGCGGTGCGGGTTGACGCATACCGTCGCCACACTGGCCATGCGCCAGCGGCTTTCGACATCTATGTGCTCTGGAATGCGCCGGGACAATTCCAACGTGTCGGGTACCAGCAAAGGCGCATTTCCCGGGTGGTCGCCGAACGTGCGACGCGGTTTACAAATCTGGTTCGGCGAGTCGAGTCACCCACCATGGTCGCTGTGAACCAGAAACCGGAGAAAGGACTGCTCCTGGCTGATCTGGGTCTTCCTCAATTCGCCCTGGCAATCAACGCGATGGACTGAATCGCGGAAGGCTTTTTCAGTTTGAGCCTTCGGGAAAGGCCGATGTGAGCGGCGGCCGTTGGCCCGCGGATCGGCGTGGCTGAATCGGTTGGCAGAGAGGAGCGCGGCTCTGAGAGCCGCAGCACGTGCGGTTTGTCAGTGCCCTTTCGGATTATCCAACGCGGCCCGCCCTGGCGAAGCTACTGCGGGTCGCAAAACCCGCGGTCCGTCCCCGAATGGCGAGCATCGAGGCGATGGCGTTGTTCACGCCGGGGCATTGCGACCGACGAGTTTGGATTCCCCCCCGTCGAAGATCGCGTTCAGGAGTTCGGAAGCCGAGCCAATCTTTTCGGTGTCAGTATCGGTTCACCTGTAGTCGCTTCGCTCCAACCCTGCGCTGAAAGCCGTGGCCCCTTCGGGGCAATTAGCGTTGCTGCCCGGTATTCCGTTTCCAACCCATGCGATCTATGAACTCATCCACTCAAGCCGACCTGATTCTTCACAACGGCCGCATCACCACGCTCGATCCGAAACGTCCCGAAGCAACGAACCTCGCGGTTAAAGATGGCCGCATCGTTGGCGTGGACGACGCCGAGGAGTATCTGCGCGGGCCGGACACAAAGGAAATTGACTTCAAAGGTCGTCGATGAAAGCATCACCCGCTTCCTGAATGTATTCGAGGAGGTGAACCGCGACGTTTCGTTCAAGGGACTGAACTGGTTCTTCGATCATTGCGAGACGATTTCCGACCGCAACCTCGAACGCGTGAAGGCGCTGGGCGGCGGTATCGCGATTCAACATCGCATGGCCTATCAGGGCGAATACTTTATGGACCGCTACGGCAAACAGGCCGCCGAGCGCACCCCGCCTGTGCGGAAGATGCTGGAGCTTGGCATTCCCGTCGGCGCAGGCACGGATGCAACTCGCGTGGCGAGTTACAATCCATGGGTTTCGCTCTACTGGTTGGTCACCGGAAAAACCGTCGGGGGCGTTTCGATGTATTCTGACAAAAACCGCCTCAGTCGTGAAGAAGCCCTGCGCCTTTACTCGCAAGGCAGCAGTTGGTTTTCGAGCGAGAGCGAAAAAAAGGGGACGATTGCTGCCGGCCAGATGGCGGATTTCGTTGCGCTCACAGACGATTACTTCTCCATCTTGGAAGAAAAAATCAAAGACATCGAATCCGTGCTCACCGTTATGGGCGGCAAGATTGTTCATGCAACAGAGGAATTCGGTCCGCACGCGCCCCCGCCGATTCCAGTGCTGCCCGATTGGTCGCCGGTGAAAGTTTTCGGCGGGTACGGCGCGCCACTGGACGTGCGCAAGGCCGCGCGCGCCGGCGTGCCGATGCAACAACATCGACACAACGACGGGTGTCATCAACACGGCTGCGCTCACGCACTGCATCATCTGTTTGCCGCCGCGGACGCCGCGCGCAATCGCTACGCCGGATTCTTTGGTTTGGGCTGCGACTGTTTCGCGTTCTGAAGATGAATGCACTTTCTCCAACGATCGTGGCGTGTTTGGCAAGTAGATTGGCGTCTTCTGCTAGTGACAGGTTTTTAGACTGAAGTATTTTCGGGCCATGAACACGACCAAAGTCCAAGCTTATGCAGCGCAGAGCGCAACCTCTGCCCTGGTTCCGCTTAAAATCCCGCGCCGTGGGCCCGGCCCCCTGGATGTCGAAATCGAAATTTTATACTGCGGGGTTTGTCACTCGGACCTGCACCAGGCGCGGAGTGAATGGCACAACACGATTTATCCCTGCGTGCCGGGCCATGAAATTGTCGGCCGCGTCACCCGCGTCGGCTCCCGCGTTACCAAGTTCAAGCCCGGCGACCTGAGTGCGGTGGGGTGCATGGTGGATTCGTGCCGCACCTGTCCAAACTGCCAGGCGGGGTTCGAGCAGTATTGCCTGTCCTTTCCCACCTTCACCTATAACAGTGAGGACAAGCATTTGGGCGGGCACACATACGGGGGATATTCGACCAATATCGTCGTGGACGAGGCCTTCGTCTTGCGAGTGCCGGCAGGACTGGATTTGGCCGCCACCGCTCCACTTCTGTGCGCCGGCATCACGACCTACTCGCCGTTGCGTCATTGGAAGGTGGGTCCGGGCCAAAAGGTCGGCATCGTTGGGCTGGGCGGGTTGGGTCACATGGGGGTGAAATTTGCCCGTGCCTTCGGCACCCACGTGGTTCTGTTCACAACCTCTCCCAACAAAATCGTCGATGGTCTGCGACTTGGCGCCCATGAGGTGGTGGTGTCCAAAGATGCTGACGCGATGAAGAAGCACCAAGGGAGCTTCAACTTCATCCTCGACGCGGTCTCGGCTCAGCACGATATCAATGCTTATCTGAGCTTGTTGAAACTGGACGGCACGCTCACGCTCGTGGGCGCTCCAGAGCATCCCCTGCCTGTGACCGCGTTTAATCTGCTGCTGCCGCGGCGCAATTTCGCCGGCTCGGCCATCGGCGGGATAGCCGAAACGCAGGAGATGCTGGATTTCTGCGCCGCGCACGGAATCGTTTCAGATATCGAACTCATCCCGATGCAAAAGATCAACGAGGCGTGGGATCGGTTGCTTAAGCAGGACGTGCGCTATCGGTTTGTCATCGACATGGCTTCACTAAAATCATGAGCAATCAATTTAAGGTATCCAATCTTTGGGCACAGCGGCTGCAAGAGCATAGCATATCGTTGCCGGCAGTGCTGCGACGCGCCGGATTACCGGCAGGGTTCTTCCAGCAAGAAAAAATCTACGTCACGACTGCTGAACTCTTCGCGCTTTGGCGCGCCGTCGGGGAGACCAGCGGTGATCCCGCGATTGGCCTGAAGTTGGGATCGGAAGCGCGGTTGGAGCGGTACGACCCGGCTGCCATCGCGGCCGTTTGCAGCCGGTCCTTCCGCGATGCCGTGCAACGCATCGCCTTCTACAAACAGCTCACCTGCCCGGAGGAAATCCGCATTCGCACTGTCCGCGACGAAACATCCGTGGAATTCGCGTTTATACAAGCTGAAGGAGAACCTGATGTGTTGGTCGATATATGCCTGTCCTGGATTTTTTCCATCGGCCACAGAGGCACGGATGGGAACATTAAACCGCTACGAGTTGAACTCACACGTCCCGTCCGATACCGCGAACTGTTAGAAGCTCACTTCGGGAGTCGAGTTCGATTTAAGGCCGAGCGCAACGTACTGGTCTTTCGATCCAGCGACTTGGACCGGCCATTCACCACCCACAATGAAGAATTACTTAAAATAGTTGGCGCTCAACTGGACGCTGAAGTCCGGGCACGCAACGCCAGCTCCGACATAGGGGAGCAGGTGAAGCAGACGCTGAGGCACTCATTGGCAGGGAGACGGCCAACGCTTCAGAACGTTGCAAAAGATCTCCATCTGAGCGTGCGCACACTCCAGCGTCGGCTTACCGATGCGGGGATTACGTTTCAGCAACAGGTGGAAGAAACGCGCCGCGATCTTGCGCACCACTACCTGAAACAAAGCGCCGTCGAATTGAACGAAACCGCCTACTTGCTGGGCTATGAGGACGCGAACTCATTCTTTCGCGCATTTCACGTATGGGAAGGCACTTCACCTGGGGAATGGCGAACCCAGCATCGAACGCCCGAAATGTCTGGACGCCCGGGCACACAACATCATCGCCGAGGCATTTAACAAATAGGAGATATGGAAATCAAAAGAAATGGTTCACAGGCGTCCACCAAAGGCCCGGCTGATTGGTTCACCGGCGCGGTGCGCATCGATCCGCTGTTTCAGGCAAACGCTCCAGCACGGGCCGCCGGTGCGAGCGTCACGTTCGAGCCTGGCGCGCGCACTGCGTGGCACACGCATCCGCTCGGTCAGACGCTCATTGTCACAAGCGGTTGCGGTTGGGCGCAACGCGAGGGTGGCCTCATCGAGGAAATTCGTCCCGGCGACGTGGTCTGGTTCCCGCCAGGATTGAAGCACTGGCATGGCGCTTCGCCGGCAACGGCCATGACCCACATCGCCATTCAAGAAGCGCTCGATGGCAAGGTCGTCGAGTGGATGGAAAAGGTCAGCGATCAGCAATACCGCAAGTGAGGAATTCGATATGAACTTATCGTTTCAAAACAAAGTCGCACTCGTTACTGGCGCTGCATCTGGCATGGGGCTGGTGACCGCCAAAGCTTTCGCGGAAGCGGGAGCCGCAGTGGCTCTTGCCGATGTTAATGAGAATGCGGTGCGTTCTGCGGCAGAAGAACTCGTCGCCGCCGGCCATAAAGCGATCGGCATTCGTTGCAATGTCGCGGACGAGGCCGAAGTGGCAGCAATGGTGGCACAGACTGTATCCACCTTTGGTCGTCTCGATGCAGCGTTCAACAACGCCGGCATACAGTCTCCTGCCATGGAAATGGCTGATGTCAGCGGCGAGGAATTCGAGCGCGTGAACGGGATCAATCTGCGCGGCGTTTGGAATTGCATGAAATACGAGCTGCGCCAAATGCGCGAGCAAGGAAGCGGCGCCATCGTCAACAACTCTTCGATTGGCGGTCTGATAGGCATCGCGGGCCGCGCCGCCTACCACGCATCCAAGCACGGAGTGATCGGGCTGACGAAAAGCGCTGCGCTCGAATATGCCTCCAGAGGAATTTGTATTAACGCGATGTGCCCGGGGACGATCAATACGCCGATGGTTGCGGAGATGTTGGCTAAGGAACCAGACGCCATGAAGGAGATCATGAGAGACATGCCAATTGGCCGACTTGGTCGGCCGGAGGAGATCGCCGCTGCCGTTCTTTGGCTTTGCAGCCCTGGTGCAAGCTTCGTGATCGGCCACGCCCTTGTTGTCGATGGCGGATACACCGCACGCTGAGAGGAGAAAGACTGCGATGAGACGCAGCTTTTTGGCCTTCGCTTTCGCGCTCGCGCTCGTTGACGCGGGTTGTGGCGCGGATAACAGCACGACCAACAGCGGGCCGCCGAACTCGCCAACTAAAGCATGTATGAAAATCAGACTAAAAGTCGAAGATAAGGTAGTTACGGCCACGCTGATCGAGAGCAAAGCCAGCCGTGACTTTATTTCGCTGCTTCCACTCACGCTGACGATGAACGATCTGTTCTGCCGAGAGAAATACGGTCATCTGCCGCGCGCCATTTCAGAAGAAGGAAACCGAACCCATACGTATCAAGTGGGGGACGTGGCCTATTGGTCTCCCGGTCAAGATCTGGCCATCTTCTATCGCCACGACGGAGAGAAGATTCCCAACCCCGGCATTATCGTCATCGGCAAAGTAGATTCGGGCGTGGAGGTTCTCGACGTAGTCGGCTCCGTAAAGGTTGCCGTCGAACTCGTCGGTGAACCATGACCGTTGGAAAGACAGCGCGTGGCGCAGTCAACCGCACATGTTCAACCCCATCCCAACAGG
>QHNT01000454.1 GCA_003218515.1 Verrucomicrobiota bacterium | reverse complement strand
AGATCAATAGTCCCACATTGCAACAAGCGGTGAGAGTGTTGGCAATGCCCAGTCCCCCCTGCCGGAAAGGCAGAATCAGCCACAACGCAAAGATCAGGTTCAATCCGAGACAAACCACGCTGATTTTCATCGGCGTTTCGGTGTCGCCCAGCGCGTAAAACGCGCGCGCCAGCACATTCACCATCGAAAACGCCACGAGACCGGGGGCCAGACACGCCAGCGCAAATGAGGCGCGTTGCGTTGACCCTTCGTCGAACTTGCCGTGCTCGAAGATCAACCGAATGATCGGCTCGGCCAGCACCACGAGCAGCACCGAGGCAATCAGATTCACGAAGATCAAGTAACTCAGCCCCTGCTCCAGCGTGCCGCGGAACTCCGCGTATTTTTTTTCCGCCGCCAGGCCGGACAGCGTCGGCAACAGATAGGTCGCCAGCGAAATGCCGAAGACGCCCTGCGGCAGTTCCATCAACCGCACCGCGTAATCAAAGGACGCGACGATCTGCCGGTCCACCCAAAAAGCCAGACCGTTGGTGAGGAGCACATTCACCTGAAACGCCGCCACGCCGAGCGCGCCGGGAATCATTTTCCGAACGACTTCGCGCACGGTTGCGTCGCGCCAGGGCGCGACCCATCGATAGCGAAAGCCTTCGCGGCGCAGGGTCGGCAATTGGAAAGCGGCTTGCGCCACGCCCGCGATCAGCACGCCGATGGCCAGCCCGAAAATCTGCTGGTCCAATTCCCGGCCCAGGCGCGGCGCGAGAAACAGGACGGAGGCGATCATCACGAGGTTGAGCACCAGCGCGCCGGCCGCAGGAATGAAGAAGTGGCCGCGCGCGTTGAGCATTCCCATGAGGACGGCGGTAAGGCAGATCACCAGCATGTAGGGAAACATGATGCGCAGCAACTCCAGCATGAGACGGGTATTTGCCCCGAATGTGTGCGCCGCCAGGGCCAATGAAATGCCCAGGATCACCAGAGCAACGATGCCGGCGGCGGCAACCACCATGCCGGAGATCACCGCATTGGCCGCGCGCCACATCTCCTGTTCGTTCTCGCTTTTTTCCTTCGCCTTGAATATCGGGATGAACGCCGCGGACAAGGCACCCTCGCCAAGCAGGCGCCGAAACAGGTTGGGAATCTGAAAAGCCAGCTTGAACGCGCTGGCCACGGGGGTGTCACCCATGAATTGCGCGTAAACGATTTCGCGCACCATGCCCAGGATGCGGCTAGTGAGCGTGGCTGAGGCGAGCGTGCCGGAGGATTTCAACATCTGCGACATCGCGCCCGGAGGCTACGGGTCAAAGTTCAAACTTCAAAGTTCAAAGTTTCAACGACACGAATTTCACGGATTGACCCAAATTGGAGATGATCCCGGACAAATCTCATCCGCCAGAAGATGAGCGAGTGCTTACGTCCCCTCAGGGAAAAACGAATTCGTCTCAATTCGTGGAATTCGTGCCAGCTTTTAGAGCGCGCGATTGCGGTAGTGGGTGATTTTGAATTCGGGCCGGTCGAGTATCTCCTCGACCAGTTTGAAACGGTCCTCGAACGGCGGAAAGAACCTGTCGCCCTCGACGACCCGTTTCACCAGCGTGAGGTAAAGGTCGGAACAAAGCGGCAAGGCTTGTTCGTAAATTTGCGCGCCGCCACAAATAAAATAGTCCAGGGGAGAATCCATCGGGCTGAGTTTCAAAAAGTTTTTAATTATTCGCAGGTCGATTGCGGTCACACCGCCAATTCTGGGAAGTTCAAACTGGTAGGGAAACGGAACTGCTGTCTTGCCACGTGCAATCCACGCCTCACCAAAAAGATCGGGGAATTCCCGCTTCAGCAGTCCTGGATGCCGACTGAGCACGATGTTGATCCGATCGGGCAGCGGTTTGCCAAGACTCTCGAAGGTTTTTCGTCCGATGATGACGACATTGCCCTTGGTCATTTTCTTGAACCATTTAAAATCCTCCGGCAAATGCCACGGAATTTTGTTTCCCGCGCCGATGACACGGTTTTCCGACATCGCCGCGATGGCTTTGAAGTGATTCATCACAATTTCGGTTCTATCCTCGCGCCGTGCCATACCGTCAAAATGGTGACACAGCGTTTGTTATCTTGGACGTGATAAATAATGCGGTAGGGACGAACGGGAATCTCTCTTACATCTTCGCGAGCGAGCTTAGGAAAAACTTTGCCCATCCGTGGAAACTGGCCTAAAACAAGGAGCTTCTTCAAAATAGATTCACCTATTTTGCGGGCAGCAGAACGGTTATTTCTCGCGATGTAAGCGACGACCACAACGTTGTTGGTGAGTAAAACGCTCCAGCCTCTTGGCAGTTCCATTTTTATTTCTTCTGCAAACTGAGATACCGGTGGCGCAGCATTCTGATTCTTTTCGAATACGCACCCGGCGAAGCCAGCCGAAGCAAGACTGAGCAAAAAGAAAGGGCCCATGATCACAGTCACACCGCGATCGGCGCTTTAATCGCAGGATACGGGTCGTAGCCGACCAGTGCAAAATCCTCGAACTTGAAATCGTGGATGTTTTTCACCGTCGGATTGAGCTTCATTTGCGGCAAAGGACGCGGCTCGCGCGTGAGTTGCAGCTTCGCCTGCTCGAGATGGTTCGCGTAGAGGTGCAGGTCGCCGAAGGTGTGCACAAACGCGCCCGGCTTCAGCTCACAAACCTGCGCGACCATCAGCGTCAACAACGCATACGAGGCGATGTTGAACGGCACGCCGAGAAACAAATCCGCGCTGCGTTGATAAAGCTGGCAACTCAATTCGCCGTCCTGCGCGAAGAACTGGAACAGCGCGTGGCACGGCGGCAACGCCATCTCCTCCAGTTCGCCGGGATTCCACGCCGTGACGATGTGCCGCCGGCTGTCGGGATTCTTTTTGATCCGTTCGATGAGCCGGTCGATCTGGTGGATCGAGCGGCCGTCCGCGGTCCGCCAATCGCACCATTGCGCGCCATAGACGCGGCCCAGGTTGC
>QHNT01000453.1 GCA_003218515.1 Verrucomicrobiota bacterium | reverse complement strand
CAGAACACGACCGTTGCGTCGTAAACCGCTTCGGCTACTTTGTAGCTTCGCAGTTTGCGATAGCCGCTGTGCGGCAGAAACGGGCCGGTTTCTTCCGGGTTCATGCAGGTGCTGCCGGCTTGTTCCGTAACGGGGCAATGGCTTCGAGGAAATGGTCCACGAACTTCTCATCGAGTTTCGCGGCAAAGGCATCCAGCTTGGGCAAGTCGGTTGCCGGTAGATGGCGCGCGTTCTCAAACAGGAACTCCAACTCGTAATCGACGTACTTCGCGCCTTTCGTTTTCTTTGCGACGAGGCCGAGGAAGTGGTCCGTGACCTTGGGATACTGACACCGCGCCAGCGCTCGTACAGTCAGGCCGGCGTCGGACGTTTTCTTCGATTCGCCCCCCAGTTTCAATAAATAGTTCAGCGCCGCCTTGTGATTCGGACGCGCCAGGCTGCACACGACGGTTTGTTGGTCGGCCTTGATCGCGGCGTCGAGCCAGCGCGCGTCCCATTCAACCTTCTTGAGTGCTTGCATCTCGTCCGAGTCTGACTCGTCGTAAGTCATCGCATCAAAACGCGACGTGCCATCCCAATGAGTGGCGGAAATGAAGCGCTGCAACTGCTCGCTCTTCTCTTTGCCCGCACCTTTCTTTTGCTCCAGCAACGGCGAAAACTCCTTGAATACCCTTTCAGCCGGCCAGGTGCGAAGGGCACTGCGCAGGACCTGAGGGAACGCCGCCGTTGGCAACGCATCGCGTCTTGCCAACACGGCCTCAAGTGTTTTCGGCGAGCCGACGTTGTAGAGCAGCGACGCCAGACGCGCCATGACGTCTGAGCCGGCGAACGTGGAGTTTTTCGCCGCTTTGACTTTAACGAGCCTGGGAGAATTGTCGAAACACCCGAGCAAGAACTCCTCGGCTTCAGCGTCCTTCCGCTGCTCCAGGCAATCGAGAATTTCGCCGTAGCGTGGAATCTGTTCCGAGTCGCCCTTGAGGATCAGATCGAACACGCGTTCGCCTTCGGCGAGCAGCGAGTTCAACACCTGCCGGTTGCGAAGCGAGTGGAATGGGCCGACGAGAATGTCGAGTGCCTTGCCTTTGACCAGTTCGGTGAAGAGTTTGGTGATCTCGGGCCGGTCGTGTTCCGCGAGCGCTTCGAGTGCGGCAGCACGCAGGAGTTTGTTCTTGGCGTTCGCCTGTTCCAACACGAGCGGCAGGCAATCCTCGTGTTTGCCGAGGCAGGCAATGGCGGCGGCCTTCACGTCGGGCGAGCCGTCTTCCAGCGCCGTCTTGCAAAGCTCGATTGTGCCGGCGGGATCGAGTTGATGCATTACCGCCAACCTGCGTGCGTCGTGTTTCTTGCCCTTGAGGTCCAGATTGGCCTTGAGCCGAGGGACAATGCCTGGGCCGTAAGCGGGCAGGATTTTTTCTGCCACGAGGTCGGCCAGTTCGGGGTAATTGTCGCCCAGCGCTTGGATCACCGGATCAATCAAACGCAGATCGTTGAACGCGCCACGCTCCCACGCGGACCTGATGATCTCGAAACGCCCGCCGCCGGACGAAGTCAAGGCTTCGACCAACGGTTTGAGAACGCGCGCCGTAGTCTTGGTGCTGGTGCATTTCGTAGCAAACACTTCGAGCTCGCGATAATCGCCGTCCACGCCCGACTGACCTTGCGTGTAGAGAATGGCGTTCAACAATGTGCTCAAATTGAGCATGTGCGCGGCGGAGTCGTCTTCTTTGCCATTGACGACCTCGCTAATGGCTTTGGCGACTTGCGCGAACACGGGAGCTTTCGTGCCCGCTTGTTCCAATGGGGCGATGAGCTTCTTGAGCCGAAAATCGCCAACCGCGAGTGGACTTCCCGCAATGGCAAGACGGCGGACCTCTTTCGCGGATTCCTCAATCAAGGCAATACTCATCGTGGGATGTGGGTTGAATTCAGTAAGTGAGCCGGATGACGTCGGCCTCGGTCAAGATGCTCAGGGGCTTGGCACGAAGTTTCTGCGAATCGAGGTCGTGGTGGAAGCGGACCAGCATGGCCTGACCGTGACGAACTTCTTTTGGCAGCATCGGCAACAGCGGGAGCGTCGCCGGATCGCCGGCGTACCCGTCATCGGCGAGCACGAGACGCTCGCCATTAGGATCTTCGATGGTGAAATCATCACCAACCCGTCCCAACGCCCGATACTTTACCAGCACAACCGGATGTCGGTCGCCCAGCGGAGATTTCAACTGTGTCTTCACGTCTTTGAGGACCGCGCGCAGGTCAGGCTTGGCGTGTCCGTGCGCCCGTGCAAAGTCGGCCTTGGCGATGGGGCGCGGCTCACTGGCTTCCCAGCGCACGCGCGGGTTGAGGTTGCCAGGATAAACGCACAACTCCGGACAAACGACAACGTGGAAGCACGAATCATCTTCGCGAATGAGCTTGGCGGCGTGGTAGGGGCGATAGTTTCTTGTCAGTTGCACCGCGCCGGCCTGGAGGTTGAGCCACACTCCGGTCTCGACGAATTCCTTGCGCGTCCAATCGTCGTGTGCGTTGAATGCCAGTTGCATCAGCTCGACGTCGGTTTGAACCAAGCCGGCGTCCTTGAGCTCGCGTAACTGCCAGGCGTGACCAAGCCACGCGGCGATGTCGGTTTCGGTCTCGGGCTTGAGTAACGGGTCTTCCAACCGGCTCTGCAAATACTTGCGACCCTGTTTGCACAGCGCTTGCAGCCGATTCAGTTGATCCAGCGCGGCGCTGTAAGCCCGTTCCCGCTCGGACGCTTTCAACTCGTCTTCCGAGCTGATCTCCGAGCGATAAAACAAGCCGGTCAACGCGTGCAATGCATTCTGAGCGCCGGGCAGATAGGCGACCATGCGGGGCTTGTCCGCTTCTTCTTTTTTCTTTTCAGCGCGCTGCTGGACTTTCGCGCGTTTTTCGGCGATCTCGGCCGGCACGTCCTTTTCAACGAACCTGGCCCCTTGCGCGTAAGCGTAGAGCAGGGCGAGCGCGTGCTTGCAGGGGAACTGATGGCTGGGACAGGTGCAGCGATAGACAGGTTTGGTCGGATCGGAAAAATCGGCGGACGGACGATAATTCTCCGCTCCACTGCCTTTGCAATCGCCGAATATCAATGTGCCATCCGGCGAACGGAACAGTCCGGCCAACTTCTTTTTGATGACCACGCCACGCGCGTTTTTGATGGCGGCAGCATTGGGTGCTTGAGAATCGGCGAATGCCTCGTCAATTTGCATGTCGTTCTCCGCTTTGGCGATCCATGAGGCGTCTTTGAAAACGGAAGGTAGCGTAGAAATCGTGCCTCGGGGTGGCAAGGCAAATTGCCGTTGGTGAGCAGTCCCAGGAAATCCTGACTTTCGGGTAATGCTTCCTCAGGCGACTTTGCTGACATGTTCGCGCAGTTCCGCAAGTTCAACCGCGAATCCTCCCGCCAGCCGAATACAGTTGGGGCAGTGCGTCCTCATACGCGGTCGACACCGGAATTCAGTCGTCGCTCGGGTGGATGAATGGCATCGGCATACCAGCCAGGACCCTAGGTACGACCCACCACATGCGATGCACGTCACGCCACATGCAAGGCGGTACGACGGGCTCGCGGCGGCCCAAACGCTGCCGATTGCTGTGCGAAGCGATTCCAGGGACTTTCTCCTTGCAGCCAAGCATCGGAAAGTTACGATTCGGTCATTCTGTGGAAAAGAGAACCATCATGAGCTCTCTATTCGTTGGATTTTGATGCGCTCCCAAAGCCCATGAAGAAGACTACGAATAAACCTCTCTCCCGCGCGATGACGCGGCGTCAGTTTGTTGGCCGGACCCTGGCGACCGGTGTCCTCACCGCGGCGCCGGCGTTTTTGCGCGGCCAAAATCTCAACAGTAAATTGAACATCGCGTTCATTGCCGCTGGCGGTCGCGCGAACGCGAGCCTGGGCGAACTCACCGTCGTGCCAGGCCGTAGTGCAGGCGGGAGCGGCAGGAGAGCCGGCGCGGCCACTGACGGGCCGCATCCCGACGAGAACGTCACGGTGCTCTGCGATGTGAACCAACTCGCGCTGGACTCCGCGTCGCAGCGATACGCGCAAGCCAAACAATTCACGGACCTGCGGCGCGTGTTCGATCGACCGAACGACTTCGACGCCGTCGTGGTATCCACGGCGGAGCACACGCACGCGTTCGCCACCTACCTCGCGCTGACACATGGCAAGCATGTCTATTGCGAGAAGCCGCTCGCTTACAATATTTGGGAAACTCGCCTCATCCGCGAGACCGCGGCAAAGTTTCCGAAGCTGTCGACTCAAATGGGCAATCAGGGACACGCTTCCCCTGCGCGGCGGATGATCAAAGAAATTCTTAACACCGGCGTCATCGGACCGGTGCATGAAGTCCACGTTTGGGCTGACCGCGCGTGGGGATTGCAGGATGCGGCCTCCGCCGAGAAGTTCGACAAACCGCACGGGTTCTACAACGGCATTCAGATCGTGGACCGGTTCAAAGAGGAAATGCCGGTCCCGTCAACCATGAACTGGGACCTGTGGCTCGGCCCCGCGCCGGAGCGGCCGTATCATGCGACCTATTTTCCCGGGCCGCGGTGGTATCGCTGGTGGGATTTCGGCAACGGCACGATGAGCGATCTCGGCAGTCACGACAACGATGTGCCGTTTACCGTGCTGGATCTGTGGCGGCCGGACGGGAAGGGTGGGAAGGTGTTGGCGCCGCTTTCGGTTGAAGGCGTTTCACCCAATGTCCCGACGCCGCATCGTGAACTGGCACCGGCCACACTCATGGCGACGTTTCACTTCTCGGCTGTAGGCGCACAACCGGCGCTGAAGCTCGTCTGGCATCAGGGAAACAGCAAGCCGCCGGGGTGGGTGCCTGCGTGGGGCGGGCGCTCGTGCGTGTTCATCGGCCAAAAGGGCATGCTGCTCGGCAATGGCAAGTTGCTGCCCGAGGAGAAATTCAAAGATTTCAAAATGCCGCCCGAAACGCTGCCTCGCTCGCCAGGCCACTGGGTGGAGTGGGTCAACTACGCCAAGGGAAACGGGCCCTTGCCAGGGTCTAATTTCCAATACTCGGGTTGGACGACGGAATGTAATCACCTGGGCAACGTCGCTTATCGGACGGGGAAGAAAATCGAGTGGGATTATCAGAACTTGCGCGCGACGAACGCCGCGGATGCAGCCCCGTTCATCAAGCGGCCCGTGTATCGCAAAGGCTGGGACGATATCTTGAAGGCTTAGGAGTTCACGTGGACGGGATATGTGCTTTCAACGCCGCTCGATGCATGCCGAAATCCTCG
>QHNT01000452.1 GCA_003218515.1 Verrucomicrobiota bacterium | reverse complement strand
TTCAGGTGGACGATTTCGTCCTCAGCGGCGGCAAAATCAACCTCAGCGTCGATGCCGGGCCGCTGGGCGGCAAATCAGCGACTGTTCTGCTGCCGGAGATCCATCTAACGAATCTGGGCAGCGGGCCCGACGGCATCACGGCGGCGGAACTGACGGCGAAAGTTCTCAAGGAAGTGTTGCAGGCAGCTATCCCCGCCGCCGAAAAAGCGGTCGCAGATCTGGGCAAGAAGGGCACTGCCGATCTGCTCAAGAATGCCGGCAAAGGGTCAACTGAAAGTCTCAACAAGGCCACCAAAAACCTCGGCGATTTGTTCAAGAAGAAGTGATCGCGTGCTGGAAGGCCGATTTCCGCGCTGGCTAACTCCGCAGAATTCATGACTCAGATGGAGCCCAGTACGACAACACGGAGATTTCGTTACATCCCAAAGCTCCCGCCTATCGCAAGGCGAGCAGGGTAGGGCGCGTCACTCCGTGCGCGCCGCAGACTCGAATCCGTTCGCCGAGCGGCGCGCACGGAGTGACGCGCCCTACCCTGACATTCATCGAGATTTCTTTGTCACGGTACTGGCCTCCCGAACTGACTGGCCGCCCTGTTCCTATTTCCCGATGCAGAACTGGCTGAAGATTGAATCGAGCAAATCTTCGGTCGCCGTCTTGCCGACTATCTCGCCAACAGCGTTCACCGCTATCCGCAAGTCCAGGGCGACCAGTTCCAGCGTCAAATCGTTACGGAACGCCTCGATGGTTCGCACCGTCGCCTCGCGGGCGCGTCTAAGCGCGTCCTGGTGCCGCGAGTTGATCATCACTTGCAACATCTCGGCTTTGATTTCGCCAGTCCAGACCAAATCTTTGATCGCATCCTTCAACGGCTCGATTCCCTGGCCGGTCAACGCGCAAACATCAACGACGCGAGTCGCATTGATCGCGTTTGGATCGCCCCTCACCCGGCCTTCGGCCACCCTCTCCCCATCGGATGGGGAGAGGGATGGGGTGAGGGGCAGCGTCAGTTTCATCGGCAAATCCACTTTGTTCCGGACGATGATTCGTTTCTTGTACGCGAACTGGGCCAGGTAAGTTTCGTCCTCGCGCGTGAACGGCTCTGAAACGTCGAAGACATGCAAGATCAACTCTGCTTTCGTCACGGTCTCATGGCTGCGGCGAATGCCCTCCTGTTCGATCACATCGCCGGCCTGGCGCAAACCGGCCGTATCGACAAACACCACCGGCAGACCGCGAATGTTCGCCGTCTCTTCGATCGTGTCGCGCGTCGTGCCGGCAACCGGCGAAACGATCGCGCGGTCGTGTCCGAGCAATTGATTGAGCAGACTAGATTTGCCTGTATTCGGCCGGCCAATGATGGCCGCGCGAACGCCGCGCCGCAAAATTTGTCCTTCGTTCGCCGTGCGGAGGAGTTCATCCATAAACGCCACGCCGCGCTCCAGCCGCGAGAGCAACTGTTGCCTGGTGTCCGGCCCGATGTCTTCGTCGGGAAAGTCAATGTGCGCCTCGACATGCGCCAGCGCTTTGATCATGTCATCGCGCAGATGATTGATTCGTTGCGAAAGCTTGCCGGCGAGTTGTTCGTTTGCCGCGGCCAGTGACAACTCGGTGCGCGCATGAATCAGGTCGCTGACCGCTTCGGCCTGGGTGAGGTCGATTCGACCGTTGAGAAACGCGCGCTTCGTGAATTCGCCCGGCTCCGCCAGCCGCGCGCCGTTTTCCAGAATTGTGTCCAGAACGATCTTGGCCGCAAGAATGCCGCCGTGACAGGTGATTTCGACAATGTCCTCGCGCGTGAACGTGCGCGGCGCGCGCATGACCGAGAGCAAAACCTCATCCACGATTCGTCCCTGCCGCACAATTTTACCGTAATGGATCGTGTGCGTCGGCGCCTGGGAAGGCTTCAACGAGCTCTTGCCGAGCGGCACGAAACTCTTGTCCGCCACGGCCAGCGCTTGCGGGCCGGAAAGACGAATCACCGCCAGGCCGCCTTCACCCAGCGGCGTCGCAATCGCGGCAATCGTGTCGTCGAGCATCAATCAACGTAGGACAGGCTTCCAGCCTGTCTCTGGTCCTCTGGCATTCGATGAACTCCAAATCCTGGCGACAGTTTGGGACAGGCAGGATGCCTTGTTCTTCGTTGGGCTATTGCCGGCACTTGCCGGCTTGGTTTTCCGCCTCGCGCCCTTCCAGCCACAACCGCGCCTTCTCGTAACTTTTCCTCTGGAGATAGTGCAACAGGGTCGGATCTGTCTCCGTTGGCAACCGGCGCGCGAGTTCGTCGATCCGCGCAAAAAGCGGCAGCAAGTTCGGTTTGGGATTGGCCGTTGGCATGGACTGCACCGCTTTCTCCAGTTCCATCAAGGCCTGCAAAATGCCCTGTTCACTCGTGGTCATGTTTATGGATTAACCCATCCGGGCCGGGAAACCAAGCAGTTATCGTATTTGGACAGTTGCCCATGAGAATGAGGCACTCGAGGGCCACGCGTCCGGGTATTGACATATCAGGGGGGCTTTGACCAGCGTGGACCAACATGGTTGACGCGGCTGGCATCTACTTCGTGAGACGGCAAGCGGCGCAATGCCCGGTGCGAACCGGCTGCACTTCCGCGAGGCAAGTCATGGACGCAGAAAACGCTTTATCTCAAGGGGACGACGAAGTTTACTTATTACGCGGGCGGAAAAGGAAAAAGGTGTCAGTCCCGGCTATTGTAGAATTCAGCATTGACGCCGTTCTGGCGCTCGCCTATTTTCGCCGGCATGGCGCGAAAACTCAGAGTCCAGTACCCCGGCGCGCTCTACCACCTCATGAACCGGGGCGATCGACGGGAACCCATTTTCAAAGACGCTGATGATCGGTGGCGTTTTCTTGAAACATTGGGCCAAGCTTGCGGCAAAACCGGCTGGCAAGTGCATGCCTATTGTTTAATGCTCAACCATTTTCATTTGGTGGTGGAAACGCCCAAGGCCAACCTGGTCGGGGGCATGAAATGGTTTCTGGGCACTTACACTTCCCGCTTTAATCGCCGGCATAAGCTGTTCGGACATTTGTTT
>QHNT01000451.1 GCA_003218515.1 Verrucomicrobiota bacterium | reverse complement strand
CGGGCGAGACCCGTGCCACTACTTTTTGGTTGCCGCTTCGCCGCTGAGTCCATTCGTGGTTTCAAAACCATCATTGCATCGCGCCGGTTTCTCGCGTTTTATTGAGAACTGATTTTATGGACGTTACCCGCACTGCTTTCGGAACCTGGAGCGGCGGACGCTACATGCACTTCGGCGAGCCGCTGAGCGAAGAACGCTTCCTCAAGGTCATTCAACACGCTTACCAACGCGGCGTCCGCACTTTCATGACGGCGGACGTTTACGGCGACGGCGCCGCTGATGAAATGCTCGGACGCGCGCTCGCCGGTCTGCCGCGCGATTCCTACTGCCTCGTCGGCGCGGTCGGACACGATTTTTATTCCGGCAAACGCGACGGCTCGAAAGGCTACCCTCGCTTCACGAACCCGCAACTTCGTCCGCCGAATCAATTCGCCGAATACCTGCGCATGGCCACAGAAAAGTCTCTGGCCCGATGCCGGGCTGACCGGTTCGACCTGCTGCTGCTGCACAATCCGGACTTCACTGGATACACGAGCGAGCGCGTTTGGAGCGCCATGGACAAACTACGCGACGGGAAGCTTGCGGACCGCCTCGGCGTCGCGCCCGGCCCGGCCAACGGGTTCACCCTCGATCTCATGCTTTGCTTCGAGCGCTTCGGCCCCTTGCTCGACTGGGCGATGATTATTTTGAATCCGCTCGAACCCTGGCCCGGCAGTCTCGTGTTGCCCGCCGCGGTGAAACATGAAGTGAACCTCATCACGCGCGTCGTGGATTACGGCGGCCTGTTCCACGACGACGTGAAGCCGGGGCACCGGTTCGGCCCGCAGGACCACCGCGCGTTCCGGCCCGGGGGCTGGGTCGAGGCCGGTTGCGAAAAGTTGGACCGGATGCGCGACACTGCCGCAAAGCACAAGGTCACGATGCTGCAGCTCGCCTGTTTATGGAACCTGTCACAACCAGGGGTGAAAAGTGTCATCCCGACGTTGATTCAAGAGAGTGGTGACAGCGCCAAAGCAATCGAAACGAAAGTGGACGAACTGGCGTCGCTGCCGGACCTGAAACTGAGCGGTGAGGAATGCGAACGCATCGCGGAGATCGGCGACAACAAAGGCTGCATGGAATTGAAAGGAGCGAATCGCGCGCATGTGGGCGAGCCGCAGCCCGATCGGTGGAGTCTCACGCCCGATCACCAACTGGTGGCCAAACGCTGGGGCATTGACGCGAACGCCGATCTCGCCTGCACTCACAAGACGGCATGACTTGCCAAGGTTCCTCGCATCTGACACGGAGCGCGAGGCGAGCCTGAAATCGAATGAAAGACCAATACATCGGCGCGAAAGAACGTTGGGCGCGGAAAATGGCGGGCAAATCCGGTCCGACCGCGCGCTCGACGAACCGGCTCCCGCCCGGCCAGCGGCAGGTGCGCAATTTCCCCGTTCTCGACCTGGGCCTTCAGCCGGAAGTCCCGCTCGACAAATGGGAGTTGAAAATCCAGGGCCTGGTCGAGAATCCGGTCACGCTGAATTGGGAGCAGTTCCTCGCGCTGCCGCAGTTTACGGACACGAGCGACTTTCATTGCGTCACCACTTGGAGTCAGTTCGACATGGAATGGGAGGGGGCAGCATTCTTCACCATCGCCGACCTTGTGAAACCGAAGCCTGAAGCCGCACACGTCTTCTTCAGGAGCTACGACGGTTACTCGACAAACAATCCACTCGACGTCTGCATGGATGACGACGTGCTCGTCGCGCACAAGTGGAACGGCAGACCGTTGCCGAAAGAGCATGGTGGCCCGGCGCGCGTGATCATCCCGAAGCGTTACGCGTGGAAGGGGGCGAAGTTCATCCGTGAAATCCTTTTCCTCGACCGCGACGTTCCTGGTTTCTGGGAAGTGCGCGGTTACTCGAACACAGCCGATCCGTGGACGGAGGACCGGTTTGGCTGAAGCAGACAGCGCGCAGAGACGCGAACAGACACGATTAAGGCCCAGTGCGGCGAAGCCGCGGCCAAAAAAGAGTAGTGGCACGGGGTCCCGCCCGTGTGTTTCTGGTTGGCGGCGTAGCGGCGGCCATCCTGGCTGCCGTAGAGGGCGGCATCTTGCCGCCCGGAAAAGAACGCCCGGCTGTTCGGCGATCTCCAAATAGCCGGCCGCTTTGTGGCATGCGTGGCCTTGTTCCGCCGGGCAGGATGCCCGGCTCTACGGCAGGCGAGACGCCCGCCGCTACGCCGCTAACCACATACGACGCCCGTGCCACTTCGCAGCGCGGAAAACTTACGCACGCTGAGAGACTTGTATGCAGACCAGCACCGATGTCCCTCCCGAAGAGCGCGCCGACCGTGACATGGCGGGCGCGCCGGTGTGACAGACCACCAGCGAAAGTGGGTCATCCTTTCACGCCGAGTTTTGCCGCAAATTGCGCGCGTCTCTTTCAAGTCACTGAAGATGCGCAAGTAACGAATACGCCCGTCGTCCGATGCCCGCTTGGCACGGGCAAAGCTGAAACCAGGTCAGCAACGGACAACTAAAGAAAGGATAAAGATTATGAAACTGGTACGACGTCGGAATTCTGATTTGTGGAACTGGTCGCCGGTGGAGCAGCTCTCTACGTTGCGCGAGGAAATCAATCGCCTGTTTGATTCTCCGTTCGGGGAGTTCACCCGGCACATGAAGTTGTTTAATGGGTGGACGCCGGCCCTGGACGTTTACGAGGACAAGGACAACCTGATTGTCAAAGCCGAATTGCCCGGGATGAAGCGGGAGGAGATCGACATTTCCTTTCACGACGGCACGCTCACCATCTCCGGCGAGCGGAAATACGAGCAGAAGAACCAGGACGCCGAGACGTATCGGGCTGAGCGGTTCTTCGGCAAGTTCCATCGCACGCTGGCGCTGCCGAAACCAGTCCAGTCGG
>QHNT01000138.1 GCA_003218515.1 Verrucomicrobiota bacterium | reverse complement strand
CCTTCGCGGTCGCGATTTGAGAGCTCGCCGAAGCGGTGTCGGTGACGATCGGTTTGCGCTAGTGGTCATCGCGCGTTGCGCTCGCCTCCGTTGGAGCAACAGCGACAAGCAACATTCCCGCAAAATTTGCGCGAAACTTTGCTCCTGCGTCCCGCCAAAACAGGCCATTGCAAATGCGTGGGCGCAACTGCTAGTCTAGGTATGTTGCGGTCAGAATTCCCGATGAGTTCCTCAGGCTGCGTGCTGGCTCAGAAGTCGAGCGTGGTTTCGTGTGTCGTCGCCCAGCCGAAACATTGTGCGCACCGACCGGCAACGATTTTGTATTTCGCGTTTCAATCGAGAAGACAACCCCCAAACACTATGTGTACCTTCATGCAATACTCCAAAAGAGCCACCGGCGCATTTGCGCTCTCGTGGGCGTTCGTTAGTCTGGTCGGCGTTCCGGCGCAGGCGCAGACGCCCACAATACCTGCTACCTATGCCCTGCCATCCAGCGCGGGTGACACAACCAAGCCGGGCTTCATCTGGCGTTTCCATCAAGTGAATGGAGGACAGAACAACTCGCTCGCGTTTACTGAATCCCAACTCGCTGGCTTGGAGGGAAACAACATCGCTGATCCCGCCGCGCAAGGAGTTGCCCTCGCCCCTGGCGTGGCCCCGAACCCGGTTACGGCCCCGATTACTTTCGAGATTTCAACTGTGATCAACGTGGACAAGGTGGCCGGCAGTCACGGCAACTTTACTCCGGACGACCAAATGCCGGGTATAGACCCTGCGGCTACGTTCACCGACAATTTGGCCGCTGAAGTCCTTACTTACCTCGATTTACCGGCGGGAACAAATACGATTGGCGTGAACAGCGACGACGGTTTCCGCATGACCATTGGTGAGCCAAACCACGGTGATCACTTCGCTGCGGTGAATGTGGGCCAGTTCGATGCAGGACGCGCCGCCGCGGATACGATCTTTTCATTCGTTGTTCCGCAAGCCGGCATTTATGCGACGCGTCTTATTTGGGAAAACGGTGGCGGCGATGCCAATATAGAGTGGTTTTCCGTACAACCTGACGGCGTCACCGAAATACTTGTCAACGATTCAAGTACAGCGGGGTATATTAAAGCCTACCGTGCCGTGACAAGCGCCGGGCGTTCATATGCTTCTGTTTTTTTGCCGGCGCCGGGAGACAACGCCGTGAGTCCCGACGCTCCGGTGAATATCGTTTTGGTCGATGGACCCAAACCCATCGTGCCGGCGACTGTGCAACTGATATTGGATGGAGCGACGGTAAACGCAACGGTGACCAAGACCAACAACCAAACGACGATCAGCTACAAACCCGCCAGTTTGTGGGTGTCTGCATCGACACACGCGGGCAGGCTCGTGTATTCCGACAACGGATCACCACCGCAGACGGCGACGAATGATTGGTCGTTCACCGTCATCACTTACCGAAACGTCATTCTGCCGCAGCCGATTTACTTCGAAGGCTTCGAGAACGTCACTCTCGGCGGAATTCCGGCGGGTTGGACCGCGACCAATGCCACGGATTCGATAGATGTATCTCCGAATCCGCAAATCGACATAAACGATGCGAAGTCGGATTCGTATATGGACTGGGTGGTGATCGATCGCAACCAGGTCTTTTACAACGGTGATCCATCCAACCCCACTCCAGTCTGGGAAGAGGGCGATCCGGATGGGCGTGTCACTCATATTGCGCCGGGACAAATCGAAAACGGCAAGTTGCTGACGGCGAACGAGCTGATGGTAGGAAAGTTTATGTTCGCCGAGTCGGACGAGCGGAGTGGCAACCAGGTGCAAGTCATCTTCACCAGCAACTACGACCTGACCGGCAAATCCAATATCTGGGTTTCTTACCACAGTAGCTACGTTCAAAATCAGGACGCCATCGCGTCCGTTGAGTATTCCATAGACGACGGGGCCAACTGGCTGCCGGTCGTGTACATGCTGCAATGCTGCATCGACGGCCAGGACGCCGAAGCCGACGTTCACCGCTTCCCGGATGGAACGGTTGACGCGGTCACCACGCTACAGGATTTCGTTGATGGAGGCGCTGCCTATGGTCTCAACTATGGCGCTTTCATCGGAGCGCCTGTCACTCAGGCCTTGGCACCTTACATCGAAGGCCGGGTGAACGACAATACGCTTGAATCGCATCGTGTTGAAATCTATCCATTACCGATGGCGGCCAATCAATCCAAGGTAAAGCTCCGCTTCATGCAGGCTGGCACCGGAAGCTGGTACTGGGGCGTTGACAACCTCGGCCTGTATTCCATTCCGCCGGTGTCCAGTCAGCCGATTCAAATGACCCATTCGCGGTCCGGAGCCGATTTGGCAATCAATTGGACCGGCGGGCAGGGTCCGTTTACTCTGCAGCGCCGCGCGGACTTGAATGCGGCCACGGTTTGGCAAGACGTGGGCGGAACGATCAGCGGCAACACCGTGACTGTGAACAACGCGTTCACTGGTCTGCAGGGTTTCTACCGCATCAAAGGGCAGTAACGATAATTTCCTTCAATGTTGAAGGATGGGCGGGCTTGGGCTGGCGAGTCCGTGTGTGCGGCCCAAGCCCGCTTTGTTTTGATTCACACAGCCTGGAACATAAAAACGGCGCCGATGTGGAATGCCGGTTCCTGGTTCGTTCGTTGGAATTGACCTGGCCAATGAAAACGTTTTGCTTGCCGCACGTCTGGCCAGGCAAACCAGTCGCCGCGGCGGTTGATCCTTCCCGCGCCAGCAAGGCTGTCCGCAAAAGCGGCGTTTTATGAAGCTCTCCGCCACATTGCCGACCGCACGCGACAAACTCCTGTTCACACCCGGCCCGCTCACCACGAGCCTGTCGGTGAAGCAGGCGATGCTCCACGACGCCGGTTCGTGGCACTTCGAGTTCAACGCGAAGGTTAAATGGGTGCGCGAGAAAATACTCGAAGTCGCCGCACTTTCGAGCGATGCCGGCTGGGAAGCCATTCTCTTGCAAGGCAGCGGCACGTTCGGCGTCGAAGCGGTCTTCGCCACCTGCGTGCCGCCGAACGGCAAAGTGGCGGTCCTCGCCAACGGCGCCTATGGCGAACGCATGGCGCTGATGCTGCAACATCTGAAAATCGACCACCTCGTGCTCCGCACGCCGGAAAACACTCCGAACGATCCCGCCGCCCTGGATCGCGCGCTGGCCGCGGACACAACCATCACGCACGTCGCCATCGTTCATTGCGAAACGACTACCGGCCTTCTGAATCCGATCGCCGAAGTCGGTCGCGTCGTGAAAAGCCATCGGCGCGGCTACATCGTGGACGCCATGAGCAGCTTCGCCGCGATACCCATCGACTTAGCGGCGGCGGGAATTGATTATCTCATTTCCTCGGCGAACAAGTGCATCGAAGGCGTGCCCGGTTTTTCGTTCGTCATCTGCCGCCGCGAGGCATTGCTCGCCTGCGAAGGTTACGCGCGCTGTCTCAGCCTCGACCTGCTCGATCAACTCAAGGGATTCGATAAAAACGGCCAGTTCCGTTACACGCCGCCAACCCATTCGCTCCTCGCCTTCGAGCAGGCGATGAAAGAATTGGAGTACGAAGGCGGTGTCGCGGGACGAGGGGCGCGTTACCGGCGAAACCATGAGACGCTGGTGAAAGGAATGAAGCAGCTCGGATTTCGCCCTTACCTGAATCCGGCAGTTCAGAGTTATATCATCACCTCCTTTTCCTACCCGGACAGCGAGAGTTTCGCCTTCGACGCTTTTTACCGTCGGCTTAGCGACAGGGGTTTTATCATTTATCCGGGCAAAATCAGCCGGGCGAACACGTTCCGCATCGGTTCCATCGGACGGATTTTCCCGAGCGACATCGATGCCCTCGTGTCGGCGATTGGCCGCGTGCTGAACGAAATGGGGGTCAAAATGGTTTGATGCCTCGTTGTTCGGCGGCTCATGATGTGTCGAATTGATTCGCGACCTATGATACACGGCCTCAATGGAAAAGCGTTGGACACTACGAATGCCTGAGATGAACCGTCCCTCAAAGTCAGCCCAGAACCTCGACCGCCTCCGCTCCGAGGGCGACTTGAATCTTTCACCGCATCGTCGCGCGTGGGCGGTTGAAAACATTTCACCGGCAACGCAACGAACGCTCGATGAGGATGCCGGATATTTTCTTCACCAGTCGCTTTCCACCCCTTGCCTGAACGCGCTCAAGTCGTGCCAGAGCGCGTGGATTCAGGATGTCGAAGGCCGTCGCTACCTCGACTTCCATGGCAACAACGTGCATCAGGTCGGCTTCGGCCATCCGCGCGTCATCGCTGCCATCAAAGAACAACTCGATGAACTCTCTTTCTGCACGCGGCGTTACACGTGCGAAACCGCTGTAGCGCTGGCGAAGAAACTCACCGCCCTTGCGCCCGGCGATCTCAATCGCGTTCTCTTTGCTCCCGGCGGCACTTCGGCTATCGGCATGGCGCTAAAGCTCGCGCGCCTCGCCACCGGACGATTCAAATTCGTTTCGATGTGGGATTCGTTTCATGGCGCGTCGCTCGACGCCATTTCCGTCGGTGGCGAGGCCGTTTTTCGCGGCGGCATCGGCCCACTGCTGCCTGGCTGCGAACACGTCCCGCCGCCGGACAATCGCCACTGCCCTTTTCGCTGCGGCAATGCCTGCAATCTCGCCTGTGCCGACTACCTTGAATATGTCCTCGAAAAAGAAGGCGACGTCGCGGCAGTCATCGGCGAGACGGTCCGTTCCACGCCCTTCATTCCGCCGCTCGACTACTGGAAACGCATCCGCGCCGCATGCGACAAACACGGTGCGCTGCTTATTCTTGACGAGATTCCGACTGGCCTCGGTCGCACCGGCCGCATGTTCGCCTGCGAACACTACGATATCGTTCCCGACATGCTTGTGCTCGGCAAAGGGCTGGGCGGCGGTGTCTTTCCTCTCGCCGCTCTGATCGCACGCGAGGAACTGAACATCGCTGCCGACAAAGCGCTCGGCCATTTCACGCACGAGAAGAATCCCGTGGCCTGCGCTGCCGGCCTGGCGACCGTGCAGGTTATCGAGGAGGAAAACCTGGTCGAGCGGGCGCGCACGCTCGGCAACTACGCACTTGAACGAATGCGCGAAATGGCCAGGCGCCACCTGCTCATCGGCGACGTCCGCGGCCTCGGCTTGCTGATGGGTATCGAGTTAGTGCGCGACCGGAACACTCTCGAGCGCGCGACCGAGGAGGCCGAGCAGGTCATGTACGCCTCGTTGCGACGGGGCCTGAATTTTAAAGTCACGATGGGCAACATCCTGACTCTCACCCCCGCTTTGATCATCTCGCAGGCCGAGCTGAACCAGGCGTTGGACATTCTTGACGATTGCATCGGCGAAGTGGAAACCGCGCGAAAGGTTTGAAACGAATGGGCGAAATCAGCACTCGGCCGTTCACCGTCAACGGTCGCCTTTACCAGCCGACGGCGCGGCCTGTGATTGTGATCTGCCTTGATGGTTCGGCGGACGAGTATCTCGATGCGGCGATAGCCCGCGGTCGGATGCCGAACCTCCAGCGCATCACCGTGAGCGGCCATCGCGGGCTGGCGCGCGGCGCGCTGCCGTCGTTCACCTACGTCAACAACGCCTCCATTGTCACCGGTGTGCCGCCCTCGATGCATGGCATCGGCGGAAACTTCTTCTACGATTCCGCGGCGAGGCAGGAAGTGATGATGAACTCGGCGAAGTTTTTGCGTTGCGAAACAATTTTTCCCGCGGCCGCATGCGCCGGACGAAGAGTGGCTGTAGTTACCGCCAAGGAAAAGCTGCGCGACATCTTCGCCAGCGGGTTGATCGAGCAGGGCGGGTTCGCTTTTTCTTCCGAGAAAGCGAATCAGGCGCAAAAAAACAGCCACGGCATTGCCAATGTCGAAAAACTCGTCGGCGATTCCACCCCGCCCATCTACAGCGCCGAAGCCAGCCTTTATGTTCTGCGGGCTGGCGTTGCGCTTCTGGAAAACAGAATGGCCGACTTCCTTTATCTTTCGACCACCGACTACATCCAGCACAGGTTCGCACCCCACGCGCCCGAGGCGGTGGAGTTTTACGCGGGCCTCGACGCCGAAGCAGGCCGGCTCTTGAAGTTCGGCGCCGTCGTCGGCATTACCGCCGATCACGGCATGAACGCCAAGCAAAAGCCCGATGGCTCGCCGAACGTGATCTACCTCGAATCCTTGTTGACCAAAACATACGGCAATGGCTTTCGCGTGATTCTTCCGATCACCGATCCCTACGTCGCGCATCACGGCGCGCTCGGTTCCTTCGCGGTCGTGCATCTGCCGAAGGGGGTCAGCGCGCGAAAGAAGTTCAACATGCTTTACTTCCTCAACCACCTGCCTGGCGTGACGGAAGTGTATGGCCGCAACGCCGCCGAAAAGCTGGAGCTTCCAGCGGACCGGCTGGGAGACATCGTTGTCATCTCCGCGCGCGACGTGGTGCTGGGACGAACGCCGGAGTATCACGATTTGACGGCGCTGGAAGGCGGGTTGCGTTCCCACGGCGGACGCTACGAAGAAATGGTGCCGTTCATTCTGAGCGAGCCGCTCAAGCCGGAATACGCCGCCCGGGCCGGCGCCGACCCGCGCAATTTCGACATCTTTGATTTTACTGTGAATGGAACCATCCGCAGATGAACCTCTCCTGCTACGTCGCCGGCAAAGCTATCACGTCCGTCCAGCAACTGGTTATCAAGAATCCTTACAACGGCGAGGCCGTTGGTTCGGTGGCGCTCGCTCGACGCGAACAGACCGACGCCGCCATCGTCAGCGCGTTAAACTGGCGCGAGCCCCTCACTCGCTTCCAGCGCTCCCAGATTCTTGAGAAGGCCAGGCAGCTGCTGGAAACCCGAAACGCGGAATTTGCCCGGCTCATCACCGCCGAATCCGGGCTTTGCATTCGTGAAACGCGTTACGAAGTCGGACGCGCGCTGGATGTGCTGCGTTTCGCTTCTATGGAGGCGCTCCGTGATGATGGCGAGGTGTTTTCCTGCGACGTTTCGCCGCAAGGCAAGGCACGGAAAATATTCACTCTCCGCGAGCCATTGAACTGCGCGGTCTGTATTACGCCGTTCAATCATCCGCTTAACCAGGTCGCGCACAAACTGGCTCCGGCCATCGCCGCCGGGACGCCGGTCATACTCAAGCCGTCGGAAAAGACCCCGCTCACCGCGATCAAGTTTGCGGAACTGCTTTACCAGGCCGGTCTGCCCGGCCCGATGCTCAGTGTTCTGCTCGGGCCGGCCGCGGAAGTCGCTGAGCCACTCGTCCAGGACCCGCGTGTTGACGTTGTCTCATTCACCGGCAGCGTTCCGGTCGGCAAACGAATTGCCGCTACCGCCGGCTACAAGAAACTCGTGCTGGAACTCGGGGGCAATGATCCGCTGATCGTCCTGGACGACGCCGACCTCGACCTCGCCGTTACGCTTGCTGCTGAGGGGAGTTATCGCAATTCCGGCCAACGCTGCACCGCGGTGAAACGGATTCTCGTGCACCGACGCACCGCTGAAGAGTTCACGCTGCGTCTGGTCGAGAAGACCAGGGAATATGTCTGCGGCGATCCGACGGACGAGGCCACGCGCGTCGGTACGGTGATTGACGAACAATCCGCCATCTACCTGGAAACGGTCGTGCGGGAAGCTGTCGCAGCAGGTGGTAAGGTGCTCATCAGCGGCGGGCGAAAGGGCGCCCTGCTCCACCCCGCGGTCATAGCCAACGTCCCGCGCCATTGTCGCATGGTCGTTTGCGAATCGTTCGGCCCGCTTGCGCCCATCCTCACCGTGAACGATCTCGAGGACGCCATCACGGTAGCCAACTCGACTGCCTATGGTCTGAGCTCCGGTGTCATCACGCGCGACCTCGGCAAAGCCATCGAGTGCGTGAAACGTCTCCGCTGCGGCACAGTCAATATCAACGAAGTTCCCGGCTACCGCGTCGAGAACAGCCCCTTCGGCGGCATCAAAGACTCCGGGCTTGGCGTCAAAGAAGGCGTCGTCGAGGCGATGAAATGCTTCAGCTTTGTGAAGACGTTTTCACTGCCCTGGTAAGGCGTTTGATTTTGCAACCGACCCCTTCATGAGAGAAGTGAAAAGAAAGAACTTGTTGAATCGAGGCAAAAGGACTACATAGGCGGTAACAACCCCTTCAAAGTCGCATGTATATGAAAACCAGGAACTCATTCGGCAGCCGAGCCGAATTCCAGGACGGATTCACTCTGATCGAATTGTTGGTCGTGATCGCGATTATCGCGATCCTTGCGGCATTGCTGTTGCCCGCGCTGGCCGGGGCAAAGCTAAAGGCCACCAACGCTGCCTGCCTCAACAACCAGAAACAGCTTCTCCTGGGCTTTATTATGTATGCCGAGGACAACGCCGATAAAATGATCTACACCAGTGGCAAGCCGCCTCTACAGCCAAACAATGATGGTGGCGGTTTCTGGCCCGGTCCCTACAACGACAAAGGCCAGCCGCAGGATTTCTCCGCCAGCATGTCACGCGCGGACGCGCAGCGGTGGGTGGAAAACGGCCTGCGCAAAGGCGCTCTATTTCCTTTCGTCAACGTTCCCGCTTCCTATCATTGCCCGGGCGACCTGCGAACCAAACGGCTTCTGCCAGGAAAAGGCTATGCCTACGACAGCTATTCCAAGATCGAGGGCATGAACGGGGGCGGCTGGAACATGAGCGCGCAACCGCCCTACGAAAAACGGAGCGCGGTAGAAAGCCCTTCTGAAGCGATGGCTTTTATCGAAGAGTCTGATCCGCGGGATTACAATTTAGGCACCTGGGTGATGGACGTGAAACCCTCTCCCGGCTGGGTGGACGGGTTTGCTATCTTCCACGGTTACGTCACGACAATTTCGTTTGCCGATGGGCATGCGGAAACCCACAAATGGACAGAGCCCAGTGTAATCAAGGCCGCGATCGACTTCGCCAACGGGAAGCCGGATTTCTATTGGAGCGGTGGCAATTCCAAGAACAAAGATTTTCAGTGGGTTTACGAGCGCTACAAACACAAGAAATGGGCGCCGCTTTGAGAGCGTGAGCTGCGATCTCGCGCGCTGAGTTTCCTTTCGCCGCTTCGCGGCTCCGATTGCCAATAGCGCAACCCACGGCTGACGCCGCGGGCTACGTTCTACCGCTGCTCCGCAGCTTTTTGCCGCCGCTCTCAAAAACTGACCTGCGCCCCCCTTAAACCTGGTCAGAAATCAGCTTGTCGAGGCGAGAGACGACGCTAACATCGTGCATTCGCTGGAAAGGATGCCGGGCCGCAAAGTCGCCATGAATCCATTCTGCGCGAATAGAAATCATGATCACCAAGCCGATGAGAAATGCCGAGGCTTCAGGCGGACCCCGGTTGATCCGCGTGGGTTTTACGCTGATTGAACTGCTGGTGGTCATCGCGATTATCGCCATTCTGGCCGGGCTTCTGTTGCCAGCGCTCGCGCGGGCCAAGGCGAAAGGGGAACGAATCGCATGTTTGAACAACCTGCGGCAAATCAGTCTGTTCATGCAGTTTTACACCGAAGAGAACCGCGACACGTTCCCGGGTCATCGTAATAATAACCTCGGATTTAATAATGCCGATGAAACAGCTTCGCTGACGAATTGGTGGGGCACCACAATCATTGGATACTCGACCAATGGACTCACGAATCTCTTTCATTGTCCGAGCTTCAAAGGAAAGCGCGCCGACAACGGCATCAAGTGGCAATGGAAGTTCGACTGTCATCTTGTCGGCTACGGATATAATGGCTACTTTCTCGGCATTCATCCCTATGACAATGGCGACGATTTGAAGATCGGCGTAATCAAATTCACCACCCGACCGTGGTTCAAAAGGTCCGCCATCGTCAGTCCGGCCGAGAACTTGTTGATCGGCGATGCCATGCCGAAATCCGACCTTAAATGGAGCAGCAGCCTCTGGTGGCCGTCGTCCTGCATGGACGCGAAGGTCAGCATGACGAAGGGATACGAAGGCATTGACCCGAATCGCCACTTGGGCAGTGGCGTGGTGGTCTTCAACGACGGCCACTCCGAAGCGCGCAAGGACCGTCAAATCAATCCGCCGATGGATCCTTATAGCCTGAACCCCAAATCGCTGATCAACTCCCGGTATTGGGACCCGCTCCAGCGCGCTGGAGGCCAGTAGAACCGCTTTCACACAGCGGGCGTGCGTCCGCTCCGCAGTTCGGTCGGGGTTCTCGCGCTCCACGTTTCTCAAGGATTTCTGCGCCAACTCACGTCGCCGGCTACGGTTCAAGGGCGCAATGCGCGATCAAAATTCACGGAATTCTCCCCCATTTTTTCTGGGCTTACAGCATGGGAAGTTTTGAACCCAATGGCGCTGAGCGATATCCAAACTTGTAGTAGGAACGTTAAATGCTAGAGTTAAACTGTGACGCCAGCAACGAATGAAGTCCGCAAACCCCTGCGCATGGTGACTTGTGGTGGCTGCGGCGCCAAGGTTTTCATTTCCGGCGACCTGCCGCCGCTCTCCACCACGCCCTGCACCAAGTGCGGCCATCCAGTGATGATGCCGATGCGACTCCGGCAGTTCGAGCTGCGGGATGCGATCGCCTCGGGCGGCATGGGCACGGTGTATCGCGCGTTTGACCTGATGCTCGAACGCGAGGTGGCGGTGAAACTCATGCGGAAAGATTTGACCGAAGATGCGAAAGTGCTGGAGAGTTTTTATCGCGAGGCCCGCGCCTGCGCGGCTTTGAACCACACGAACATCATCCACATCTACACGTTCGACGAATTTGAGGGACAACTCTACCTCGTCATGGAACTGGCGGACCGCGGGAGCCTGGACCATCGGATCGAGCAGCAAGGCCGGCTCTCGGAGTTGCACGTGCTCGACATCGGCAGCAAAGTCGCCTCGGCGCTGGACATTGCGCTCAAGCACAACTTGCTTCATCGCGACATCAAGCCGGGCAATATCTTGTTCAACGCGGAAGGCGAGCCGAAGCTGGTGGATTTCGGCCTGGCGCGCAGCACCGAGGCCGACACCGAATACGACACCGCCGTTTGGGGCACGCCTTATTACATCGCGCCGGAAAAAGTGAAGCGCGAACGCGAGGATTTTCTGTCGGACATGTACAGCCTGGCCGGCACCCTGTATCACGCGTTGACCGGCCATGTTCCCTTTG
>QHNT01000436.1 GCA_003218515.1 Verrucomicrobiota bacterium | reverse complement strand
TAATAAATCGGCAATTGGCTCTCCTTCAAAATCTCCTCCCGATGAATGTTTGCGACCGGTGCCTCAGCGGTAGGTATCAAATAAAGCATCCCTCCCAGGTCCGGATCGCGCCCGGTCTGAGCCTCGCCTTCCAACACCTGGTACGCCTGGTCCACGAACTTCGGAAACTGCCCCACGCCGATCATGCACGCTTCCTTGACCATAAAGGGCGGCGAAACTTCGGTGTAACCGTGCTGGCGGATATGTAAATCCAGCAGGAATTGAATCAACGCACGCTCCAACCTCGCGCCCCAGTTCGTGTAAAGCAGGAAACCGCTTCCCGTCAGCTTGGCGCCGCGCGCGAAATCGACCAGCAGGAGGCTTTCGCAAATTTCAACGTGCGACTTTGGTTTGAAACTGTAATTCGGTCGCTCGCCCCAGGCGCGAATCTCTGAGTTGTCTGCGGCCGTCTTTCCCTCCTTGACACTGTTGTGCGGCAGGTTGGGCAGTCGAAGTAAAATCTCGACGCGCTTTATTTCCTTATCGGCGACAGCTTTGTCGAGTTCGGCGATCCTGTCGCCGATTTGTCGCGTCTCGGTTTTTCTGGCCTCGGCTTCCGCGGTTTTTTTTTGGCCCATCAACGCGCCAATTTCCTTTGACACCCGATTGCGCTGGGCTTTGAGCCCCTCGACTTCCGCGAGCAGTTTGCGGCGCTGTTCGTCGAGCGCGAGCAGCTCATCGATCTTGGCCTCATCCCCTGCCCCGCGGGAGGCCAGTCGCCGGCGGACAAAATCCGGTTGTTCGCGAATCAGTTTGATGTCGAGCACCGCGGCATTATAGAAAGGCACTTCGTTAGAGCAAGGTGGAACCCGGAATCACTCCTCGCGCGCTGCGCATCTTCGATTTGTGCCCGGCGTAGCGGCGGCCATCCTGCTGCCGTAGAGGGTGGCATCTTGCCGTCCGGAAAGAACGCCCGGTTTTTCGGCGATCCGCAAATAGCCGGACGATTTGAGGAGCTTGTTCCGCCGGGCAGGATGCCCGGCTATACGGCAGGCGAGACGCCCGCCGCTACACCGCTAAGCACATCCCAACCTTCAAACAGAGAGTGAGCGCAGGGCTTCAGCCTGAGGCTGCACCCCGCCGGGGTCGAACTGTCGGCTTGCGATCATGGCCGGACAAAGGCATAAACCGTTCACCATGTCACAAGAACTTGTCGGTCGTGTCGTCTCGCTTCACTTGCACCCGGCCAAACCCGGCATGCCGTTGAAACCGGTCGATTTCATTGACGTGGTCGCGGGGAAAGGCATCGAAGGCGAGCCACGCTACTTTGGCCGCATCAGCCAAGCGACCGGCCAACCCAGCCGCCGCCAGCTCAGTTTGATCGAACGCGAGCAAATCGCCGCGCACGCCGCATCGCTCGGTTTGGAAACAATCCATCCGGGGGCGGTGCGCGCAAATATTGAAACGCTCATGGCGCAGCTAGTAAAGTCCGGCCGAATCCGGGTGAATGACCCAATCAAGCTGGCAAAAAACGTCCGGCCCGCTTAAGCTCAGGGCCAGGCTTGTGAAAATTCTGGTCCTGACCAATCTCTATCCGCCGCACCACGCCGGAACCTACGATTTGCGCTGCCAGGCGATCACCGATGCGCTTCGGCTGCGCGGGCACTCCACCCTGGTCGCGACTTCCAATCACGGACTGAACACCGAGCAGCGTGACGAAGAAGTTCATCGGCGGCTGCTGTTGAATGGCGGCTATGGTCACCCGTTGCTCACGCGGTTCCGTGAGTTGCAGGAAGTTGAGGAGCATAACAATCGCGTCCTTCACGAGGTCATCGCTGATTTCCAACCCGATCTCGTCCATGTCTGGAGCCTGCTTGGACTTTCGAAGTCGTTGATCTTCGCGCTGCGCAATTCGCGGTTGCCGACCGTTTACGACGTTGCCGATGGCTGGCTGGCGGAGGAGTTGCGGCAGGATCCGTGGCTCCGCTGGTGGAACGCGCCGGGCACAAACCTCGTGCGCACCAGCCTCGAATTGGCCGGCCGGCGGAACCACTTTGACGTGACGGCGCCCACGCGCATGGTGAAAGGGCTCGATCGCATTCCTGAAGTTTACGGTCCGCCTAAGTTTCTCGCGAACGTGCAGCCCGATTCTATTTCTTCGTTCCGATTCGACCGGCTTTACTTCTGCAGCCGGGCGCTCAAGCAAACAACGGAACAAGCCGGCTTCCGCGTCAGTCACGGCGAAATCATTCATCCAGGCATTCCGGCGCAGCATTTTGTCGGCGAAGTCAAACAGCCCTCCACGCCGGTTAAAAAGCTTCTGATCGTCAGCCCGCTGGATGAACCAAGCGGTGTGATGACCGCGGCTCAAGCGTTGTTGCATCTGCGACAAAACAACGCGCAAGCGACCTTGAGCATCTACGGCCGCGGTGAATCAGATTACATCTCACAACTGCGCTCGTTCGTCGTGCAGAACTCCCTGCCGGTCGAGTTCCTGACGGTGTCAAACCAGAACCGGGACCTGGCCGCGATTTATCGACAGCATGATGCCCTGCTTTATACCGCCGAATGGGAAGAACCGTTTGCCACCGTGCCGCTTGAAGCGATGGCGTGCGGTCTGCCAGTGATCGGCGCGCTTATCGGCGGTGGTCGCGAACTGTTTCGTCACGGCGAAAATGCCCTTAGTTACACGCCCGGCGATCCGTTGGAACTCGCGGCGCGCATCCAGGAACTTCAAATGCAGCCCGTCCTGCGCCGTCAAATGGCTGAAACGGCCCAGGCTGAGGTCCAAAGCAAGTACAACGAGACGACGGTGGTGGACGAAATCGAGAACTATCTGAACGCCTCGATCGAGGTCTGGCAGCACACCTGATTCGCAAGCCACCCTCCCAAACAAGGTGGGGTAGAAATCCAATAACAACAGTGCTGTCGCGATTCGCTTCGTCGAGATCAATTTGGCCAAAGGCGCGATCACACGTTTGTTGTTTGAGGGATTTTCGTCGCTAACGCAAGTGCTCGCACATCGCGACGCTTGGTGGTTTAACGTGAGCTCAGCCACAATCGCCGTCACTGAGCGTTGCAAGCTGAATGGGTGAACTCAAATACGACGCTGTATCCGAAACGCAAGGCGGGCGGCTGTTCGGTGGAGCGCTTTAGGTGACGCGATCATCTGGCCAGATTGAAGCTCGTGGTCAAACCAAACGGTGCTTCGCGGTGGCCGTTGCTCTCCCGTGACGATAAGGGGCATGGACACAAGCAGAAACCAGGGCTTTGCACGCAGGCGTTTCATTCAGCCGAACGATCAATAAGTGAGCGCTGATGCCATACCGAACGCTGCGCATGAGCTACCGCCGCCGTGGAAACCGTGACGCAAGCCTTGCTGATACGTTCTCGAAAACCGAGACTCAACAGTGTTTGGCAACCGGTGTCTCATTGTCGGACTTCTTCTTCGTAAATACTTTGGCGATCTGCACGAGCGTAACCAAACCAAGACAAAATCCCATGACGCCTGCGCCGATAAACACTCCCCAAATCATTCCGACCGCTGCCGCGTATCGTGTCAACGATGCACCCTCCGGCGGCGAGAACAACCCTTTGACGAACGCTGGTGAAATCAGAGCGACCACGGAGGCAAACGCTCCACCAACAACGGCTGACAGCAGAGCCGCTCCGAGGACGTAGAGAAAGTAGCGAAGAAAAGTCATAACGTATGATGCCGCCTAGACTGGATATTTCACAGCCCGTGTAGCCGCCGACGTAAGGAGGCGGATAAAAATGGCGATCACGACGGTCCACCTCCTCACGTCGGTGGCTACAGGCTGTCGCGATTTCATGCCTATTGTGACATATCCGCGCTAGACCTCATCGACCGCCGCCGGGGACGCGCTCCGGCGGCAATAGTCGCGTTGAACACGATTCGCGGAGCTTGGGAAGGCCAATTCTCCCGAACCCTTCGACTGCCAGCGAGGCGGTCCAGGGCACTGGTTCAGCTTGGTCTGATTCATCAAAGTATCGGCCCAGTGGCCGCGGCTTGCCATACGCCGTCAACTCGACGGACAAAGAAATCGGGGCGGCGCATACCGCTCGAGTCGTGATTGGTCCTCGTAAAGACCAACACAGTATCGGCATCCACTACCTCAACCGATGAGATACGGTAGCTGTATAGCTCCTTCAGAAAATGCCAACTTGCCGAAACCTCGCCGTTGGAGAGCCAATGAAGTGGTATCTCAGTCGCGCTGGTTCTGACAGCTCGCCGAATCGTCTTCAATTCCTGCGCCGAAAGTGTCCCGACAACCGCTGGCTGACCACGGTCTATGACCAAGAAGTGACACGACAACAATAGTCGCCAAGAGAATGCCCAGCACGCCTGCAACCTTGATTCCAATCTTGAATATTCGCGTTCGCATGGAGAAGCCTGGCTTTCCCCGGCTCATGGGTTGTCTGATACGCTGGAGTTGATTGACTGGCAAGACCTCGTATTGACGTT
>QHNT01000137.1 GCA_003218515.1 Verrucomicrobiota bacterium | reverse complement strand
CGGGGTTGCTGTGTTCGCGGTTATGACCTGATTGGGAATGCCGGAGATGGCGGGTGCGGTATTTGAAATGGCGTCCGGCACGAAATTGCGGTCGTTCGTGACGAGCATTTGATCGAACCCGGTGCCAGCCTCGCGCCCTCGGAAGGTAATGTTGTGCGGTCCGGCGCTTAACAGTAATGTCCGAGGGTTGATCGCTAATGGGTTGGCCGAATTAGTTCCTCCTCGCCCGTTGAGGACCGTCCACTGCCAGGCATTTGTGAAGGTAACTGGACTTGCAGCATCGTAGATGTCTTCGGCTCCGCCGTCCACGGAGACGTAAAATGATTTCTGGCTGTCGTTAGGTGCAAGTACCCGGCACCAGATGGAATAAACACCGGAGAGCGGAATGTTCACGGTAAATGTAGCGGTACCCGTATCTTCGGCGGACGACTCGATGAATTGTCCCTGGCGTGCGTTCGGGTCTGAGGCAACGGCCATTGGAGAAACAATGGTGCCTGACTCCGCCTCAAATGACAGATAGTAGAAGGTCGGCGCCGGGGCAGAGTTAACCGTCAATAAAAAGCTTTTGCTCGTGCTGACAATACCGTCGCTGACCGTGACGGTGATAGTCGCCGTGCCGAACTGATTGTTTGCGGGTGTGGCCGTAACGGTTCGATTGGCCCCCGAACCTCCGAAGACAATATTATTGATCGGAACCAAGGTAGGGTTGGAGGATGACTTGGACAGAACCAGACTCGTCGCTGGCGTTTCCGCATCACCGATCACGAAGGGGACCGGTGGAGTTGCGCTGTACTCGGCTATGACCTGATTGGGAAGGCTGGAGATAGTGGGTGGCGTATTGGGGACGACGGTAACGGCAAAACTCTTATTCGTGCTGGCGCTCCCGTCGCTGACCGTCACGGTGATGGTCGCTGTGCCCACCTGTGCCGCCACAGGCGTCACGGTCACCGTCCGGTTGGCCCCGCTGCCCCCGAAGACAATGTTGGCATTCGGCACCAAGGTAGGATTGGACGAATTCCCGCTCAGCGTCAGGATGGTCAGCGCCGTGTCCGCATCTCCCACTGTGAACGCGATGGCCCCGATCGGCGCGCCCAGAATGATCGTCTGATTCGCTATGCTCGAAATCGTCGGCGGGTCATTCACCGGGTTGACCGTCAGCACAAAACTCGTGCTCGCGCTCGACTGTCCGTCGCTCACCGTGACGGTGATCGTCGCGGTGCCGGATTGATTGGCGGCGGGGGTCACGGCAATGGTTCGATTGCCTCCCGAGCCCGCAAAGACGATGTTTCCATTGGGCACCAGCGTCGGATTCGAGGAACTCCCGCTCACGGACAAGCTCCCCGCCGTCAGCTCCGTATCGGCCACCGTGAAGCTGATAGCTCCGGTTTGCGTGTCCTCATTAATTGTCCGGCCCGGTATGCTCGAAATCGTCGGCGGTTTATTATTATTCACCCCCGGAACCGTGTAAGTGATCAGATTGGAAGGCAGACTTTCCACTCGTTGTCTGTTGTACGCTGTAACGAAGAAAAATTCGGTCGAGCCCGCAACCAGGTTTGAAACGGTTCCTGCCGTCTGATACCCCGCGTCAAGCAAATTGGTCAGGTTTCCCCCAACGACGCCGTAATAAACAAAATAGCCGCCTACACTGCTATCAGGGCTTGGATCCCAAGCCAGGGTGACACTCTCACCAGCTTGAGCTGGCGAACTCGAAGCTGCCAACATCAGAATGGCGCAGAGAGTTCCCAGCCGCCTAATCATCGAGGGCCCGTCAATACACTTCATACACTTCAGGATTTTCATCACGGTTTGGGCTAAGCAGCCGGACTGCCAGCTTCCCGCCCTGGAGACTCAGTAGGGCGGCAGGAACGGGTTCGCGAGGTCGATACTGAGAGAAGGAAAAGGCGGTGCGCTATGAAGGGATTTGCTCTTGTGTCCATGAGTTCTTTAAGAGAACCATTTCCGTTAACCTGTTGAACGCAAGCTTGTTGGCTCATGCTAATCCGGCGTGCAAAATCGGTTCTCTTTAACAACCAATGAATACTTGCGCTTCAAAGATTCCAATCGATGTCTGGGTTTCACCCCCCCACTCGATATCTCTCAAAAAAACTCGAGCGGTGGGCGCTTGCTCGTCCAGGTGCGCACCAAAAATGGATTTGGGCGACCTGGAATCCAATAATTATACAACAGCGACGGCAGTCAACGGCGTTGTTTAAAAGTTATTAACATGTCCCGGAAGCTATCGAAGTAGCGCACTCCGAACCGAGAATGCGATGATGCAGGTTCAGGAGATTGATGCGCTGGAACTGCCCGAACTGGCGCCGTACCGGACAATGCGCCGGCAGTTGGAGCATCGCCAGCGGGGGATCTTTGTCGCCGAGGGCGAAAAGGTTGTTCGGCGACTATTGGAAAGCGACTTCACCGTGCTCTCGCTGCTGCTGCCGGGAACATGGTTGCGGAAATATGAGCCTCTGATTCGCTCGCGGCCGGAAAAGGTGCCGGTTTACCTCGCCGAAAAGAGCATCTTGGAGCAGCTCACCGGGTTTTCGATGTTTCAAGGGGTGCTGGCCGTCGGCAAAATCCCCAGGGCGCATACTATGGAAGCCGTATTGCAGCGGAGCGTGCGACCTTATCTTTTTGCGGCGGTAGAGGGACTGAGCAACGCGGAAAACGTCGGCGCGATAGTGCGCAACTGCGCGGCGTTCGGCGTGCAGGCGCTATTCGTCGACAGAACGTCGAGCAGTCCATTTCTCCGGCGCGCGGTGCGGAGTTCGATGGGCGCGATTTTTCGATTGCCGGTGGTGGAGGGTGTTGACCTCGCGCAAACGCTGTACGCACTGCGCTGGCGAAACGTCCGCTGCCTCGCGGCGCATCCGCGCACGAACAACCGCACCTTGTCGGAGGCCAGGTTTTGCACGGACTGTTGCGTCGTGTTTGGCAGCGAAGGTTGCGGCATTTCCGACGACGTGCTTGCCGCCTGTGATGAAGCGGTCGCCATTCCGATGGTGTCGGGCGTGGATTCTCTGAACGTTGGCGGCGCTGCGGCGGTGTTTCTTTACGAAGCCAGTCGGCAGCGGGTCAAAACTTGAGCGGGCCGGAGCGCCCGCTGGCGCCGCTTTCAAAGGGTTCGGGGCGTCGCCCGGCGCGCCAAAGACCGGCCTGCCGCAAAAATCTCTTTCAAACAAAGAAAAGACGGCTTATAAATGAGCAATTCTCCAGCTTGTCGCATGGTTGGCAACCTGTGTCGTTGACGCCGAGCCGGATGAGGTTCATGATGCTAATTGGAAAACTCTTGCAGAGACGGGAGGTCAAATTTCTCGCGATAATCCTGGCGATGTTGAGTTCAGGCTCCGTTGTTCGCGCGGCTGTGAGTGTCACGTTGGCGTGGGACTCGAGCTCGGACACAAATGTCCTCGGTTACGTCCTCTATAACGGCGTGACTGACAAGAGCTACATTAATAACACGGACGTCGGCAATCAAACCAGCGTCACACTTACAAATGTGCTTGAAGGGGTGGTGAACTTTTTTTTCGTCACTGCGTATGATTCTAACGGAGTCGAAAGCGTTCCCTCGAACTTGATTGGCACTAATTTTCCGGGGACCTATCCATTTCCGACGATTTCCGCCATTCCTGATTATCACATTGACGAGAATTCATCCGTGGGTCCAATTTTTTTGACCAATGGCGACGCCTCGTTCATCCCGGCCAGCCTGGACGACCTGAATATCCTGGTGACCTCTTCAAACCCGACGCTGGTTCCCGACGGGAATATTTTGTTGGGCGGTTCGGGCTCCAACAGAACCATGACCGTGGTACCTGCCATCGACAAAGTTGGCAGCGCGATAATTACCTACGCCGCCTCTGATGGCATTTCAAACGCGAGGACAAGCTTCCGGTTGACAGTGACTCCTACCGTCCCGTCCAGGTTTGTCTATCGGACGATCGAAGCCGAGTCAGCCGCACTGGTTTCTCCCATGGCCGTTGCCTCAGACCCGAACGCAAGCCAAGCCCAATTCATCGAGTCGTCCGCCGATGAGCTAGGCACAGCTACATTTACCGTGGACATTCCGGTCTTCGGTGTTTATTCCATCTGGTGCCAGGTACTTTCAGCTAATGACAGCCAAGATTCATTTTACGTCTCGGTGGACGGCGGAGCCGAAGACATCTACGATACCGCTCAAGGCACGTGGACAAATGCCTGGCAGTGGACGGTCCTCAACGGGCGCGGAGGAACTAATTCGGCCGACCTGTTAGCGATCAACCCTCGGACATTTCTATTAAGCGCGGGACCGCACAACATTACCTTCCGAGGGCGCGAGGCTCGCACCGGGTTCGATCAAATGCTCGTCACGAACGACCCCGACTTCGTTCCGGGTCGTCTCTATTCCGTCACAAACCCACCGATCAGGTTTGTCTATTTGCCGGTCGAAGCCGAGTTGGCGACTCTTGTCCCTCCGATGGCAGCCTTGCCCGATACCAGTGCCTCGGGAGGACAATTTATTGCCACCACCGATGCCGGCTCAGGAACCGCAACTTTTGCTGTGAACATCCCTGTCGCCGGCGTTTACCTGATCTTGTGCAGGGTGCGTTCGCTCGATCCATCACATGCCTCCTTCGTAGTTTCAGCAGATGATGTAGCGCTGGACATTTTGGACGCGTCTCAAGGCGCCTGGACATACGGCTGGCGATGGACAGTCGTTAACTGGCCTGGAGGATTCAAGGTTTCCGACTCAAATGACTCGACCGACACGCAGACGGTATTTCCGTTCACGGTGGGCCAACACCGCATAACGTTCTGGGGGCTGGAGCCCGACATCGGCCTCGATGAAATCCTCATTACAAATGACCGGAACTCCGTTCGCATTCGGCCGGTCCTCACCGTGCCCCCGGATCAGTCCATCAATGAACTGACTACGCTGGTCGTGACAAACACGGCAACCGACACGAACATTCTGGCCAACGCCCTGAGCTTCAGTTTGGTTGCGGCGCCGACCGGCGTGAACCTCCATCCCAACACCGGGGTGTTGACCTGGACGCCCACCGAAGCCCAAGGCCCCAGCACCAACCTCATCACGGTTCGGGTGACAGATGACGGCTCAACGCCTTTGAGTGACACCAGGAGTTTTACCGTCGTCGTCAATGAAGTGAACAGTCCGCCAGAACTCATGCCAGTCCCGGACCTGACCATCCGGCCGGGTTCGCGCTTGATCGTGACAAACATGACGTACGACCCGGACATTCCACCGAACATTCTGACCATCAGCCTTGGGACAGGTGCGCCGGTTGGCGCTGCCATTGATGCGTCTAACGGTCTCTTCACCTGGCAACCAACAGCCGCGCAGGCCGACAGCACGAACACGGTGACGGTGTGGGTAACCGACGACGGTTCTCCCCCTCTGAGTAACAGCACGACATTTCGTGTAATTGTGACCGGGCTCTCCCCGATCACGCTGGCCTCGCTCAGCCTTACCAACCAACAGTTCCGTCTGGGCGTAAGCGCAGATTCCGGCATCAGTTACTCCCTTCAAGCTTCAACCAATCTCGAATCCTGGATCTCGCTCACCACCGTCAACGCTGCCGACGCTGATTTCGAGTTGGTGGACACCAACGCCGCCGCTTTCCCGTATCGTTTCTACCGCGTGGTCATTGGCCCGTAAGCTCATCGCATTCGTCGATTAATCCAGCCGATGCTACGGCTGAATGCAGGAGACGGACACCGCTGTCGTTTTCCTTGCGTTGACACGCACCTTGCAATCGCTATATTCCCTCCCCCTTAATGAACAGGAATCCACGTGTTGCCGTGGTCGGCGCGACGGGCGCCGTCGGCATCGAGTTGATCAAAACGCTTGGGAAAAGAAATTTTCCCGTGAGCAAACTCGCGTTGCTGGCGTCGGCCCGTTCCGTGGGCAGGAAACTCAAGTTTCGCAATCAAGAAATCGCCGTCGACGAACTGACGAAGGACTCGTTCAAGGGAATTGACATCGCTCTGTTCAGCGCCGGCGGCGGCATCTCGAAAGAGTTTGCGCCCCTCGCGGCCAAAGCAGGCTTGAAGCGAATTTTTGCTTCGAGTTATCAGGCGGTTTCGGGGACCGGTGCCAAGGCCATCGAGGAACTGAAGCGGCAGGTCGAGGAACTTGTGTCAGGCAAGCCCGCGACCAAAGAAGTTTATCCGCATCAGATCGCCTTCAACGTGCTTCCACAGGTGGACTCATTTCTGCCGGACGGTTACACGAAGGAAGAAATGAAAATGCAAAACGAGGGCCGGAAAATCATGCATCATCCGGCGTTTCGCGCGAGCGTAACCTGCGTGCGGGTGCCGGTCTATCGCGCTCATTCGGTGGCCGTCAGCGCCGAGTTTAAGCAGCCGGTGAGTGTCGATGCCGCGCGGGAGGTGTTGAGCAAGGCGCCCGGGCTGGATGTCGTGGATGACCCGGAGAAGAAGGAGTATCCCATGCCGCTTTACACGGCTGAAAAATACAACTGCCAGGTTGGCCGCATCCGCAAAGACTGCGCGCTGGACAACGGCCTTTGCTTCTGGGTCTCCGGCGATCAATTGCTCAAAGGCGCCGCGCTGAATGCGGTCCAGATCGCGGAAGAGTTGCTTAAGTAGCCTCGCTTTTTTCTCGTTTAATTCAGGGCTCGCGGTGACGCGGGTCCTGATTTTTTTTGCCCGTATTCGATGCCGTTACCGGGTGGCAGTGACATTCGGGCGATAACACGCGCACTTGTGTTGCGGCAACTCCTCTGACTCAGCCTTCTCCCTCATCGAATGAGGGGGGAGGCCGGCCGAAGGCCAGGTGAGGGGTGCTCGTCGATGCTCCGATTCTCTTCGAGAAATGGCATGCTGCTTCTCTGTTCTCAAAAACTCCTTGCCCGGATTCCACCCCCGGCAATAAGCTCTGAATTCATAATCACTCTATTGATCCGGAATCAACATGCCGCCTATGAATGCGACTAAACTCTCTCTTGTTTTTATTGGCCTGGCCGCAATTCAGAATTTCTTTTCCCCGCTTCGCGCGCAGACGCCAGAATGGATCTGGCACGACAATAAGGGCCGGGCGCCGGCAGACAATGAAGTCCGTTTTTTTCGCAAGGCGTTCATGGTGGACGGTGCACTTAACAAAGCCTTATTGACCGCAGCGGGAGACGATCACGTCAGAATTTTTCTCAACGGCAAACAGGTTCTGGAGAATGACGATTGGCAAAAAGCAGACGCCGTGGATGTCACGGTCGAAATCAAACCGGGCGAAAATGTCATCGCCGCCCGCGGGCAGAATGACGCGAGCTTTGCCGGCTTCATCGCCAAGCTCGATCTGAGTTTGAAGGGTGGTAACAAGGGAACCGTAGTCACCGACACCTCGTGGGTTTCATCGGACAGGGAGGCACCGGGTTGGGAAAAGCCCGGTTTCATCGCCGCGGGTTGGACGCCATCGCGCAGCTTCGGCAAACTGGGAGCCCAGCCCTGGGGCGATGTGATGGCAGGAGCCATCGTAAAAGGGCTTGGCGCGTCAAAACAGGCGACACCCGCCGAGACGCTGGCCACGCTGCCAGGATTCAAAATTGAACTGCTGCGTTCGGCCCAGTTGGGCGAAGGCTCCTGGGTCAGCCTGACCGTGGACAACCAGGGCCGGCTCATCGTCTCGCCCCAGGGCAAAGAGCCCATGCTTCGCCTCAAGCTGAAAGACGGAAAGATCGAGCAACTTGAACCGCTGGACTCTCCCGTAACCGGCGCGATGGGTCTGCTCTATGCGTTTGACAGCCTGTACGTCAACGGTCGCGGCCCGCAAGGTTACCATCTCTATCGACTGCGCGACACGGATGGGAACGGCCATTTCGGCCCTCCGGAGTTGGTTTGCAAATGGAACCGCGGCCGCGGCGGCGACGGAGAACACGGGGCCCACGGCATCGTTCTCGGCCAGGACAAGAAACTTTACATTGTCTGCGGCAATTTCGTCGATGTGCCCGACGACCTCTCACCCGATTCACCGCATCGCCATTACGCCGATGACATCGTGCTGCCGCGCATGGAGGATGGGAACGGATTTGGCGCCGGCAAAAAACCGCCCGGAGGTTTCGTCGCGCGCCTGGATCCCGACGGCAAGAACATTGAGTTGTTCGCCGCCGGTTTCCGCAACACCTACGACATCGATCTCAGTCCAGACGGCGAATTGTTTGGCTTCGACAGCGACATGGAATGGGACTGGGGCACGCCGTGGTATCGACCCATTCGCATCAATCACATCGTCAACGGCGGCGATTACGGTTTTCGCGAAGGCACCGCCAAATGGCCGAACTGGTATCCGGACAGCCTGCCGACCACGCTCGACATCGGGATCGGCTCGCCGACAGGCGTGAAATTCGGCACCGGCGCGAAATATCCGGCGAAATACCAGCAGGCGTTTTACGTAATGGATTGGTCGTACGGCCGCATTATCGCAATTCATCTCAAGTCAAAGGGGGCGACCTATGCGGGCGCGTTCGAGAATTTTGTGGCGCCGAAGTCGCTCCGCGAGGCCGGGCCGAAGGCGACGTTGAATGTGACCGATCTTGAATTCGGCAAGGACGGCGCGATGTATTTCCTCACCGGAGGGCGTGGCACGCAGTCGGGTCTGTATCGCGTGACATACATCGGAAAAGAACCGACCGCTATCCAGATGGAAGCTCCTGCGATTCGGCCTGCGGTGAAGACCCGCCGCCAACTCGAAGCCTTCCATGGCCGGCAGGACTCGAAGGCGGTCGAATTTGCGTGGCCGCATTTGAGCGACCCGGATCGCTGGATTCGTTATGCTGCCCGGATCGCGATCGAGAGTCAGCCGGTCTCTCAGTGGAAAGAGCGCGCGCTAAACGAAACGAATCCCGACGGCGCTTTGACGGCCCTGCTCGCGTTGGCCCGTCTCGGTGACAAGGAAACCCAACGTGATTTGCTCAAGGCTCTGGGCAGGTTCCCGCTCGATAACCTCGACGAGGAACAGAAACTGGCGAAGCTCCGGGTGATCGAAGTCAGTTTCGCCCGCCAGGGTCGTCCAGCCGACGATCTCATGAAGCTGGCGATCGAGAAACTCGACCGCCAATACCCCGCCAAAACCTGGCCGCTGAATCGCGAGTTGTCGCAGCTCCTCATCTACCTCGAAGCCCCGGACATGGTGGCCAAGACTCTTGATCTACTGACTACAGCGCAAACGCAGGAGGAGCAGCTCCATTACATCATCAGTCTGCGAAATCTGAAGTCGGGCTGGACGATGGACCAGCGAAGGAAGTACTTCAGTTGGTTCAACCGCGACCGCAAGTCTGATCGCCATCCCGCCGAAACACTGAAATGGTTTGCGGATGTCGGACGTGATTACAGCGACGGCGCGAGCTTCCCCAGGTTCATCGGCAACATCCGCAAGGCGGCGACTGCAGCGTTGAGTGATGCGGAGCGGGCGGAGTTGGCATCCATCATCACGGGAGCGCCGGTAACGCCAAAGCCGCCGCTGGTCCAGCGCCAGTTTGTCAAGGAATGGAAGATGGAAGACCTGTTGCCGGACCTGGACAAGGTTTCGCGCGGGCGCAGCTTCGAAAAAGGGAAACAGGCGTTCAACGACGCGCAATGCATCGCCTGCCATCGTTTTGGCAACGAAGGCGGTTCGGTCGGCCCCGAATTGGGCGCGGCGTCGAGCAAATACACCCGGCGCGACATTCTTGAATCCATCATCGAACCGTCGAAAGTCGTCTCCGAACAGTATCAGAACACGACGTTGTTCCTGAAGGACGGCGAGGATGTGATCGGCCGGATCATTGACGAGGACCGCGGCAAAGTGGTCGTGGTGACCGATCCGTTGAAGCAGACGCAACGCGAGATTCAGAAAAGCGACGTCAAGGAGCGCCAGGCGTCCAAACTATCACCCATGCCGGAGGGCTTGGTAAGCATTCTGACGAAAGAGGAGATTTTGGATTTGCTGGCCTACATGGAATCGGGCGGCAAAGCGAACGCGGCGGCGTTCGCCGGCGGAAAGTAGCAGTCCAGTTCACAAAGGTTACGGGCCGGTTTGGAATGGCAGCCCTTGCGAGCTGATTGCATCGAGATGTTGCTGAGTTGAAGGGGTGTGAAACGTTCGAGTCCGCGGTGAACTATTCTGTCGCGCATAGACATGGACAAAACTCGTTCCCAGGATCACCGGGAGGGCAAGAGATGATCCACCCGTCGCCAGTCACTCAGCCGTAATGTGGATTTCATGAGCATCACCTGGTAAGGATTCCAAGTTGACATCGTCCAATAAATGGTCGCGGTGGTCGCGTCAGATTTGGTAAATCGTGAGATCACATACGGGCCGTAAGGTGCGCCGCCTTCCTGCATGAAGTGACCAATGCCGCGATCGAGCGATGGATCGAACAGAACATAAGGGCCGTCCCACGAACCCCATGGCTTATCAGCGACGCGATAATGGATCCCGAATGGACTGAGATGATTATAAGTCATGATCCACTTGTTCGTTCTGTTCCCGTGTGCGTCCACGTAAGGAATGGAAGCAACCGACAATTCGCCAATGCCGCCTTCTGCTTCGGGCGGCAACCAGGGCTGATCAAAAAGGCATGTGGCATCAGATTCATTTGTGCTCCAGCGCACGCCTGCGCCATCGGTCACCGCGTAGCTCCATGCGGTCGGGTCTTCGATTGCGTTGAGCGGGAGAAAAGCCAAGTACGGATTGCTCTTGTGATACAAGCCGCTGCCCCACAGCAGTACGCCTTCACCCTTTCCGATTTCTTGGATGAGGTCGTGGAAGCCGGCATTTGTCACGACGACTGGCGCGATGTTGATGAATTTACCTTTGTTCGTAAATGAAGGGCAAATTTCAGGGCGGCAGGAAACATCGTAAAGGTAATCGAACCAGCCCTCGGGGTTGTCGAAACGATTCAGCTTTGTCAGAACGGAGCTTCCCATGTTACACTCGTCACTGCCCACCGGATAACGATCTGTCGAGAAGAAGACATACATTTGCCCATTGGCGCTGAAGCCGCTCAACGGTACTTCACATTTCTGCTGTGAGATGACCCTTGGCACGCCCGGCGGAACGTGGATGTTCGGCGTACCATAATATCCGTCATCGGCCGTGATGAAGTTAAGGGACACCGGTTTTTCCGGATCGGTGTCGGCTGGAATCCACGCCACGCTATCGGTATCCTTGGGGCGCTTCTCATGGGCATTGAACGATGGGATGGTATCGCCAAACAGGAAATAAATCCGATCCCCGTGCTCGAACGAGGAACCCAGGTCAGTCCCGAGTAATCCGAATTTCGTTACCGTCTGGCCCGGAGTGTTCGTGTGCCGCTCCAGATCGGTCTCCCCGGTCAGTTGCCACAACCGCTGAGTGCCGAGCGGTTGCCCAATCTGCGCTGCACCATCCTGCGTCGTGAGCTTCAGGTTCTTGTTTATGATGAGAGGAAGAAACCCGGTTTCCGGGTAAGTAATGGTGAAGGTGTTCGTGTATTGATATCCCCGCAAGACCAGCCTGCTCCCCGCAGGCGCGGCCGCCGCAGCGCTCGACAGCGTGGGATATGGATGATCCGGGGTGCCATTGCTGGGACCGAAGTTTCCGGGATCAACGTAAATGTTCTGTGCATGCACCGGCGCCGCGACGCGACCGAGCACGAGAGTCAACAGCAGCGTGCAATGCGAGGCTTGGAGAATCAATCGCATCCTGGTCTCCATGCGTGCCTTATTCTGTAGGTCGGAGCCGGAAGAATTTTCGAGCTCCGACCGGCGCAATATCAAACGGACTGTTTGCGCCGGGCACCGCGACCCAATTGCTTGTCACCACGTCGGAATGTTCGAGAACGATGTTCGATGAGCCCCAGAGCAGATTGAAGGCCGGAGCGATTCGGAAAATCTGCAATTTCGGATTCAGCGTGAGAATCGCCGGCGAGCTTTGAACGGCGTCGCGACCAGCCGACACCTGCACCTGATACTGTCCTACATCGGCAGCGCCAACATTCGCGATTTGCAGCGCCGCACTCTGCGCGCCGGAAATGCGTCCGCCGTCCGAGAGCGGCTGATTTCCAAATGACCACTGGTAATTCAAAGCGGTTCCTTTCGGGCCGCTCGCAGCGACCCGAAACACCGCAGTGTCGCCCGGCGCGCGGTATTGGCTCAACGGTTGTTCGTTGATGACGAGTCGCTCGACCGCCAACAGCTCCCAGGTTTCGTTGCCGACCGATTGACTGGCGCCGGGGTCGTACAAGCCGCCCATGGTGACTACGGCATGGCGTCGCGAATCATATGCCGCCGCAAGTCTCATGCGTCCGGACGGCGTGGGAGGGCTTCTGAGGATTTCGATTGGATAGGCGTCTTCCAGGAGCAACCGGTTAAAGCGAATTAAATCCGGCCCTTTAGGATTGAGCCGCTGAAGGACAAGCGTCTCGACCGAGAGATTCACGCCAGCGAAGCGGGACGCGTCGAAGATCGAACTGCCTTTTATGATGTTGCTCAGGTTGGTGCGCAGAACGGACTTAGTCTCATCGGAGGTTGCATTCGGGTCGGCAAGAGTTTGTTGTGTGTCCGGAGGGAATTGGTTCCAGAGGAAAAGCGAAACAGGATCGGCGTGAGCGTTCAGCATCGCGACGAAATTGGAGAGGTTGATGAATTCGCCGCCAGAAAAAAGCGAACCTTGCCCGGCGTCTGGCAAAACTGACCAGCTCCCCGAAGCGCTTGTGCCCGATTTGAGAAACGCCGTTGTGTTGCCGCCAAAGAAATTCTGGTATCCGTTCTGCCCGCCGAAATAGACGAACTGCTGGCCGAAGTCGTCAAAGACCATTGCTCCGTATGCGGGACTGTAGATCGTTGGAGTAAATCCCGCCCCGCGGCTGTGCCAGTCATGGCCGTCCCAGGACCAGAAAAATCTTAGCGTGAAACCGTCGGTGGTTGGTCCGTAGAGGATCTCGCGCGCAACACTATCGTACGCCATGCTGCCGGCGTCCTGACTGTAGTTGGAAGCGGGTCCGTTCGTCGGAGTAAAACCTTTCCATGAAACGCCATCCCATTCCCATACGTTCCCAAAGTCCCCGGGACTGAAGCCGCCGAACATCACCGTGACACCTCGGGACTCGTCGTAAGCCATCGTGTGGCTAATGCGGGCAACCGGCCCGTTGGTTGCGCGGAATTGCCAGCGCAAACCGTCCCATTCCCACGTGTCGCCGAAGAAAGAATCGCCACCGCCCGGGCTGGCGCTGCGTCCGCCGAACATCACCACACGGCCACGGCGGCTATCGTAAGCCATTGCATGTTGCAGGCGGCCTGCCGGGGTATCGCCATAGTTGGGAACCCAGTAACCATTCCCATCCTGGTGCCAGGCGTTGGAGGAATTGTAAGTCGTTCGCTGCCGCCATTGGGCGCCGTTCCATTCCCAGACCTCGCCGAAACCCACGTAGCCGACATCAGGAACAGCCTGCCCGCCACCGTACATCACGGTGACGCCGCGCGCGCTGTCGTAAGCCATCGCATGACCAAACCGCGCCGGTGGACCATTGGTGTCGCGCAGAACCCATTGCGGCATGGTGAACGCCGCGGTGCCCGGCCAGAAACCACTTTCGAGCGTGTAGTGCCCGCCACTCAATTCAATACTGGCAGCCGGTTCGCCGATGACGCTATCAATCGAATAGCCGCCGCCCGTAAGCGTGCCGCCGCTGCCAACGCTGGACAAACTAATCGTGTACTGTTGTGCCTGACACAGCCCGCCAATCAACAGCAGGACAAACCTGAAGAGAATAGAAATCGTTTTCATAACATCGTTGGCAGTTGCGTCAATCAATCCTGACGACCCCGTTGAGAGCGTTGAGCGTGGCGCACTGACTCACTGTGATTGGCCCTACGGCATAGTCTCCGCTCTGAATGTTGACAAACCGAACGGCGCCGCTTGGGGGAACGTTCAACCCTTGAGGCAGCGTGTGGAAAGGATTCTCCAGCGTACCATCCTGCGTTGCCAAAGTGCTATTGCCGTCCACGTAAATTTGTTGATATGCCAATTCAAACACACTGCGGCCATAGGTGCCGACTCGAAGAAGCGAGGGAGTTGCGCTTGGATCGATGGCCAGTGAAGTGCAATGCACGTTGGGCAGCGCGAAACCGAGGGGTTGCCATGTTGCTCCGAAGTCCATGCTGCGCTGAACGCCGGTGTCGGTCGCAACAATGATTGCGTGAGGAGAAGTATTGGGATCAATGACCACTGCATTCAGCGGCACACCTCGTAAGTTGCTTGAAATGTCCATCCAGCTCGCCCCGTTGTCCACGGTTCGAAACGCCACTCTCGTAGAACTCCCAGAAGGGCGGAAAACAGCGACAGCCTGACTTGTGTTAGCAGGATCAACCGCGATTCCTGTCACGGCAGTGCCAGGACGACCACCAATGGAGATGAAAGTCCAGTTTGCGTTCGAGCCTGCTTTGGCATTCGCAGTCCGCCCGACAATTCCGTTGCCCAATCCCACCCAAATTATGTTCGAGTCGATAGGCGTCATGCTGAGGTCGGAAACCGGCGCCAAAAGTATCCGGGTGAAGTTGTTCCCATTGTCGGAGCTTTGGTAGAGCGCGGCGTCGCTCCCCGCGGCATAGACGAATTGCCCGTTTGGATCGTAGAACATCAGGAAATTAACGCTAGGCAGTCCGTTACCGCTTTGTCCCCAACTTGGGGTGCCGCCGGCTCCGCCATCCGTGGTGCTATAGGTTCCATCGCGCGTGGACACGATGGCATGTCGGGGATCGAGAGGGTCCACGGCAACGGAGTTGCCATCGCCCCCCCTCCGAAACAAACCTGTGGCAAGCGATCCGTTTCCGAAGAAGCAGGCGCTGCTTCCGTTGAGCAACGTCCAACTGGAACCGGAGTTGGTTGTCGTGGCGAGGCCGCCATCGGTTCCATTATACACTCGAGTAGGCGCAGGCCCCGTGACGTGACTCGGTGGACTGAACACGAGCGCATGCTGATCCGCGTGAACCTTTGAGAAGTCAATCCGACTGGCCGCGGTGATCCCCGAGACGCCACCATCTGTCACCATGTAAAGGGCACGCCCTCCAACATAAAGACGATTCGCGTCCTGAGGATCGACTCCCACGGTCTGGGCATAACCCACCTCCTGGGCCAGTACTTCTATATCGCTGGTATTTACGCTGATCTGGCTCCAGCTAATGCCAAGAAGTCCCGATTTGAAGACGCCGGCGTTAGCGGAGCCGGAGGTCAACTGGGCATTGACATAGATGGTGAACCTGTCGGGCTTGGTTGATTGGGCAAACGATAGATAGCCAAAGTTGGCGGGGGCTCCCTTAGCGACGGTGAAGATGTTACCGCTGCTCGGGAAGTTGGCGCCACTATCTGTCGAGGTGAATATCCCGGCGCCCCAGACCGCAGCGTAAACAATGTTAGCGAACGCCGTATCCACGTGTAAGTCCGTTATTTTTCCGCTCAGGGTCGGGAGGCCATTATTGAAGAGCGGAGGATTATTTCCAAAGTTTTGTCCTCCATCTATGGATCGGAAGCAGCCGCAAGAGGAAGCCACCAGCAACAGATTTGGCGCAGGCAAAACAAGGCGATTGATGGCGCAGTTGGTAAACATGCTCGCACCCAGCACCACCCACGTTTCGCCGCCGTCGGCGGACTTGTAGATGCCGGCGCCCGAAGAGGCAAATTGGTTTGAGGCGTTGCCCGAGCCGGCATACACGATGGATGAGTTTCCGGGATCGAGTGCAATGGCTCCGATATTCAATGATGGCAGGAAATCAGTCTTGGGCACCCAGGTTGCTCCTCCATCTTGAGTTTTCCAAACACCGCCGCTGTCGGTGCCGATGTAGATTACCCGGTCGCTCGAGCCGGACGGATCGATGACCAGGTCACGCACCATCCCGGAGTCAGGTCCCTGTCCATCAGTGTCGTTGGCTGGATTGATGATCAGCGGAGAAGGACCGATTTGGAACCAGAACGGGACTGTTGGACAGTCGGCGCTTTTGGATGGGACGCTGGAATCTAACAAGAAACAGATGCAAAGAAAAGCCAGGCATTGAACCCGCGCATTCGCGCGATTCGTAACCTTCATAGCATGGCCAGGCGTGTCGGATGTGGTGAGCACGTCGCGGGCCTGGACTGCGCCAAAGGTGGCATCGGCCCGGACCTCGACGTGACCGCTCAAGGCCACATTGTCACTGCGTTTCATTGCGGTCAGGTTCTCATTTTCTTTGTGTCAATTCGCAACTAAGAGATTTTTTTCACTAACGTCCGATGGTAACGTCGCCGCCGACCGAAACGATGGTCATGGCTCTTGTGAGAGTCAGTGCTTCGGGACTAACTCCAGGTTTCATTGCAATCGTTCCGCCGGTCGGAACGTCGTCCTGTCCTTCGGCAAGGGAGTTATATGGAAAAACGTAGGAACCGAATTCGAAAGGACCGGAATAGTTGTAGTCAACCCAGGTGGGTGCGTTCAGCGCCGCCGGAAATGAAGCGATGCCATTCACCACGACGCTGAACGGATAAGGCCCGGGCGTCAGCAACCGGCTCCACGGTGGCATCACTTCGGTGGTCACGACTTTTTCGCCGGTCATCACTCCGGTGTCGCTCCAGTTGTAAGTCCGGCCGTAATAAAGACCGCCATTGCCATCACCGAAACGGACGAGCGGATAGTTGCTGTCCATTTGTTCGTCATCGCCGTAAGAAGCGCCCTGCGAGATGCCGTTGAGGCGTTTGCCGGTCAGGTGCAACGAACCGCCGGGATCCCAGGTGATACTGTTAATGACCGGCGCTCCAGCCGTGAGAGGAGAGTCGTTTGGATCGTAAATATAAACCTGGCTGGTCTCATCCGAATAGAGCACGGTGCCGTCGGGCAGGCAGAGCATCGCCGTCTGATAAGCCGCAATGTTAGTCTCAGTCAAACCACCGGTGGGACTGTTTTGCCGCGTGTAGGAATTGGCCACCGGATCATATTCGTAGAAGCTTACGTTGGTGGGAAAGGTAGTGCCGGGGATTCCGAGCGGATTACAGGCGAAAATTACTTTTCCATTCACCAGCATCGCTGCCGGCGCATCGGGACACGCTTGCCCGTTCGGGATCGGCGGGCCAGCCACCCACGATCCCTGGTTGGTCGTGCCCGAAGGCGTGTAGATGAGCGTGTTGGTGTTGCCGCCCAGGAAAAATACCTTTCCGTTCGGCAGCAGGAGTGCCGGTCCCAGCTCTGCACCGACACCATAGACATTCGCAGGTGTATTGCTGTCCGGAATCCATTGATTCAAAGAGGGAATAAACCGCTCCGTGGCCGTGCTGGACTTATCAATGGTAAGAATGCTGTCATCGGGCAATTTTACCCAAGTCGCTTCGTTCTGGTTCCCGAGCACCGTGTTCGAGGTCCAGGAATTTGCATAAGGGTTATAAGTGACAGTGCTGACACCGGCGGCGGGATTGACTGGAGCGATCAATACCCTGCCGTCGGGCAGAATGATCGAACTCGAATCGGAGAAACCGGCGGTATTCTGGAATTTGTTCGTAGCCACCGGATTATTGTTGGTGGTAATCAGGCCCGGAGGCACCGGCACGGGTGTCCACGTGTTGGAAAGCGGATTGTAGATTTCGGCGTTAGTGGTTCCGGTGCCGTATTCAGCGCCTGCCACGAATACTCTGCCATCGCGCAATACGGCGGAGGAAAAGTATCGGCGAGTGTAGTTCATCGACGATAATGTGGTCCACGACCCGTTCGTGTAGTTGCCGGTGGAATCGGGAGTGAGCTTGTACCAGGCGCCGTTGCCTCCATCCGAACACATGACCGTGCCGTCCGAAAGAAGAATCATCAACTGAACACTGCCGGGGGCGTTTGTCACTACGTTCCTCCATGTGCCGGCGTCCGATACTCTCGTTGTGAGCAGCGCCACGGCGGCTGCGAGAATCATTGCAAGCTGCGACATGGCGGCGTGAGCCTTTGAATTTCGATTGGTCGTGTTCACGTCCGAATCTTATTGCAACGTCACCAGCACAAGCACGAGGCCTTTGCCTTCTTTCAAGCTGCTCATCGCTTTGCCGAGAACTGCGCCTCGCGCCTGCGCGTGGTCAATGACCTTCATCGCGTGGCCGGGCGTATCGGAAGTGGTGAGCAAATCGCCCGGCTTGATCGCGCCGTAGCCCGCGTCAGCCTGAACGTACACCCGTCCGGTCAGCGCCACATTCAAAGCGCCGTCCATCTCGCCCGTTTGGCGCAAACTGATCCCGGGTTGAACTCCGTTTGCGCCGCTGACGATGCCGGCGACACGCTGATCGTAAGATTTCGTGCTGAGCTTGAGTTGTCCCGGGTGCTCTTCGTCAATGATCACGACCGAACCGGACGGAACTTTTTCCTCGAAGATCTGGAACGGTTCGGCGAGGTCCGCGCCGCCCGTGATGGTGAGCACCTTGGTGGTGGTTGTGCCATTGACGTCCAGCGCAGTCTGCGGGTTCCTCTTGCCGATGCCCACATTCCCGTTTGCATCGATCGCCAGGCGATACGCGCCGCTCGTGTCATCGTAGATTCCAAATCCGCCCGCGCCCACGCCGGTTGCCGAGCCTCCGGAAAACAAGGCGTACTTGTGACCGCCAGTGGCGGTATTCTCCAGCGCCAGACCAGTGCCGGCCGTGGTATTGCCGGTGAGTTTGAGGCCGGTGTTGTAGCTCCTAACGCCGGCGATGCTAAGATTCTCCTGCGGATTATCCGTGCCGAGTCCAACGTAGCCGGAAGGCGTTATGGCCATCACCAGACCGAAAGCCGTGAACTGCTGCTTGTTGTAGAATTCGAGATTGCCGCCATTTACCAGTTGTATCAACCAGCTGTAATTGTCGGTAAAGATATTGCCGCTGAATCTCACCGATGGAGAAAGGCCGGATAGCGTCAGACTTCCGTAGTTACCGTCCCATCCACCGCTGACTTCCAGGCCGCCGTGTGGTTGGCTCGTGCCGATGCCTACGTTGCCGTTGGCGGCAATCGCCAAACGATACGCGCCGGCGGTATCATCATAGACTCCAAATCCGCCCGCTCCGGCGCTGTCGCCTGCGCCGGATGAGAACAGAGAATATTTGTGTCCGCCGCTGGATGTATTTTCCAACGCCAGCCCCGTGCCGCCGACCGAACTCCCAGTGAGCTTCAATCCATTGTTGTAGTTTGGTACGCCAGCGATGGTCAGTTTTTCCGACGGATTATTTAGGCCGATGCCGACATTGCCTGCGGTATAGTAAGCGTTGTTGGCATTGACCGACCAGACGCCGCCGCCGCCGCCGCCGCCGGCAGTGGAAAGGGTCAACGTGTTGCCGTTGGGTGTGAGCGTCAGCGGCGCGACCGCAGCCAGCATGATGTCGTCGTGGAGTCCGTAGAGACTTTTGACCACAGAACCCGCGGCAATGCTGTCTGCCACGCCCGCAACCTGAGCGCGGATCGAATAGGGCGAAGACGTTAATTCCAGCCGCTGATCGAGCGTCTTGAAGTTTCCGTTGCCCGCCGGCCTCACACTGACTTCCAGCCATCGAGCAGGACCGGTGAAGACTCCAATCCCGAAGTCAAGGCGGGTGACGAACAGACCGCGGACAACGTCAACCGCATCCATCGGCAATGGACCGGCAACGAGACTGCCTCCCGCGCCGGCAGTGTAAATGGAAAATCGAAAATCGTACGGGCCGTTGACAGGCGCGCCGTCGAGATTGAGCCGGCCTTGATAAGTGAATGCCGTGCCTTGCCCGCGCGCCAAAGTCGCGGCGGTTAAAAGCAAAAACAGGGAATAGAGCAGTTTGGTGTTCATAGTTAAAACGAAGCTTTCACTCCCTTACCTAAGAAACGGCCCGGCGGGATTACAAAGAAACTGCCATCGAGATTGGCAGGGAGCGATGTCCTCAGCCCGGCAAAGCCGCAACCTGGGTAGGGCGCAATGTCCCGCTGCGCCGCTCCGTCAGACCGATAATCGTGGCGGCGCGCTGAGGACAGCCCGCCCCACCCCCAGCACGCACCTCCGCAGCAACTAGTTGGCCTTCGAGTCGTGCTGCTCGATCCGAACCAGGACTTCACGGGCTTCGCCCTGGTTTGGATCAAATCGCAACGCTAACCGGGCGAGATTAGACGCGTCAGCTTTGCCCGCCGGAGAAGCATTGCTCTCCAGAATTGCCCTGGCCAACCGCCCTAGGGCCAGGGAATTCGTCGGGTCCAAACGAATCGCTTCTCCGAGGCTGGAGGTCGTGCTCTCCGCAATGCGCCGCCGTACATACTCGGCGATTGTCTCGGATTGGAAGGGAGAGATCGTTCGGGTCGCGCGGTCGGCGAAAAACCAGCGGGCCACACGGTTGAAAGTGTCGCTGTCAGTCAGGCCATTCAAGCGTTGTCGCAGTTCATTGAAATCGCTTTCCGAAACCAAACGTGTCATGCCCTGTGCTCCGACGGCCAAACCCGCCACGGCCTCCGCGAGTTCCGGTAGCCAGGCTGGAACTTGTGTGGGAGCTACCTGGACTTGCCAGACGCGTGCGGCGTTATCCGGAGCCTGCGCGGCTGTCACCACGCGTTCTCCGTCAGGACTGAACTGCGCCATCCGTACCGGACCTTTGTGCCGCAACGGATCACTGAGCGGAAGGCCGGGGCGGTGTGATCGAACGATGCAGTAACAATGCGAAGCCCATCGGGACTGAAGCTGACGGCTTCCACTGTCCGCAGGTGGCGCAAAGTCCGCCCAAGCGGTTGTCCGTTGCGCGCGTCCCAGATTCTTGCCGTATTGTCCTTGGACGCTGTCGCCACGCGGCGTCCGTCCGGGCTGAAGCACGCGTCACGGACCTCGTCCTGGTGCAAAAGACTCTTGGTGACCGGGGCGCCGGTTTCGGCATTCCAAACGCGGGCTGTTTTGTCTGTGGACGTCGTCACGACGCGCGTTCCATCGGGACTGAACCGGGCCATAACAACTTCTCCGTCGTGCTGCAGCGGCGGCGTAAGCGGCTGTTTCGATTCCATGTCCCAGACCCTTGCGGTTTTGTCTAAGGATGCGCTGACCAACCGTCGCCCCTCAGGACTGAATGAAGCGCTCCAAAGTCCGGCTGCGTGAAGGAACAGGCCTTCCATTCGATTCCCGGTTCGGGCCTCCCAAATCCACGGGGAATAATCCAACGATGCCGTGATGACGAACCGACCGTCCGGACTGAAAGAAGCACTCTGCACAGGACCGCCGTGCCGCAATGGCCCGCTGACCGGAAGTCCGGTGCGTTGGTCCCAAACTCGCGCAGTGTGGTCGTCGGAAGCCGTCACCACCCACTCTCCATCGGGGCTGAATTCGACCGAGTTAATCGGGCTTTGGTGTTCCATCGGTTCCGTTAGCACTCCGCTCGGGCGCATTTCCCAGAACCGAACGGTCGAGTCGTCGGCGGCGGTCGCCAGGGTCCGCCCGTCCGGACTGAACGCAGCCTGATTCACCTGCTCAAGATGGCGGAAGGGCTGGGAGAGAAGCTCGCCGGACTGCGCATCCCACAAACGGGCCGTGCTATCGAAACCCGTGGTGACGATGATGCGGCCTGTGGGATCGAACTGAATGTCGTTCAATCCATCCGAGTGATGCAAGGCCGGCATTACCGGAGTGCCGGTATCGACGTTCGAAACCATCGCTGTTCGGTCGCGGGATGAAGTCGCCACACGGCTGCCATCAGGGCTGAAAACAACTCCGAGCACCGGCATGAAACCATGCCGTAATGGAGACCCAAAAGGTTCGCCGGTTTGACTGCCCCACAGTCGCGCTGATCCGTCATAGCTGGCGGTCGCAATGAGACGTCCGTCCGGGCTGAACACGGCCTTTCGCACCGCGTCTGTATGGGCTGCGAGTGTGAGCAGCAGATCGCCGGTTCGCGCCGACCACACGCGCGCGGTGCCGTCGCGGCACGCCGACACAATCCGTTGCCCGTCCGGGCTGAATGAAACCGCAAACACCCAATCGTCATGTTTCAACGGCCCGGTGATCACTTCAGCCGTTCGCCAGTTCCAGATTCGAGCATTTCCGTCCTCGCATGCGGTGGCGACCTTGGTTTCGTCCGGGCTGAATGTGGCGCCCCTGACATGAGCGGGGTGCTTCAATCCAATGCCGATTTGCCGCCGTGCGCCGGCGTCCCAAATCCGGGCCAATCCGTCCGCACAACCCGTAACGATGTAACGGCCACTGGGGCTGAACGCGACTGAACTCACGAAGGTTGGATGCTGGAGAGATGCTCCGACCGGTAAGACCCAGTTGCGATGCAACAGAGCCGACAAGATGCGTTCGGCGGCGACGTGATTGGACGGATCGCGCCGCAGCACAGCGGCCAGATGCGCCAGCCCCATGCTGGCATCGCCGGAACGAAACGATTGTTCCGCACGTTGGAGCTCCAGAATCGTGACGCTTTCTTCCAGGCTGCGATTGACCCGGGCAAGTTGCGCGTTCGCCTGGGTGGCCAGTTCCCGCTGCCGGGCCTCCGCGCGACGGCCCAACTCAATGCGCCATGCGGCGACGGATGCCGCAGCCGCCAGGGCGACCAGCAACAGAGCCACGGAACTCGCCAGAGCAGCGACGGCAGGCTTGCGCCGGCACCAGCGCCAGGTCTTTTCAATGCGGCTGACCGGACGGGCGACGATTGGCTCGTCACGCAGGCAGCGACTCAATTCTTCGGCGACAGCCCGGGCGGTGACGTAACGGCGCGACGGCTCTTTCTCCAGGCACTTCAGGCAAATCGTTTCCAGATCCGCTGGCACGGCAGGATTCAACGCGCGCGGCGACAACGGATCGTCGTGCAACGCTTGTTGCACGGTCTCGGCCACGCTGCCAGCGGCAAAAGGGGCGCGCCCCGTGATCAGATGAAAGAGCAACGCGCCCAGCGAATAAACGTCGCTCTGCGGACTGACTTTGCCGAGCTGCCGCGAGGTTTGTTCGGGCGCCATGTAGCCGGGTGAGCCGAGCGTCTGGCCGCTCACGGTCAGGTGAGAGTCGCTGGTCAAGTGTTTGGCGAGGCCGAAATCGGTTATGCGCGGCTGATCGAAGGCGTCGATGAGCACGTTGGACGGTTTGAGGTCGCGGTGCAACACGCCGCGCTCGTGGGCATAGTGGATGGCCTGCGCGATTTGCTCCACGTAGCACGCGGCCCGTCTGGCAGGCAGCGGCCCCGCGCGCACAAGGTCGGCAAGATTGTTCCCCTCAATGAAATCCATTGTGAAATAGGACTCGCCTTCCAATTCGCCTACCTCATGGATACTGACAATGTTCGGATGCTGGAGACTCGCCGCTGCCTGCGCTTCGGAACGGAACCGTTCGACGGCAGTCCGGCTGGCGAACTGGCCGGACAAGACCATCTTGAGCGCCACCTGACGGTTGAGGTTGGTCTGGTGAGCGCGATAGACGACGCCCATTCCACCGCGCGCGATCTCAGCCAGGAGTTCGTACTCGCCAAAGGAACGGGGAAACAGTTCAGACCTGGTTCGGTTCGACTCGCCCATCCGCGGACACTCCAAGGACACCTGCACCAGACATTGCGGGCAGTGGCCGGCAAGGACATCCGCCGGGAGCTTCGCGCCGCACCGTGTGCAGTGTCCCGTCATATTGTTGTTATAACAAACTCGCAGTCAGCTCACCGGATTGTGTCGGCGGCGTTCCGCCGCAATCAGCGGCATTTGCCTGCCGGTACGAAACGGCGCGCGGACTCCCACGGCCGTCACACTACTTCTAAGCAAATCTGCGGGCTGATTACGTGGAAACCTGTCGGCGCAGCGCCGCGAACAGGTGGCGCATCTCTTCGTCCACTTGCGCGGCGTCGGCCAGCGTCTGGGCCACTTTCTCGCGCACGACCTCACGATACCGTTGCCGCAACCGATGCACGGCCACGCCCACCGCGCCGACGCTCAACCCGAGCTGTTCGGCGACGCCGGTGTATTCGCCAGCTTCCGCTTCTCGTGACAGAAAGGGGTTGAGCAGCTCAAATTGCTGCGACTTGCCGGTCGCACTGGTTTCTGCGCGCAAATGCGCGAGGGCTTGATCTAAAACCGCCAGCGCCCAACGTCGGTCGAAAATTCTTTCCGGCGTTTCATCGGCCGAGGGTTCGTGCAAGTACCGTCCCTCCGCCTGCGCCTGGTCGAGCGAAAAGAAGGTTCTGCCGCCGCCGCGTTTGGCCGCCTGGCCGCGGTCGTATTCGTTGATCAGGAAACGATTCAACGCGGTCAACAAAAAGGAACGAAACCGGCCCTTATGCGGATCAAGATCTGCAAGCCAGTTCTTTTCGAGCAGCCGCGCAAGAAATTCCTGCGTGAGGTCTTGCGCATCTTCTGGTCCGTGGCCCCGCTGCCGTACATACGCATAGAGGGGGTACCAGTAGGCGCGGCACAACTTTTCCAGGGCCTCGGTTCGGCGCGGCGAGTCGCTCTGCCCGGCCGCGAGCACGACGCTCCAGTGAGTGGTTTGAAAATGCGACGCCCGGGCAGGCGTGTTTGCGCCTTGGCTCTCGCTGGCGAACATGAGTTGACTATGCCAAACGCAGCCGGGAATTGCGAGCGCGAGAAACAGGTTGATTGAATTGGCGGAAAGAGTCCGAGTGCAGCCTCCTGCAAGTCGCAGTCGAAGTCCCAACGCGCTCAGGCAGCTTTACCGCCGCCGCGCTTCACCGTTGCCAAGTTTGCCTCTGGACCACGCTTTCCGCCGGCTCGCGGGGACGCTCGCCCCACCGAAAATGCAAACTCTGCCGCTACCGATCCCACGGTTTTCTTGTCATGTCCCGTTTGCCCTGTCAGGCTGGGACGGCCGTGATGAAAAAGGTAAACTTGAACAACATTCCCTGGCGAGAGCGCAAGTCGCCGAAAGGAAAGTATCACCGGTTTCTGCGCGACGTGGCGCTGGCGTTCCAGAATCCGAAGACGGGGCCGAGCCTGCCCGGCCAACCTCCGTTTGAAGTCGAATTGGTTCGCCTGCCGCCCGGCGCAACGAATTTCCCGTTCCACAGTCATGCGACGGAGTGGGAGTTTTATCTCATCGCCTCCGGCACCGGGAAAGTCCGCGCCGGCAAACTCACGCGGAGTCTTCAGGCCGGCGATTGCGTGCTGAGTCCGCCCGGTGAAGCGCACCAGATCATCAACACCGGCAAGGAAAACCTGCTCTACTACGTTATCGCTAACAACGCCCCGGCTGATTTCTACCACTTTCCCGACTCAAACAAGTGGGGCTTTTCACTCGAAAACGTCGGAACGTTCCGCATTCGCGAGGTCGATTACTACGACGGCGAGGAATAGTAGTCGCCACCGCAGCCCGGTTCATTTTATGAAGATTACAAATCTCCGCCTTTTCTGTTTCTGCGCATTGGCCGGAGTGATTCTGGCAGGAGCGGGATGCAAGTCGTCCGGCCGTCAGGTGCAGGTTCCTTCGACACAATCGGGACTGCCGGAAGTCACCTTGGAGGCAAGACCTGCAAGGGATATCCAGGCGGTCGCCCGTACTTTCTTCCTCGGCCGCGGGTACCTCGAAACAGTTTCACAACACGCCTATGAGTTGGTGTTCGACAAACCAACCAGGAGCGGTTCGAGCCGGGCGCTGCGTGTGCGGCTCAGACTTTATCGACAGCCGGATGGTTCCTGGCGGTTGTTGGGGAGGCCGATGGGTGTCGAAGCATGGCGCTCCGATTTGGAATCAGAGCAGGATGTGCCGAATGGCGCGGGTCAGATTCAAGGTTTCCTCGGCGAGATCAAGCGCCGGATAGAACCGAATCGTTAAGCGCCTCGGAAACAGATGCCGCTTCAACCAGCCGCACCTTCACGCCGCGGCTGGACGCTGGGCAGTCTCCGCAAATTCTGCGGCTGACAACGTTCTGAGGATTTGATTTCCTCTCTCAACCGCATGGATCAACCATTACGCATCGGGAATTGCGCATCATTGATTTAACTTTCAACGCTTTCATCCATTTAACGAACCATGAGCACCGTCAACCAACTCAAGACCATCACCACCAACACTCAATCCAAAGTCGAAGCGCAACTTTCCGCGACCGGCGGTCTGCTCCGTCTTGCGCCGAACTGGGTGCCTCGCTCGTTCCTCCAGCCCGGCCTGCGACTCAAGCTGCATCCGGACGACACTTACGCCTATGGTGCCAACCGCGGCGGAATCGACGAACGCTGGTTCGCTTCGACGACCGAAGCGGCTAACGAAGGCCGCGTTCCAGACGAGGGCCTCAGCTACGTCGTCGTCGGCAAGGAGCGTTTCCCGCTGCGCCAGGCCGTTGCTGATTGCGGCGCGACACTCGTCGGCAAGACGATTTGGAACAAATACAAACGCTGGCCGGTCTATTCGAAATTCTTCGACAACATGGGGCCGATCCCGCATCACATGCACCAGAACGCCAGGCAGGCGAAACTCGTCGGCCAGGAAGGCAAACCGGAATCGTATTATTTCCCGCCGCAGCACAACAACGTGGGCAATAACTTTCCCTACACTTTTTTTGGCCTCGAACCGGGCACCACTCGGACGCAGGTCCGCAAATGCCTCGAAGATTGGAACAAGGGCGATAACGGCATCCTCGATCTCTCGAAGGCGTATCGCCTCAAGCCCGGCTCCGGCTGGCTCGTCGGCCCGTGCATCCTGCACGCGCCCGGCTCGCTCTGCACCTACGAGCCGCAATGGGGCAGCGACGTCTTCGGCATGTACCAAAGCATGGTCGAAGGCCGTTACGTTCCGTGGGACCTCCTCGTGAAAGACATGCCCAAGTCGAAGCACCGCGACCTCGACTTCATCGTGGACCAACTCGATTGGGAAGCGAACGTGGACCCGAACTTCAAGGACAACCACTACCTCGAACCGGTGCCCGTCTCCGACACGCGCAACGAAGGTTTCGTGGATCGCTGGATCGTCTATGGCAAAGTCAACGGTTTCCAATACTTCACCGCGAAGGAACTGACGGTCGAACCCGGCGAGAAATGCACCGTGAAAGACAAGGGCGCTTATGGGTTGGTCTGTGTGCAGGGCAAAGGCGCCATCAACGGCCAGCCGGTGAACAGCCCGAAGCTCATCCGCTTTTACGAACTGACCGAGGACGAATACTTCTGCGCCGAAGACGGCGCGAAAGCCGGCGTGACGTTTGAGAACACGAGCGGGACCGAACCGCTCGTGACTCTTCGTTACTTTGGCCCCGAAGTAAACCCGGACGCGCCGGCGATGGGGGCTTACAAGAGGAACCAGTTCAATTGAGACGGCTGTGCCGCTGCCACTTGATATTGCAAATTGCGATCTTAAACAAAAACTCCCCGAAGCAGTCGTCTGGCGCGGACGCGGCTGGAACAGCAACAGGCCTTGCAGCGGAATGACACGCTGAAGCGTGGACACCAAACAAAGACCTGACCATGCCGCCGCAAACCACGCCATTCACCGAGGCCCGCCGCCGAGCACACGTTTGGTGTCCACGCTTTAGCGTGTCTGGTCCACCGAAACCGGCTGAAGCCGGGACACCGAGCGTTGGGTGTCCACCCTTCAGGGTGCCCGGACGCCCCAAAACACGCTAAAGCGTGAACACCGAACGCGTATGGGCCGACCAACCTATCTCTGGCGCAAGCTGACGCCAGAGCAACGCGAAGGCCTGATGGCCTGGCGCAAACGCCAAGGTCTGCCCTGGCATCGTCCGCCCCATCGCGCCAGCGAGAAGACGCGCTACCACGTCACCGCTGCTTGCTTCGAGCACCGGCACTACCTCGGACAGAACGGCGAACGGATGCAAACATTCTGCGACATATTGCTTGGCGTCTTCGCGAAGCGCGAGGCTTTGATTCATGCTTGGTGTGTCCCGCCGAACCATTACCATGCGCTCATCGAAACCAGAGAGATTCTGGCCGTGCTGGCGGACCTTGGCTGGATGCACGGGAGGTTGTCGTTCGAGTGGAACGGCGAGGAACACACGCGAGGCCGACAGGTCTGGTGCGGCGCGGCGGAGCGTTACATGCGCAACGACGCGCATTTCTGGGCGACGATGAATTACGTCCACAATAATCCGGTGCACCACGGCTACGTGGAGCGGTGGCAGGACTGGCCGTTCTCCAGCGCTCAGGAATACCTCGCCGAAATGGGACGGGAGTTTGCTGAAAAGACGTGGCGCGAGTATCCCATTCTGGATTACGGGAAAGGATGGGATGATGCGATTTTGTGAGTCGAGAAACCGAGCGTTGGGTGTCCAGCCTTTAGGTTGTCTGGAGGACACTCCGAGGCGTGAATACCGAACAGACACCCTGAAGGGTGGACACCGAACAGACACGCTAAAGCGTGGACACCTAACAAAGACCTGACATGCCGTCGCAATCCACGCCATTGCCTGGGAACGTATCGGATTAACAGGTCTGATTAAGACTTTCGTTCGTCATGGAACTCTCTGCCAAAGCTGCAAACGTCGAAGATATCCTCCCGTGGCGCGACACGTATCGGTTGGAGATGGATTGCCAGATCATTCATGATTCGATCCACTCCCGCCCGGGGTGGACGCATGAGTACCTTCTCTTCGCTGGGGAGGCCACGGTCGGTTACGGCTCTATTGCTGTTGGCGGGCCCTGGAAAGGGAAGCCCACGGTGTACGAGTGGTATGTCGCGCCCCAGTACCGGTCGCGCATGTTCGATCTTTTTTCGGCGCTGCTGGCGGCCAGCGGCTCGGCCACGATTGAGACCCAGAGCAACGATCCGCTGCTGACGGTCATGTTGCATACGTTGGCTCAAAACGTGACGAGCGAGAGTATTCTCTTTCACGACAAACTGATCACTGCGCACTCGCCGCCGGGCGCCCTTTTCCGCCGTGCCACCACGGCTGACGCCTTGAACATTTCTCCGGACCAACTCAAATGGCACGGGGTTGTCGAGGTTGAAGGCAAGGTCGTAGCGACCGGAGGCGTGCTTTTCCATTACAACCGGCCGTATGGCGACATCTACATGGAAGTGGCGGAGCCTTTTCGGAGACGCGGCCTCGGTTCCTTCCTCGTGCAAGAATTGAAGCGGATTTGCTATGAGGGCGGAAATGTTCCGGCGGCACGATGCAATCCGAAGAATATCGCGAGTCGCAAGACGCTTCAAAAAGCCGGCTTTGTTCCCTGCGGGCACATTCTGACCGGTACAATTTCGCGCTGAATCGCGAGATCACGCCGAACGGCGGCTCAAAAAATGCTGCCAAAATGTGAAGGAACCTTTACAAATCAATTGGTTATGAGACCTATGAACTCACTTCGATCGCTTCACACTGTTCTACTGGTCACCGCGGGAATCGTTTCTTCGGCGCCCGCCCTTTATTCTGCGACGCTTACAGTCTCTACGACTTCCGAGTCCGGGTCCGGGTCGCTGAGGCAGGCAATTCTGGATGCCAATGCCATGCCCGGTGACGACACCGTTGAGATCACAGCAACCGGCACAATCGTTCTTTCTTCTCCCCTCCCTCAAATCACGGACAACGTCGTATTGAACGGACCGGGCGCCAATTTGCTTACCGTCAGCGGGAACAACGCGGTGCGCGTTTTCATAACCGCGAGTGGAACGACCAATGTTTTCACCGGGATCAGCATCGCGTCTGGCCTGGCCACAAACGGCGCCAACGGCGCGGCCGTAGAAAACGCCGGTGATTTGACTCTGATGAGTTGCGCCGTGGCCAATAGCCACACGCTGGCCGGGCTCGGGGGTGGCATTTACAACTCAGGGAACCTGAACCTGTTCAATTCGATGGTCGCCAGCAACTCTGTCACCGGCGGCGATGGGTCCGTTGGCGGAACTGGCGGAGGACCGGGCGGCGGCGGAGGAGGCCTGGGAGGCGGACTCTTTACCACGTCGGGAACAGTCGTCGCTTCGAATGTCACGTTCTTGGCGAATCGAGCGACGGGAGGCAACGGAGGAGGCGGTGGTCAAAGCAGTGCAAGCGGTGGAAGTGGCGGCAACGGCGGCGGCCCCAACGGCGGCGTCGGTGGCGTGCCTGGAACAAGCGGCGTGAACAACGGCCAAGGTGGCGCGGGTGGCCAAGGCGGGTTAGGAGGAGGAGGAGCAGGAGGAGGTTCAGGATCCACCGCAATCGGTCCCGCATTCGGTGGCGTGGGCGGTAACGGGGGCTTTGGCGGCGGCGGAGGCGGAGAAGGACTCCTGCCCAAAAACGATGGAAGCGTGACCTACGGTCGCGGCGGTTTTGGAGGTGGCGACGGGAGCTGGGCAATCTATCAGTCCGGCTACCTTTTCACTGGCCAAGGCGGTGGTGGTGGCGGTCTTGGTGGCGGAACGTTTGTCCAGAGCGGTGAGGTCATTCTGTTACGGTGTTCGATTCTAAACAACTCGACGGTCGGTGGTGACGCGGGTGGCGGCGGCGGCTCGGGGGCTACGGGAGGTGAAGGACTCGGCGGTGGAATTTTCGGCAGCGGAGGCACTCTCAAGATGCGCGAGTGTTTAGTTTCGGGCAACCTTGCAGCGGGAGGAGGCGGCGGCGGTGGTAGGTTTGCAGGGCGAGGCGGCCAGGGCGGTGGTGGAGGGACGTTTTTTGTGGACACAGCCGCGGAAATCACCGGCTCAACATTCGCCAGTAATCGGGCCGCTGGGGGCGAAAGTGCGAGGGGTGTGGTGGGGGCTGCAATTGGCGGTGACGGAAAGGGCGGAGGGGTATTTGTCACCGCCGGCCCGGTTGGTGTGACCAATTGCACTTTTTCGGGTAATGAAGTGGTAGGCGGTCAAGGAGGACTCACGATTCCCATTAGCCCCTCTCAATCCGGGGGTGCCGTGTTTGGCGGCGGCCTGGCGACCGACACCGGCTCGGTGGCAGTGGTCAACTGCACGCTCACTGGCAACCGCGTCATTGGAGGGCCGGGAGGTTTTTCCCCTGGTTTTAACCCCGGGCCGACGGGTGAAGCTCACGGAGGCGGGATTGCCAATCAGTCCGGAACTCTTTCGCTGCTCAACACGATCATCGCCGGCAACACCGCGACGACGAACTCAACTCCTGCGGATGGATTTGGAACGCTCGCCAGCAAGGGGCACAACCTGATCGGCTCGACGAACGAGATTTCCGGCCTCGCCGCGTCCGATCTCCAGAATGTCAGCGCCAATCTCGGCCCTCTACAGGACAACGGCGGATCCGCACCCACCCACGCGCTGCTGGTGAACAGCCCGGCACTGGACGCCGGCGACAGCGCCGGTGCCCCTGCAACTGACCAGCGAGGAGTAGCGCGTCCGCAGGGAACTGGAGTTGACATCGGGGCGTTCGAACTACCGCGAGTCAGCATTCTGCTCGATGGTCGCCACGTCGTGAGCGGACCGGTGACAAATCTCGATTCGGTCCAGGTGTCTTTCCAGACGACCTTCACGAACGGCTCTTTACTTTACACCTTGGATGGCTCGGAACCTTCGTCTGATGCCACTCTCTACGCCGGGCCGTTCGCTTTGACGAATTCCGCCATAATTCGTGTCATCGCTTACAGCGCGGATTTCTCTCAATCTTCGCAGGCTGGCCCGGTTCAGGTTGTCATCGTGCCCGTTTACTCGCTAACGATCACCACGCTCGGCCAGGGAACGGTGGCGGCAGACCCCAGTACCGCGCCCTATCCGAGTAACACTGTGGTCACGCTGACCGCGACCCCGGCCGCAAACTGGGACTTCCTCCGCTGGACGGGCGACGCTATAGGCCAGAGTCCGACCATCGGCGTTACGCTGGACCGCAACAAAAGCGTTCAGGCGGAATTTACCCAGGCCCCGGTTTACGCACTCGCGGTGGCCGTTGAAGGGAACGGGTCGGTATCAATGAATCCTCCGGGCGGCTCTTACTCCAGTAACACGGTGGTAACGCTCAACGCCAGTCCCGCCGCAGGCTGGGTGTTCGACGGGTGGGCCGGC
>QHNT01000136.1 GCA_003218515.1 Verrucomicrobiota bacterium | reverse complement strand
GTCGCCGGCGAAAGTCCGAGCCATTCCATCGCTTCACCCACGAGATAGAGCGAGCCGGTGACGACAACAAACGGGTCATTGGCCGCTTGCTTTAGCGCATCAGCGAGCGAAGGACAAGCGATGGTTTCGGCCGCGTGGTTGGATTTCGCGCAGGCGTCGCGCAAGGCGCCGGGCGCGGCCGCGCGCTCGCTGTGCACCGGCGCCAACAGAATGCGCGCGGCCAGCGGAGCGAGCGTTTCGCACATGCGCGGCCAATCCTTGTCCTCGAGCACACCGAGAATAAATGTAGCGCCGGCATCCGGCCGGCAGTGTTTACGGTGCGCCTCGGTCAGACCCGCTGAAATGGCCGCGCGGACGCTTTCGCTCCGAAGCGCGTCACGCAACGCCGCCGCGCCGGCGGGGTTGTGAGCGCCATCGAGCAGGAAGGTCTGGCCGGATTTTGTTTTGACCAACTGCAATCGACCCGGCCATTCAACTGTTTCCAAACCGATCCGAATCGCGTCGTCGTTCACGGGGATTTTGTCTCGCAAGGCTACGACCGTCGCAATCGCCAGCGCCGCGTTTAGCCGCTGATGTTCGCCGGGCAAAGGCAGCGCGGACGTCCGGGTTGCCAGAGACAGGCTGGAAGCCTGTCCTACTTTGGTCAGGCGCGCGTTCTTTTCGCGCGCGGTTTTGGCAATCACCGCAAGCGCTTCCGGCGCGTCCGTCGCGGTGATCACCGGCACGCCGGGCTTGATGATGCCGGCCTTTTCCGCCGCGATTTCCGCGCGCGTGTTGCCGAGCCATTCTTGATGGTCTAATTGAATGTTCGTGATGACGCTGGCCAGTGGCGTGACGATGTTCGTCGCATCCAGCCGCCCGCCCAGGCCCGTCTCCCAGATCACCAGATCGCACTGCTGCTCCGCGAAGTAACGCAACGCCATCACCGTCACGACCTCAAAAAACGTCGGACAGGCGTCCCGCCTGTCGCCCTGTTCCAGTCCGGGCGACTTGACAGTTGAGACAGGCTGGAAGCCTGTCCCACATTGCTCACGCAACTCCGCCACCAGCCGCACCACGTCCGCTTCGCTGATGAGCCGGCGGTTCACCTGAATTCGTTCGCGAAACGAAACCAGGTGCGGCGAGGTGAACAATCCGACGCGCAACCCCGCCGCGCGATAAATGCTTTCGAGCATCGCGCAGGTCGAGCCTTTGCCGTTGGTTCCTGCGACGTGAATGAAGCGCAATTTGTTCTGCGGATTACCCGCCAGCGCCGCAAGTTTGAAGGTGTTTTCCAGCCCCAGCTTGAGGCCGAACAACCGCAGGCTGTAGAGGAATTGGATGGCTTCAGGGTAAATCATTTACTTTGTGGCGTCGGTCGGTGAATCGATTGTCTTGATCGCTTTGGTCGCCGCATTGGCGACCAAGTCGTTTTCATCCTTCAACCTTTCCGTCAATGCGGGAATCGCCGCCCTGGCTTCCGGGCCTATTGCCTTCAATACGCGGACGGCCAGATAACGGATCTCATTATCGCTGTTCGACAGGACGGCTATGAGTGTGGGCATAGCAGGCCTAGCTTGTGGGCCGATTCTCTCCAACAGATATAAGACTTGCTGTTGTTCAGACTCAGTGGCAGTTGCGAACACTTCGGTCAGCATCGCGGCGGTTTTTTCTCCGCCAGGATTCAGAATGAACAGACTGTCGCACGTTTCAGCGCGGGTTCGACTATCCTGCAACAAAACACCGAATGTTGGGACCCAGTCGTCCGGCGAGGTTACCAAGTGGGTCAGCGCATCGGACGCTGCCTTTCGCATAGATGGCACCGGGTTACGCAACGCTTTCACCAAGGCGGGAACGGCGGGCCTTGCGTTACGGCTAAGAGCGCCGAGAGACTCGGCGGCAATAATTCGGATATCAGAGTATCCATTCGTCAGGCAACGTATGAATTCCGGCAAGAGGATCACGTTCATTTCTCCCATGGATGCCAGTGCGCCTCGAACCGGGGGTTTCACTTCCGAATCTTCATTTGGGTCTTCGAGAACTCGCCACAATGTTGGGATTGCCGCTTCAGCCACTGGTCCGAGTTTGGAAATGTAATGTGCCGCCATCTTGCGACGGAGTTGCCAATGGTATGTATTGGGAAGGCGGCGTTCCAACCAATCTGGGAGGTTATGTTTGCTGGCGAACTCCGAGATCTTTCTGACGAGCCAGGTCGGCCTTCCAACTGGCGCAGCTGTTGGTCGAGCAGGTAGTTGGTCTGGTGGATCAGACAAATGAGGATGTTGGCAACTACTTCGGGCGGCCGAGACTCGATATAGGTCTTAAAAGAATCATAGGAGGCATCTTTTTTTGCGCCAAGCTTCCGCACGAACAGAGCTTCCTTGGAATCCTTTTCCCAGAGTCGCAAGCCACGCTGCCGAAGAAAATCCCGATAATCGCCTAGCAGTTCCTCCAGGCTGGCGCGCGCTACGTTTACCAGCTTGATCTCTGCTTCCTTTGAAGTGCCGGAGGCCTGGCTGCCTTCGGCAATGTTTTTGTTGCCGCTACGCGCCGCCTGCACCATCTGGTCGTGAGTGCGGGATTTCTTGTCTATGAACCGGTCACAGAATTTGACCGTGGCGTCGTAAACTATCTCGGCCTTCCGATAAGAAAGCAAGTTCTCGTAGCCGCCGTGCGGAGGAATGAAGCGTTCAGGCATGGGAGAGCCGCCGCAGATGAGACGAATCCGACTCATACGACTTATCTGGTCTCATGCTCACCTCCAATTGGTCTGGCTCGAACATGACCAATCCCGGTTCACAGCGGCCGATGATTGATATGCGGGTTCGCGGTGCTCACAAAACAAATTCTTCGGAGATTTTTTCTGCCAGCCGGCGTTCTTTCTCGCCCGGTCGCGCGCTGCGCCATGGCATGGTTTCCTCAATCCGGCTCAGCATCACCTGAGGATCAATCTGCGGTGGCCGCGAAATAAAGTCCGTCGCCACCGGCAACTCAAGCTCGGCGGCCGCCGCGGCTTCGTTCAATTCAAATTTTTCCGTCGGCGCAGGCGCTGGATACTTTTTCATACAGTTCGGTATTCCGTATTTCAGGAACAACTGGCGAACAGGCTCGGAACGCAAATCAACCTTGTTTACGCGCACGAGATTTTCAACATCTAAAAGCCCCATGCTCAGGCGCACCGTTTCACAGCGGCCGATGATGGATGTGCGCGTGGGCGGCGCCGATGAAGCCCTTGAACAACGGATGCGGCTGGTGCGGTTTGCTGCGGAACTCCGGGTGAAACTGGCTGGCGATGAAGAACGGGTGGTTCGGCAGTTCAATCACCTCGACCAGTTTGCCGTCGGGCGACGTGCCGCTGAAGACGAACTCGGCCTTCTCGAACTTGTCGCGATACGCATTGTTGAATTCGTAGCGGTGACGATGCCGCTCGTTGACGACAAACGCGCCGTAAAGCTTCGCCGCCATCGAGCCCATCACCAATTGGCACGGCTGCGCGCCGAGCCGCATCGTGCCGCCCTTTTTTGTAATTTTTTTCTGTTCGTCCAAAAGCGCGATGACCGGATGTGGTGTGTCGGGATCGAACTCCGTCGAATGCGCTTTGTCCAGTTTGAGCACGTTGCGGGCGAATTCGATCGTCGCGATCTGCATGCCGGGACACAATCCGAGATAGGGAAGTTTGTTTTCGCGGGCGTATTTCGCCGCAATGATTTTGCCTTCGATGCCGCGCTCGCCAAACCCGCCCGGAACCAGAATGCCGCCGAGTCCCTTCAAAATTTTCTCCGGTCCCTCGCGTTCGATGTCCTCGGCGTCCACCTTCACGATTTCCACGCCGCAATCGTTGGCCACGCCGCCGTGAATGACCGCTTCGTAAACCGATTTGTAGGCGTCCTGCAGCTCGATGTATTTGCCGACGACGCCAATGCGGACACGATGTTGCGGCGCGATGAGTTTGCGGATGATCTCCTGCCAATGCGCCATGTTCGCCGTCGGTGTGTCGAGGTGCAGCAGACGGCAGACGAGATCGTCGAGCCGGTCGCGCTGAAGCATGAGCGGCACCTCGTAAATGCTGTGGTCAACGTCCTTCTCCTCGATGACCGCTTCGTACGGGACGTTGCAGAACAGCGAGATTTTCTGGCGCAGTTCCTTGTCGAGCGGACGTTCGCAACGGGCGATCAAAATATGCGGCGCGATGCCGATTTCGCGCAGTTTGGCGACCGATTGCTGCGTCGGCTTGGTCTTCAGTTCGCCCGCCGCCTTGATGAACGGGACGTAGGTGACGTGCATGAACACCACGTTGCCGTGCCCGGCTTCGAGCGCGAACTCGCGGATGGCTTCGAGAAAGGGCAAGCCTTCGATGTCGCCGGTGGTGCCGCCGATTTCGGTGATGACGACGTCCGCCTTTGATTGATCGGCGAGGAGGTGAATGCGGTTCTGAATTTCGTCGGTGACGTGGGGGATCACTTGCACAGTCTTGCCGAGATATTTTCCTTCACGCTCGTTGTTCAGGACGGTCTGGTAAACCTGGCCGCTGGTGAGGTTGTTGAAGCGGGTGATCTTGACGTTGGTGAACCGTTCGTAATGGCCGAGGTCGAGATCGGTTTCCGCGCCGTCGTCGAGCACATAGACCTCGCCATGCTGATAGGGGTTCATCGTGCCGGGGTCCACGTTGAGGTAAGGGTCGAACTTTTGCAGCGCGACTTTCAGCCCGCGGTTTTCGAGCAACGTGCCGAGCGCCGCCGCTGTCAGGCCCTTGCCCAGCGAACTCACCACGCCGCCGGTGACGAAGATGTATTTCACCGTTCGTTGAATCGTTGAATCGTTGAATCGTTGAATCGGCGGTCGCGCAAGATCCCGTCGAGTTCGTCGTCCGTCGGGCCGTAGGCGGTCGAGGGTTCATGCAAAGCGAGCGCTCCCCCGGCCTTGCGGTCGCGCAAGTAACGGATGTAGCCGTTAAGCAACTGATAGACTCGCCAACTCTCTTGCTTCAGATTGACAACCTCGACTGGCGGAAGGTACCGCTCGTCTTCGCAGACGTTCAAGTCATCAATCAATTCTTCCAGAGAGCCGCGCGCCTGCAATGTGAATTTGATTTGTTCGAGGTAATGATAGCGACCGTGCCCCTCGGCAATGTTGTTTGTGAGCGACACCGCGGCGCGACGAATTCGGCTTGCGAGTTCGAATTTCTCAAAATCGGGCAATCGGCGGCTTACCGCGTACATCGCCTTGCGAAACGCCCTGGCTGCCTGATACGCTTCCAAATCCTCGAATGTTCGGAATGCCTTTTCTGTAGTTTGCATATTTCGCAGGACTTTTTAACGGTTCAACCGTTCAACGGTTTAACGACAACGCTTCAACGTTTCAACAAAGCTTCCACCCGCGCCGCGTCTTCAGGCGTGTCCACGCCCACGCTGTCGTAGTTCACTTTCACGACCGCGATTTGAATCCCGTTTTCCAGCGCGCGCAACTGCTCCAGTTTCTCCGCGGCTTCGAGCGGCGAAACCGGAAATTTCACCAGCCGCAGCAACGTCTCGCGCCGGTAGCCGTAGATGCCCAGATGTTTCAAAAAAGGAAACGCCGCCAACTGTTCGGCAGCCGAACCACTGGCGGCATCCCGCACGAACGGTATCGTGCGCCGGGAAAAGTATAAGGCGCTTCCGGCGGAATTGACAACGACTTTTACGACGTTCGGATTGTCGTGTTCAGCGGGGTCTTTGATGAGCGTAGCCGCGGTGGACATCTCATGGTCTGTCAGCGCAGCGGCGACAGCATCAATTACCTTCGGGTCAATCAACGGCTCGTCCCCCTGGATGTTGACCACGGCGTCGCAGTCGCAACGCGCGGCGACTTCCGCAATGCGGTCCGTACCGCTCGGATGGTTCGCGCGTGTCAACTCGACTCGGCAGAATTTCTGCGCCTCGTCGCGAATGCGCGCATTATCCGTCGCGACGATGACTTCGCTCAACGACTTCGCCAGCTTGCACCGTTCAACGACGTGCTGGATGAGCGGCTTACCCGCGATCGGATGCAGCGGTTTGCCGGGAAAGCGGGTCGAGGCGTAGCGAGCTGGGATGATCCCGAACGTGCGCACAGATCAGGGCGTTGCTTTCCGCAAGCTCTCAATCACCGCCATCGCCTGCTTGAATTGCGGTCCATCCTTGTCGTTGGTTAACAAAGTAAAAGCTCCCCACAGATCGCCGCATCTCACCGCGCCTGTGGCGACGTGACTGAATTCACCCGGCGGCACTTTCTTGCCGACCCAGTCGGCATCCGTGAATCGCGCGAAGCAACCGGAAACCTCGGCTCCTTTGAGTTTTTCGATGACAACCTTCTTTTCGACTGAACCAGCGAGGAATCGGCTTTCCGCGGCGGTCCTCACAATTTCCATCAACTTCTCTTCAGATGGTTTGGGCTCTTTCGTTCCCAATCCGTCCCGGAACACGGTGATCTGAACGGAGATCTCCCCGTTTGTTGAGCTGAGAGCGGCAGTGCGTGGCCCGTTGGGATTGATCGCGCCCTTTCGCTCAAAACGCCAGCCTTTCGGAGCTTTGATCTCCAATGCTCCATGTTCCGGAATGGGAAGAGAATTGGTGGTGAACTCCTGTTCATCGGCCGCCGAAGCGGTAGCCGCGAGAGTAACCATCAAACAACAAATCGCAGGGAATTGTTTCATTGTCGAAAAGGCTTTCGGAAGGTCAGCGGGTCGGCAAGCGCAAAATCTGCTCCGCCGCCTCTTTCAAGCCATCCACGACTGCACCGCGTGCAAGCTTGTCTGTGGAATCACGCTCCTGCTTCGCGCCATATCCCGTCCGCACCAGAATGCTCTCCTTCACACCCGCATTCCAGCCGCACTCCAGATCAGTCCGCTTGTCGCCGATCAGGTAGCTCTGCGAGAGGTCGATGCCGAATTCGTCGCGCGCGTCGAAGAGGAATTGCGGCGATGGCTTGCGTCCGCGGCTCGGCTGCTCCGGCGCTTCGGGCGCGATGTAAATTTTCTCAATACGGACGTGTTGTTGGGTCAGCAGCTCCACGAGCCGCTGATTGACGCGTTCCACCTCGGCCATCGTGAAGTAGTCGCGGCCCACGCCGGACTGATTCGAGACGATGAACAGCTTGAAGCCTGCATCCTGCAACCGTTTCAACGCCTCCGCCGCGCCGGGAAGAAGGACAACTTGATCCGGGTCGCTCAGATAATCCTTGTCCTCGATGAGGGTCCCGTCGCGATCCAGGAAAACAGCGCGACTCATAAAGCTCCAAAACCCAAATCCCAAGCTCCAAAGAAATCCCAAATCCAAAGCTCCAACGACGTTCTGCCATGGTGTGCGTGCATCCGGGAGTATCGCGCTTCGTTTGAGGCTTGGAGCTTGGAGATTCTTTGGTGTTTGGAGTTTGGTGTTTGGAGCTTCATCCCTTGTGTTTGAAACTGGCCAGTAATTCCTGCGGCGAAACGGTGGCGGTGCCGACCTTGCCCACGACAACTCCGGCCACGTGGTTGGAAAAGACCGCCGCTTCGAGCGGCGATGCGCCTGCGGCAATGGCCAGGGTCAACGACGCGATGACCGTGTCACCCGCGCCCGAAACATCGAAGACCTCCCGGGCCATTGTCGGTATGTGATGCGGCTTTTGGCCGCGTTGGCAGAGCAGCATTCCCTGGTCGCCGAGCGTGATCAGCAGCAAAGCCGGTCGCAGGTCGCGCAACAATTTTTCCGCGGCGCCCATCAAAGCGGCGTCATTCAGCGGATTGGCGGACCGCGCGGAACCGCCGTCGATCACGCCGGCCAATTCAAACGCTTCCTGCCGATTCGGCGTGATGAGGGATATTCCGGCCAGGTTCAAATGGTGGACCGGCTTGGGGTCGAGACTGAGCCAGAGGCCGCGCGCCCGGCAGAGTTTTTTGATTTCATCGAGCAGCGGCTGAGTTACCACCCCTTTGCCGTAATCGCCCACAATGACCGCGTCCGCGGACGGAAGTTTCCTGGCGAGAATCTCCAACAGGCGCTGCGTGGCCATTTCGTCCAGATCCTCCCGCGTCTCGCGGTCGATCCGCACGACCTGTTGCTGGTGCGCGATGATCCGCGTCTTGATGCTGGTGGTGCGGTCGAAGTGTTGCAGCAGGCCGTCGCAGCCAACGCGTTGCTCCTCCAGCAGGCTCGTTAATTTTTTTCCGGCGTCGTCCCGGCCAATGACGCCCAGCGCGTCGGCGGAACTTTTCAAAGCGGTGAGATTGCGCGCCACGTTGGCGGCGCCTCCGGGCATGAAGCTTTCGCGCTCAAACTCAACCACCGGCACCGGCGCTTCCGGCGAAATGCGCGAGACGCGGCCCCAGATGAACTGGTCGAGCATCACGTCGCCGATGACCAGCACACGGGTCCGCGCGGCGGCCTGCAGAATTCGGCGAACGCGCTCAACCGGCAGAAGTCGCGGTTTCATGGCGGGCAGGGAATGACGAAATCCGAATGCCGAATGCCCGAAGAATGACGAAGCCCGAAGCTTGAAGGAAGAACCGCGCCGTGGCGGCATTTGCTATTCGACATTCGAGTTTCTCTCGTCATTCGACGTTCGGGTTTCGGAGTTCTCACTCAAGAAATCCCGTCAATGGACTCGTCGCGCTTGCGGTATCAAGCTGTGCGCTCAAGCCGATTTCATGCGCATCACGACCGGCTTCGATCGCCTTCTTGAATGCGACTGCCATCCGCACCGGATCATCGGCGACGGCGATGGCGGTGTTGACGAGCACGGCGTCCGCGCCCAATTCCATCGCTTCGGCGGCGTGGCTGGGCGCGCCGAGGCCGGCATCAACCACGACCGGCACGGTGGCTTGCTCGATGATGATGCGAATCTGATCGCGTGTTTGAAGGCCGCGATTCGAGCCAATCGGCGAGCCGAGCGGCATCACCGTGGCGGTGCCGGCGTCCTGCAAACGTTTGGCCAGTATCGGATCGGCATTGATGTAAGGCAGCACAATAAAACCTTCCTTCACGAGAAGATCCGCGGCTTTGAGCGTTTCGACCGGGTCGGGCAACAGGTAACGCGGGTCAGGATGGATCTCCAGCTTCACCCAGTTCGGCAGTCCGGCAGCGCGCGCCAGTCGCGCGAGTCGCACGGCTTCCTCGGCGTTCATTGCGCCGCTGGTGTTGGGCAGGATCAGATAACGCTTCGGATCAATGAAATCCAAAATAGTCGCGAAGGGATCATGTTTGCCGCTCAGGTCCGCGCGGCGGAGCGCGACGGTGACCATTTCCGCGCCGCTGGCGTCGAGCGCGTCCCGCATTTTTTCCGGTGAAGAAAATTTTCCTGTGCCGAGAATCAGACGCGAGCCGAACTCGTGTCCGGCAATGGTCAATGGTCGCTTCACTAAAGGCATCGCCCGGGAGCATAGGTCGTCGCGAGCCGGGTGTCGAGAGTGCAGGAGCCGACCGGGAAACAGGGGGGCGCACTGAGTTTCTTGCAATGCTGGTGGCACGGGCGTCCGCCCGTTTGCTCCAAACCAGAAACTCACGGGCGGGACACCCGTGCCACGGGCCGCCGATGCGCTGCAAGGATGTTGCGGTCGCTCGAATCAGGGACGGAGGCATGCCCTCCCTTCGCGCTAACGAATTCTGCCGTAAATCATCAAATGCCGGTCGCTGATGACGTTGACGCGGAGTTGATCCAATTTGGCCTCCGCCAGTTGCTCCGTTATTTCGTCCGGCGTAAATGCCGCCAGCAAGCTGTTGTAGAAGTCCCGCTTCAAAATCGGCGGCTCGGCGTGGGAATATTTCCTGACCAGAGCCTTGGCCCTGGCGCGGCTGGCGGGTCGGAACAAGTCGGTGATAAAAACAAGGGTTCCCGTTTTCGCGTGGCGTCGGATACAGCGCCAAAGCACTTTGGGATCGTGGAGGTGATGCAGGAAGCTGTTCGACAGAATCAGGTCGTAGCCCTTGCGCGGAATTGACGAGCCCGGAAGGTAGCCTTCCATGAGTTTAACCCGTTCCATCAGTCGCCGCCGCGATTTCAGGGCCTGCCTGGCACAGTTCAACATCGCGGCGGAGCCGTCCACGGCGTGGAAAGTGTAGCCGGGATTCGCCTTCGCAAAACGAATAGTCACGTCAGCCGGGCCACAACCCAGGTCGAGCACCGTGGCTGTCGCCGGCCGTTTCGGGAAGGTTTCAGAAAATAGTGTGACGTAAGACTGGTGCGCCGCGGAAAAATCGGCGGCGGCATAAGCGCGTGCTTGCTCGTCCGTGTCCATCAATTCCGGTTCGGGAATACGTTTCATCCGCTTCGCGATTGGCGCCGCGCAAGCCCGCTCCGCGTCGGCTTTGCATGAGACGAGTTTACCACACGCCGATGACGAACGGTAAAAGCCCGAAATCCGAATGTCGAATCCCGAAAGAAGCCCGAATCTCAAATGACAAAAAATTTCCGGGCGACAGCCTCGAAGTCTCTCCGGTTCGGCCTGGAGAATTCTGGTTTCGTCATTCTTTCGTCATTCGACATTTGGATTTCGGGATTCATCACCGTAATTCATCAGTGTTGGACCGGCCCGCCGCGTCCGGTATGTTTGTCGGAGCGATGTCACCGATCTTTTCAGCAGCCGTCGGGGAATTTCTCGAGCATTACCAGCGGGACGTTCCAGTCCGCTGGTCCCCAAAGGACGTGGCCGCGCAGCAGGAGTTCGTAAACGGACACGTCATCGGCTGCCGTTGGCTCGACTGGTCCACGGCTTCTGCGGCGCTGCAACTGGTTCAAGCTGTCCAGGCCCAAACTTTCCTCGGTACGCATGAAAAGTATGACGCGCTTGTGCTGGCCGGCCCCATCGTCGAACTGATCGAGCCGAGCACGTTGTTCAGACAAGCCGTTTCACCGCTGCGCCCCCGCGGCAAACTCATCGGCCTCATGCCGTGTTTGCGCGACAACTCGCCCGAAAGCCGGATTTTTGCCGAACGGTCCGCGCTCACGCTCTGGCCGTATTACACGGTTGAAGAACTGTTGGAGATGCTCTGCGAGACGGGATGGGAGGTGGATTCAGCGGCGAGCGGTTTCATTGGGATTGGGCAATTCAACGCGGCAGTGCTCAAAGACCAACTCGGCTTCACTGGTTTCGCGAAAATTTTCAAGCAACTGGCCGCCGAAGGTTACGACCCGATGGAAGTGGGTTGGGGTGAGTTGCGGTTTATCGCAACGTTGAATTTGTAATGCGGCGTTATGCGGCTATGAGCGGCGGATTCACGGTAATACCCGATCTTCGAACTTGCATTTGGAATGTTTAACGAGGCTGGCCTTTCAATTGTCGGTGTGGCATTTTTTGCCGTGACCAACAGCAGGTCGACGCGACGAACCACAAAAATCATTCGACTGCTCGTTTTGCTGGCGGTTGTTTATCTTGTGCTGCGCTGGTTCGAACATCGTCAGGTTTATCAGCCCTCTCGCCCAATGGACGCGAACGGTAGCGAGTTGGGCCGCCCGTTCGAGGACGTTCATTTTCAAACCGCGGACGGATTGAAGCTGAATGGCTGGTTTTTTCCCGCGGACAAGGACTCGTCGCGTCAACACTTCGTTTACCTGCTTTGTCACGGCAACGCCGGGAACATCAGTCATCGGCTCGAGCATGTCGCGGCGTTGCTCGAAACCGGCGCGAGCGTTTTCATCTTCGATTATCGCGGCTACGGCCGAAGCGAAGGGAGACCGAGCGAGGACGGCACGTATCTGGACGGCCAGGCGGCGCATCAATGGGTGCGCCAAAGAGGCTTCGCCGCGACAAATATCATTGTGTTGGGCGAGTCGCTCGGTGGGGGCATCGCCAGTGAAGTGGCCCTGCGCGAACCTTCGGGCGGCCTGATTCTTCAAAGCACATACACCAGCGTCACTGACCTCGGAGCGGAGTTGTTTCCCTGGCTGCCGGTGCGCTGGCTGGGCATCATCAAATACGACACGCACAGCAAGTTGCCGCGCATTAAGGTGCCGGTGCTGGTCATGCACAGCCGCGCCGATGGCCTGATCGGTTTTCATCATGCGGAGAAAAATTTCGCCGCGGCCAACGAACCGAAACTGCTTTGGGAAATCGTCGGCCGCCATAATGATTTCCTCGAAGCCGGCCGTGAGCGGTATCTCGACGGACTGAACAAGTTTCTCGCCCTGCTCGAAAACAGCCGCCCGGCACCGAAGTGGGAGCATCACAGATAGCAGATGGAAAACTCCGTTTCCATCCCTTACACTGCCTGACACCGGAAATGAAAGCATCCGCCTTTTCAAAAATGGGCCGGCGCACTCAAGCGCCGCCGATTTCGTGGCTGATGAAACTGCCGCTCGACCATCCGTCCTTGATTTCGCTGGCCGCCGGGTTTACCGACAACAAGTCGTTGCCGGTCGCGGAAGCGCGCGCGTTGCTGAACGAAATTCTGGGTTCACGCAAGACCGGTCGGATGGCGCTGCAATACGGCACGACGGTTGGCGACGCGCAGTTGCGGCGTTTGACGGCGGACCGGTTGTGGCAATTGGATTCGTCGGGAGGGACGCGCTCCACCGCGTCCCTGATCGACCGGAGGAGAGCGTCAACGGTCAGGGCCGGGGTGGGACCCAGCCCTCGCGAGTTGAAGGAAATCTATTCGCTGGAACGCGCCGTCATCACGAGCGGCTCGCAACAACTTCTTTACATGTTGACCGAGTGCCTGTGCGACCCCGGCGATGTCGTGCTGGTGGAGGACCCGACCTACTTCGTCTATCTCAGCATCGTGCAAAGCCACGGTTTGCAGTGCCGCGGCGTTCGTCTCGCGGGGGATGGAATTGATTTGGCCCATCTGGAACAAACGCTGAAGGCGTTGCAACGAAGCGGCGAGTTGCAGCGCGTCAAAATGCTCTATCTCGTCAGTTATTACCAGAACCCGACCGGCGTCACGACGAGCTTTGTCAAGAAAGTCGAGGCGCTGAAAATGTTGAAACAGTTTGAACGGGCCGCTGGGCATCCGATCTATCTGCTCGAAGACGCGGCGTATCGCGAGCTGCGTTTCGCCGGGGACGATGTGCCGTCGGCTCTCGCGGCGAACGGCGCCGGCGAACGGGTGATTTACGCCGGCACTTACAGCAAGCCGTTTGCGACCGGCGCGCGTGTGGGTTTCGGCATTTTGCCGGAGCCGCTGCTGGACGCGGTGTTGCGCGTCAAGGCCAACCACGATTTCGGCACGTCGAATCTGCTGCAACAGGTGCTGAGCCGCGCGCTGGCGTCATGCCGGTATGAAAAACATTTGTCGGCACTGCGACACCGTTACGCGCGCAAGGCTGTCGCGATGGTGAAGGCCATGCGCGAACATTTCCCGGCGGACGTTCGCTGGGAGGAGCCGCGCGGCGGGCTTTACGTTTGGGCGCGCCTGCCCAGATCGGTGAAATCGGGGCTCAAGTCGAAACTGTTTCAAAGCGCGCTCAAGCACGGAGTTTTATATGTGC
>QHNT01000435.1 GCA_003218515.1 Verrucomicrobiota bacterium | reverse complement strand
AGCGGGTGCTTTTTCGAGTGGCGCGATCCGTCCGGGAGCGCAGCCGCGACGAGCGGTTCCTTTCCGGTGAATTATCCGGCCACCTGGCTGCGCCTGCAGCGAGTCGGCAATCAGTTCACGGGCTACGCCAGTTACGACGGACAGACCTGGACGCAAGTCGGCTCCGCCAGCATCGCCATGCCCGCGACGATTTACTTCGGCCTGGCCGTTTCCAGCCATAACTCAAATCAATCGGCCACCGCGCAATTTCGTGACGTCGCCGACGTCACCGGCGCCGTGGTCGGGACTCTGTCTGTCAACTCTGAACCGCTCGGCCCCTCCAGTCGCAAGACCGGCCTGGTGATTTCCGAGATCATGTATAAACCGGCGCCGCGCGGTGACGGCAGGAATCTGGAATTCATCGAGCTGTTCAACGCCAATCCTTTTTACGAAGACATCAGCGGATATCGTATCTCAGGTGACATCGATTTTACCTTCCCCACCAACACAATCGTGGCCGGCGGCAGTTTCCTGGTCGTCGCGAAGGTTCCGGCGGACATTCAGAGCGTTTATGGAATCGCCGAGGTGCTGGGACCCTACACCGGTTCGCTGAAGACTTCAGGAACCGTCCGCCTGCGCAGCGAGATAGACGCGATTTACGTCGAAGTCCCCTATGACAATAAACCGCCTTGGCCGGTTGCGGCCGACGGCACCGGACATTCACTGGTTCTTGCGCGGTCTTCCTATGGCGAGGCGGACCCGCGCGCGTGGGACATCAGCGATGTGGCCGGCGGTTCGCCCGGCGGCGTGGACGGCTACCATGCCAGTCCGCTCCGCTCGGTGATGGTCAACGAGTTTTTGGCGCACACGGACCCGCCGCTTTACGATTACATCGAGCTGTACAACCACAGCAACCAGTCCGTGGACGTTTCGGGTTGCACGCTTTCCGACGATCCCGTCACAAACCTTTTCGTCATTCCGCCAAACACCATCATTCCAGCGCGTGGTTTCGTTTATTTTGACGAAAACCAGTTGGGTTTCCGGCTCAGCGCCGTTGGAGAAACGATTTATTTCAAGAACCCGGACGGCTCGCGCGTGCTCGACTGCGTTCAGTTCGAAGGTCAGGAAAACGCCGTGTCGATGGGGCGGTGGCCGGACGGCGCGTCGGAATTTTATCCGATGCAAACGCGCACTCCCGGCGCGGCCAACAGCGCCATTCGGGTGCGCGACGTCGTCATAAACGAAATCATGTACAGCCCGATCTCCGGCAACGACAACGAACAGTATGTTGAGCTCTACAACAAGGGCGCCAATGCCATCAATGTCGGTGGCTGGCGATTCACCGCCGGCATTGACTACCTGATCCCCACCAACACGGTGATCCCGGCGAGCGGGTACCTCGTCGTGGCAAAGAACGCGGCCAACCTGTTCGTGCGTTATGCCAATCTGAATACGAACAACACCGTTGGCGATTTTGGCGGTCATTTGTCCGGCAGCGGCGAGCGACTTGCCGTATCCATGCCCGACGTGGTGATCAACACCAACACACCCGGAATCACGAAGACCAACATTGCCTGGATCGTTGTCGATGAAGTCACTTACGGCGTTGGCGGACGATGGGGACAATGGTCTCATGGCGGCGGCAGCAGCCTCGAACTCATTGATCCGCGCAGCAACCATCGTCTGGCTTCCAACTGGGCTGACAGTGATGAATCGGGCAAGGCGCCGTGGGCGAACATCGAAGTCACCGCCACCATGGACAACGGCTCCGACTATAACGACAGCGGCGTCGATCTTGTGCAAGTAGGCTTGTTGGGCGCGGGCGAATGTCTGATTGACAACGTCGAATTTCGTCCCGGTGGTCCGACGGCGGCAAACATCATCGCCAACCCGGACTTTGAAAGCGGGCTCGGCAGTTGGACTCCCCAAGGCGATCACGTCCGGTCATTCCTCGAAACGGCCAACGGCTTTTTGAGCGCGCATTCGCTGCACATCCGTGCGAGCGACCAGATGTGGACAGCCGCCAACTGTGTTCGAGGCGATTTGACCACTATTGTGCCCGATGCCTCCGGCCAGACGGCCACGCTGCGCTTGAAAGCCAAATGGCTTAAGGGCTGGCCCGAAGTGTTGATGCGAGTGCACGGAAACTGGATTGAAGACACGGGAAGGATGGCGATTCCTTCGAATCTGGGCACGCCCGGCGCGCGGAACAGCCGCGCGGCCGCGAACACGGGGCCGGCGATTTACCAGGTCAGCCATTCCCCCGCCATTCCCGCGGCGAACCAAAGCGTCGTGGTCACCGCACGCGTCCATGATCCAGATGGAATTCAATCTGTCCAACTGAACTACCGCGTTGATCCGTCCGGCACGTACACGAAGGTGACGATGGCGGACAATGGCGCCGGCGGCGATGCGGTTGCCGGCGACGGTATCTTCAGCGCCACGATCCCCGGCCTCGCTTCCGGCACGGTCATGGCATTTTATGTGCAAGCCACCGATGGGTTGTCCGCGACGACACGCTTTCCGACAGACCTGGCGAACGGCGCGCCGGTGCGCGAGTGCGTCGTTTGTTTTGGCGACGCGACACCCGCGAGCAGTTTCGGCGCGTATCATCTGTGGCTCACGCAAAACGTGATCGATCGCTGGTCGAACCTGCCGAACATGAGCAACGAGCCGCACGACGGCACCTGGGTTTGCGGCAAGCGGGTCATTTACAACATGAGTTCGCGTTACGCCGGCAGCCCGTACCATCAGCAGTTTGATACGCCGGTCGGCAACTACTGCCATTACCACTGCGACATGCCGGAAGATGACAAGTTCCTCGGCGCAACTTCGTTCAATAAAATCCACGCGCCGGGCAACGGGCCGTTCGACGACGACACGATCCAGCGCGAGCAAACGTGCTACTGGATGGTGCGTCAGCTTGGCTTGCCGTGGAACTACCGGCGTTTTGTCGCGATGTACGTGAACGGCAACCGGCGCGGCACGTTGATGGAGGACTCGCAGGTGCCGAACGGTGACGTCATCGACGAATACTTCTCGGGCGACACAGACGGCCAGTTATACAAACTGCAGCC
>QHNT01000135.1 GCA_003218515.1 Verrucomicrobiota bacterium | reverse complement strand
CCGGGTCGTGGCGTCCCCTGCAATCGTTGGAGTCCGGTCGTGACCAGAATGCGGTTTTCGCCGGTCAACGGAACGAGATCGGCGACGGTGCCCAGCGCCACCAGATCGAGCAGTGGACGAAGATCAAAGTTCTGCGCCCCGGCCAAACCGGTTTCGCGCCCCCGCTTCACCAATGCGTGGGCGAGTTTGAACGCCAGCCCGACAGAGCAGAGTTCCGTGAAGGTGCCTGTGCCACTCCGTGGATTGACCAGGGCCGTTGCCAGCGGAGGCGGATTTGAAACCTGATGATGATCCAGAACGATGACATCGACTCCGCGCTGGCGAAGCCACTCAACGGAGGGAACTGCCGTGGACCCGCAATCGACCGCCAGCAACAGCTTGATGGGAAATCTCCGGAGGCAATTTTCGACGCCGTCCTGGCTCAGACCGTAGCCTTCATCCAAACGGTGCGGCAGGTAATGGTTCACTCTCCAGCCGAGCGCGGTCAGAATTTCGGTCAGAAGCGCAGTCGAAGTGACGCCGTCCACGTCGTAATCTCCGAAAATGACGAGCGGCTCGTCCTTGCGTCGCGCCAGGAACAACCGCTCGACGGCCGCGGCCATGTTCGGCAGTAGGAATGGATCGCTCAGTTGCCTCAACCTGGGTTGCAGGAAATCCGCCGCGCGGTCCTGTTCAGTCAGCCCTCGGTTGACGAGGCATCGGGCCAACAGCGGAGACACCCTGAGTTCGTCGGTCAGTCGCCGGGCCAGCAGCGGCGGCGGAGGCGCGATTGACCACCGAAATTTCACGGCGTGAAAGTGGGACAGGCCTCCTCCCTGTCGCGGACAGGTCGGATGCCTGTGCCACTTTCCGAATTCATCAATCCAGCCATCACGGCGAATCCGGCTCCGAATCATCCTCGGCCTTCCTGGCGGCGGGGTGCCCCCTCCGCGCCACGATCAGGGAAAAGATCATCGAGGTCAGAATGATCGAAGCCACTACGGCAAGCGATACATTCGGGTCAATCTCGATCTGGAACCAACGCGCTTCCCTGACACCGTGTTCCTGTTCCTTGAGATGGGGATCGAGCAGCATTTTGACGCCGATGAAGGCCAGCACGATGGAGAGACCGACTTTGAGGTAACGAAAATAGCCAATCGCGCCCGCCAGAACGAAATACAGGGAGCGCAACCCGAGGATGGCAAACACGTTCGACGTGAACACGATGAACGGGTCCGTCGTCAGACCGAAGATGGCCGGGATCGAGTCCACCGCGAAAATTACGTCGGTGGTTTCGACCATCAACAACACAATCGCCAGGGGCGTCAACGCCCGCCGCCCATCCACGCGGGCGATAAATTTTTGCCCGTCGAAGGTGTTTGCGACCGGATACACCTTTTGGGCGAGCCGGATGACGGGATTTTTTTCCGGATGCACACCTTCCTCCTCCGCGAACATCATCTTGAGGCTGCTATAAATCAGAAAAGCGCCGAACAAATAAAGCAGCCATTCAAAGCGCTCGATCAGGCTGACGCCGGCCAGGATCATCAATCCCCGCATGATCAACGCGCCCAGGATCCCCCAAAACAGCACGCGATGCTGGTGCTCGGTCGGGATGCGAAAATAGGCGAAGATCAGCGCGATGACGAACACATTGTCCATCGACAGGGACAATTCAGTGATGTAACCGGTGATGAACAGCAGCGTTTTCTTTTCGCCCATGTTTGGCTTCACGAAGGCGAAGGCAAACACCAGCGCCAGGCCAAACCAAACCACGGTCCAGGTGAACGCTTCCTGGAACCTGACGACGTGCGCGCGACGATGAAACACCCCCAGGTCCAGCGACAGAAAAAGCAGAACAACGACAATGAAGCCTGCCCAATGAAATGGCGTGATTTCAACCTGACCGAGCATGACCTGCGCTCAGGCCGCCTTAGCTGGCCGGTTGGCGCTGGCAGTGATGGCGCTGTCCATGACCACCTGGGAGGCGCCTCCCGTGGGCCGCTGACCTTTGTGCCACCAGAGCACCAGCGCGCTGGCGATGTAGATGCTCGAATAGGTGCCGGTGATGATGCCGACCAGGAAGGTGAAGGCGAAATCGTTGATGACGCCGCCTCCAAACAGATAGAGCGACAAGGTCGCCAAAAACACCGTTCCCGAAGTAATGATCGTGCGGCTTAATGTCCGGTTCAACGCGTGGTTCATCAACTCCTTGAACGTGCCGCGCACGCCGAGCTTCAAGTCCTCGCGAATGCGGTCGAAGATGACAATGGTGTCGTTGATGGAGAAGCCGATGATGGTCAAAATGGCGGCGACAATCGGCGCGCTCAACTCGCGGCCGGTCAGGAAAAACCATCCCATGGTCATCAGCACGTCGTGGATGATCGCGATCACCGCGCCGACCGCGAAGGAGAACTCATAACGGAAAGCCACGTAAACCAGGATGCCGAACATCGCCAGCAGCGCTGAAATGAGCGCCGACTCCTGGATTTCCCGGCCGACGGTCGGCCCCACTTTGTCCAGTTGGAGCCGCTCATATTTGGCGGCCGGGAATTTTTCTTTGAGCGCCTCCTCCACCCTCGCTCCCGTCCCAAACGGAGTCGTTATTTGAAGCGATCGCTTGCCGGTGCCCGGATCTTTTTGGTACTGGATCGTTGCATCACCGATTCCGAGTTTGCCGATCATGTCACGCAGCTTGTCCACTCCGACCTGCTCGCTCTCGAGGTAAGCCAGCGTTAACCGGTCGCCGCCCGCAAAGTCCGGTCCGAGAACGTCCTTGCCGCGATGCAAGCCGTACGCGTTTCCGATCAGGATCAACGCCCACGAGGCGATGAAAGCAGGGACAGCCCAGCGCATGAAATCGAAGTTCGCGCCGCGGATGATGTGCAGCATGTTCAGTGACTTGATCAGATTCTTCTCCAACAGCCAGTCGAAGATCAGCCGCGTGACCACCAGGGCCGTGAACATGCTCGCCGTGACGCCGATGGTCAGCGAAACGCCGAAACCCTTCACGGGGCCTGTGCCGAGCCAGATCAGGATGACCGAAGAAATAAGCGTGGTCAGGTTGGAATCGAAGATCGTGCCGAAGGCCTTGTCATAGCCGGCGTTCAGCGCGCCGCGCAGCGATTTGGCGGCGGCCAGCTCTTCGCGGATGCGTTCATAAATCAGCACGTTGGCGTCCACGGCCATGCCGATGGTCAACACCACCCCCGCGATACCGGGCAACGTCAGCGTGGTGCCCAGCGAGCACATGACCCCGAGCAGGATGATGATGTTCAGCATCAGCGCGACGTTGGCGACCAGGCCCGCCAGCATATAGTAAACCAGCATGAAGACCACGACTGCCGCCGTGCCAATCACGGCCGCTTTGATGCCGCTGGCGATCGAGTCTTTGCCGAGCGAGGGATCAACGCCGCGCTCCTCCGCGATTTTGACCGGCGCTTCGAGCGGGTTCAGCAGCACGTTCTGTAATTCAAACGCTTCCTCCACCGTAAAGCCGCCCGAAAGCTCGCACGAACCGCTGAGAATCGGCTCCCGGATTTCCGCCACCGACCTGAGCTGGCCGTCCAGGAGGATGGCCAAAAAGTGATGCACATTTTCTCTCGTGATGTCGCCAAACAACGATCCGCCTTCCGCGTTGAAGTCGATGTGGATTTTCGGCTCATTGGTGACCGGATCAAAAAACACTCCGGCGCTCTTGATATATTTGCCGGTCAAGCCGCGTTCGGGTGTTTTCTTGACCAGGTACGGCTCAAGACGGACCGGGCCTTTTGGCTTCTTCTGCTGCCAGACCATGTTGGTGTAACCGATGGCCGTCAGTCCTTTGGAGAGCAGTTCGGCGCTCTCCGGATGCACCATTCTGAACTCAAGAAATGCCGCGCGCTGAATCGTGCGTTCCGCGCTCTCCTTTTCCTGCTCGGATAAACCCGGCAACTGGATCAGGATCTTGTTTTCGCCCGCTTCCTGAATGACGGGCTCGGCGACACCGAACCGGTCCACGCGCTTGCGCAACACTTCTTGTGCTTGCGACAGCGCCCGACTTCTTTGCTCGGCTTGCGCGATCTTGTTGGTGTCCATCTCGACCAGGAACGATGTGCCACCCTGCAGGTCGAGACCGAGCTTGATTTTGCCCGCGGCATCGCGCTGCAAGTGATGGAGAACGGCCAGCGTCGGCTCGGTCTCCGACGCGACGTTGACGAACGGAAAGTAGCGGGCCAGGTCGTTGGTACCGACCGCCTCCAACAGATTGGCAAACGACCGGCCCGGGGCCTGCTGCTCCAATTGCTGGGCCCGGCTGAGGATTGCGGTGAAATTGGTGTCGGGGTTGACCGCGCGGCTCTTGAATTCCTCCAGCAGATCGCGGTTCGTTGGCGGGTAAGTTTCCCACAACGCCCAGGCCACGATAAAAATCACCAACAGCCATCTCCACCGATTGTTACGCTTCATGGAACTGGGTATTTCTGTGACATGACACTAGGCTTCGCCGGCGGCGCGTTCCGTGATTTCAGCCACCGCGCTCTTCAACACTTCCAGTTTCGTGTCCGCCGACCGGATGGTAACGGTTTTTTCCTGCACGCTGACGACGATTCCCATCACGCCGCCGCTGGTGACGACCTTGTCCTTTGGCTTGAGCGTCTTGAGCAATTGCTCATGTTCTTTGGTTTTCTTTTGCTGCGGGCGGATCAGGATGAAATAGAAAACGACGACCATCAGAACCAGCATGGGCAGCGGCCCCTTGAGCAACTGCTCCAGGCCCTGCCCGGCCGGTGGAGCAGGCTGATTCGGAGTCGTGCCCTGCGCCAGCAGTGTGTTCAAAACAGAAAAAGTCATGTCGCTCAATTCAAGAGCCGTCAAATCTAGGGATGCGACCGCATTTGGCAAGTGTTTTAGCCGTCGTTTTACACGCGCGAGCGCATCTTGACTCCCACCATGCCGCGTCGATTCGTTCTCCCGACGACGGAGGAGTGGGGAGAGAATTCTCCGAAGGAAATCTTCGCGCTTTGAACCCCCGAACCGTAGCAGCCGACGTGAGTCTCCGTGAAGCAATTCCACACCATAAAGGGCGTGAAAATTCCGGGGAACTGTGCGTGCTTCCCCTTCTCCTGGTATCTGTTTAGCACCCTTTGAACGTAGCGGTTTCGAACCTGCTGTATCGCCGATTTCCAATCGGCAGAGCCGTCGCCAGTGCCGCGGCTTTGGAGACGGCGAAGCGTCTGCGGGTTGGAAACCCGCGATACAGCAGATTTGGAAATCTGCGCTACGGCGCGGTCGTCACGCTAAACAAGTACATGAGGGAGAGTGTGGGCCGGAGGCCGGGTGAAGGGGTGGTTCACGGTCCCAATGCGTGCGCAAAAGCGCCCCGCTCCTACACGCGCGAGGCGGCTCCCGACGACACTGAAGTGATCGCAGACAAAACTCCAAATCCCAAGCGCCAGATCCAAAGAAGCCCCAAGACACAAACTCCATCCCAGCCCCGCTCCGCTCAAGGTAGCCGGTTGGAAATTGGAGTTTCTCTGCGGTTTGGCGCTTGGGATTTGGAGTTTTGTCCGGGAGCTTGGGATTCGGAAACTGGATCTTCCCTTCATCGTTCCGCGTTCGCGCGACCCAAGAGCACTTTCTGCGTGGGCACGTAACGGTCCACAAAATCGCGCCTGAACTCGGGGAAGGTTCCCGCGGCCAGGTGCGCGCGAATGTCCGCCATCAGCTTCAAATACATGTGGCTGTTGTGCACGCTCACCATCCGCAGACCGAGGATTTCGTTCACGTTCAGCAGATGACGCAAATAAGCGCGCGTGAATTGGCGGCAGGCGAAACAGTCGCACCCCTCTTCAATCGGCCGGAAGTCCGCCTTGTTGAAACCGGCTTTGACGCTGACCGTCCCTTGGTTCGTGAAGGCCGTGCCGTTGCGCGCCACGCGCGTCGGCAAAACGCAGTCGAACATGTCGATGCCGCGCGCGACCAACTCGACCAACTGCGCCGGCGTGCCCAGCCCCATCGCGTAACGCGGCAAGCGCGCCGGCAGGAACGGTTCCGTCAATTCAATCGCCTTGAAAATCTCCCGCTCCGGCTCGCCGACGCTCACGCCGCCGATGGCGTAACCGTCAAATTCCAGCGCGACGATGGCCTGCGCGCACTCCTCGCGCAGCGCGGCGTGGGCGCCGCCCTGGACGATGCCAAAAACCAATTGGCCGGACGCGCGCGGTTGCTCGCGGCACTCCTTCGCCCAGCGAATGGTCCGCTCGACCGCGCTCCGGAAGTCACGCGGGGTGCTGGTGTGCGGCGGGCAATCGTCAAACGCCATGGCGATGTCCGAGCCGAGCTCGCGCTGGATTTCCATTGCCTCCTTTGGTCCGAGAAAGAGCAGCGCGCCGTCCAGATGCGAGCGGAACTCGACTCCGTGCGGTTTGATTTTTCGGATTTTGGCCAGGCTGAACACCTGAAACCCGCCGCTGTCGGTTAAAATGGGATGCGGCCAACGGATGAATTGGTGCAAGCCGCCCGCCGCGCGAATCGTGTCCAGGCCCGGGCGGATGGAGAGATGGTAGGTGTTACCGAGGATGATTTGCGTCCCCATCTCCCGCAGCTCGCGCGGGTCGAGCGCCTTGACGCTCCCTTGCGTGCCAACAGGCATAAAGACCGGAGTGTCAACGACACCATGAGTCGTGGTTAAGCGTCCCAGGCGCGCTTTGGAATCCGGATCGACCTTCAGCAGTTCGAACATGCACCCCGTGGTATAACCATGCGATGTGATGTTGGGCAACGACTTTGGGTGAGGAACATCCAACCGGCGCGGGCAACATGGTTCGCCGGGAAAAATAAGAAGCCGCCTGAGGGACGATCACCTCCAGCGCAAAAAAAGCCGCACGAACTGTGCGGCTTCTTCACATTTGTTGATGACCGGGCATCTAGTTCACCCGCTGGCTCGTCATTTGCGCCAGCCAATCCCAATCAGGCCGTTGCGCAGCGGTCACGTTGTTCGACGGCAGGCCAGTTTTCGGATAGCTGAGACCCTTCCATTTCTTGATTTCCGAATGGCCGTCTGCAAAACACAGACCTCCAGCCTTATTGTGATAAGTGGCCGGGAAATCCACCCACCGCACAGTCACACCCGGAGGTGTGCACGGATGCCCAAAGCCGGCGTCATTGATGCTCTGATCATGTTCGTCGATGAATACCCAGGTGTGGGACGCGTTCACGAAATCACTATCTTTTCCAAAGGTGCGGAATGGTCTTCCCGCACGGTGATTGTGATTTCCATCCAACCACGGCCCATTCGTTGGAACAGTCGGGATTCCGCGGTGGGAGCCCGGGTTGCTGAAAAAACCAGGGCATACTGTGCCAACAGCCTGATTCATCGAGAAGCTGCGAATAGTTGGCACCCGCTTTCCACCAACCGTGACCGTTCCCGGATCAGCCGGGCACTTATACAGTTTTGTATTTCCCCCTGTGTAGCTGGCCAAGACGTTGTTCGCTGGGTCAGTGAGCAAAGTTGTATTGGTCGCGTCTGGCAGGGTTTTCGCGTCGCCTCTTATCCAGACGTGTCCCGTGGGGGCGCTGGACTGGTCTTCATTTGGCGCCAAAAGGTCATTAAAGTCCCCGGAATAGATTCGCCAGGCAAGCATCATCTGCTTGCCGTCGTTCATGCACATGATGCCCTGGGCCTTGGTTTTGGCCTTGGCGAGTGCCGGTAATAATAAGCTGGCAAGAATTGCGATAATGGCGATGACCACCAACAGTTCGATGAGCGTGAAGCCATGAGCGCGACGTCTCTCTGGCGATCCAGGAATGACTGTTCTTAAAATTCTCATAAATAATCGAACATTGTTTCTGCCGCATCCGGAGGTTCCCGGGCGGCAGGGCACACTAAACCAGTCGATTTTTTCGGTCAACTGTGCGTCTGAACGCACACATGTCGCTGCTCCGCAGCTTTTTGCCGCCGTGTTAAGACTGATTTGCGATCCGACGTTCCGGCGGACCCAAGCCTCGCCCATTTCGGGTCAACCTGATTTACGGCGTCTCCGATAATCAAACTGCCGCCATTTGAGGCGGCAGTGGCTGACTCCGGTCCTGACTCGAAACAACCGAGTCCTTTTACTTTTTTGGCACCGTCGAGTTTTCGGCCATCCAACTCACGTCCACCCATGAGTCGCCGGCAGCGCCGATAGGTAGCGGCATCATGACGTAGTGGACGCGCGAGTTTTTGATCTTGGACCCCCGCCATTTGTGGATTTCTGCATGGCCATCCACGAAAGAAAAGCCGCAAGCGCCATTGTGAAAGCTGGCGGGCATGTCAATGATTTGCGCCGTGCCTGGTTTATCCGCGCCGTCACATTTATTGGCAAAGGCGGCGTCGTTAATACTGTCCGGATGTTCATCTACGAAGACCCACGTCTTGGTTGGTGTCACAACGACCGACTGCTTGTCGTAGGTGCGCCAGACACTGCTGGGGAGCCAGTCACCGTGGCCGAACACCTGGCTCATCGAAATGCTCCGGATCCTGGGCACGCGCTCGCCCTTGTTGTTCTTGACCATGGCTCTGTCCGCGGGACACTTGTAAATCCCGGTGCTCTTGCCGGTGTACGGCCAAAATGGACTCCTGGCAATATCGTTGTTAACGTCCCAGTTCACGCGCGCGCTTGTGAAATCCAGCCAGCCCGAACACCAATTGCTTCGAGCCGGCTCGAAGCCGTCCTCGGCGGCCAGGAGAATATCGTTGCTGTCATCTGATTGAAGACGCCATGACAGCATCAATTGCTTGCCGTTACTCAGGCAACCGATGCCTTGAGCTTTCGTTTTGGCTTTGGCCAGGGCGGGCAACAGCATGCCGGCTAAGATGGCAATGATGGCGATCACCACCAGCAGCTCGATCAGGGTAAAGGCACGTCCGAAGAATTGCCTTACAGAGTGGACGCATTTTGATGTTCTCATAATGCTCAATGGTTGTTGGTTTACGCCGGGATTACTCGTCTCGTCGGCGTTTTGGGCTTGCCGCTAAAATAGCAGCAGGGAGTGACACGGTCAACTGTGCGTCTTGGCGCACACCGGCCACGGAGACCGATCTTGTTGGCGCGCATCGGAGCCATGAACCGTAGCAGGCGACATAAGGAGGCTCACTTTCAAATGCGGAGTGCGGAGTGCGGAACGCGGAATTGAGTCAGCCAGATCGTCCTCGTGCTCGTCCTCCGAAACCGAATCGGCCAGTCGAGGGACGAGTTCGAGAACGAGGACGAACCCCCAACACACCTGTCTGCCATACGGCAGATTATCTGCGCTACGGTATGGGCTTTCCGGACTAGGACCGAAGCAGTTCCAGGATTGTAGTCACGACCGCGTCCGGCTTTATTGCCAGCAGCGAGCCGGCGCGGGGTTTCAACTCCACTTCGCCTTTAGCCAGCGACTTTTCGCCGATGGCAATGCGTATCGGAAAGCCGATCAACTCGGAATCTTTGAATTTCACGCCGGGGCGTTCCTCGCGGTCGTCGAGGATGACCTCCACTCCTCGACTGGAAAGTTCCGTGTAGATTTTTTCGGCCAGAGTTATCACCGGACTGTCCGCAGTCACGGTCAACGGCGTGATGCAAACCGCGTAAGGCGCAACCGACACCGGCCAGATAATGCCGTCCCTGTCGTTGCACTGCTCGATGATGGCCTGAAGCGTGCGCGTCACGCCGATGCCGTAGCAGCCCATGATGGCCGGCTGTTGTTTGCCGGCCTCGTCGAGGAACAGCGCGCCGAGCGCCTCGCTGTATTTTGTGCCCAGCTTAAAGACGTGGCCGACTTCAATCGCCCGGCGGACTTTGAGCGGCTGACCGCATTGAGCGCAGGCTTCGCCCGCCTGAACCAGCCGCAAGTCGGCCCAGCGCGAAACCTGAATGTCGCGATCAATCGAAACATTGCGCAGATGGAAACCGTCTTCATTCGCGCCGGTGGTCATCCCGACGGCGCCGCGCAAGGCTTCGTCGGCGTAAACCGGGATTTTCCGCGACTTAACAGTCGCGGCGACAGCGCCGAGGCTGCCCGGATGCGCGCCGAGTTCAGCGAAAATTTCCTCGGCGGTGGCGGCGCGAAACTGAGTCGTCCCCAGAACGCCGACCAGCTTCGCTTCATTCAATTGATGATCGCCGCGCAGCAGGATAAGAACCGGTTTGCTCTCGACGAGGTGGACCAGTGTCTTGATTTGGCTGCCGGCGGGGACATCGTAAGGCGGCTGGGTGAGTGCTTCGATGGTGAGGACGCCCGGCGTCGCGAACTTTTCAATTTCGGATTTCGGATTTCGGATTTCGGATTTCGCCGCAGCGGTGGTCGCCTTCTCGATGTTGGCCGCGTAGCCGCAACCTTCGCAGTAAACGACTTCGTTTTCACCGGTCTCGGCCGGGACCATGAATTCGTGCGAGAATTTGCCGCCCATCACGCCGGTATCGGCCTCGACCGGAATCGTCTTGAGTCCGCACCGCTGAAAAATGCGCGCATAAGCATCGTACATTTTCCGGTAGCTGATCTGCGCGGCCTCATCGGTCGCATCAAAGCTGTAGGCGTCCTTCATGATGAATTCCCTGGCGCGCATGAGGCCGAAGCGCGGGCGGATTTCATCGCGAAACTTGGTTTGAATCTGATAGAAATTCTTCGGCAGCTGGCGGTAGGAACTGATTTCACCGGCCACCAGGGTGGTGATGACTTCTTCGTGGGTGGGACCCAGGAGCCATTCGCGTTTGGCGTGGTCCTGCAGCCGGAACAGCACCTCGCTGGCGGTCTGGTAGCGCCCGCTCCGCTGCCAGATTTCGGGCGGTTGGAGAGCGGGCATCAGGACTTCCATCGCGCCGGCGCGGTCCATCTCTTCGCGGACGATTTGCTCCACCTTGCGGAGCGCGCGCAATCCGAGCGGAAGAAAAGTGTAAAGGCCGCCAGTCAGCTTGCGGATGAGACCGGCGCGCAACAGCAGCTTGTGCGAAGGGATTTCCGCGTCGGCCGGCGTTTCTTTCAGCGTGGGAACGAATGTTTGAGACCAGCGCATCGGGATTTACGATTTACGATTTGCAATTTACGCGCCCATTTGCGTTCCAAAATCTCTCCCCGATGCGCAAATCGTAAATGTCGCCGGGCAGCAACGTCATGTTCGTCGAGATAAAGCTGACGAGATGGTAGCAGTTGAAGATGAGCTGACTCGTATTCGAGTTCTGCCGCAGTTGACCATTCTGGAAAAGTTGGATGGTCAAATCGTGCGGATCGATCTTCGTTTCGACGTACGGTCCGAGCGGCGTGAACGTGTCAAATGATTTGCAGCGCGCCCACTGGCTCTCGGAGTTCTGGACCGTGCGATCGCTGACATCCTGAGCGGACGTGTAACCAAAAATATAACGCGCGGCCGCGGCCGGCGTGACGTTGCGAATGCGGCGGCCAATGATGACCGCCAACTCCGCTTCGAAATCGGTGCGATGATGCGAAAAGGGAACTTCGATCTTTCCGCCATCCGGCAGCAGCGACGTCGGCGCCTTCAACCAGAACAGCGGTTCCTTGGGAATGGGCTTGCCGGATTCGCGCGCGTGGTCGGCGTAGTTCAAGCCGACCGCGATGACTTTCGACGGGTTCACCGGCGTGAGTGTTTTGACTCCTTTCAGCGGAACAGGCTTCTTTTCGTAGGACGGAGACCCGAACACGTCTCCTTGTAAGCGGAATAGTTCTCCGTCAACCACTTTAGCGTAGAAAATTTCGTCGCCTTTTTGAAACCGCCCGATTGCTGCCATAGGTAGGTGTTTTTGTAACAAATCATGGCGGCCCATCGCAAGACGAAAGTCGGAAACTCTCCGTCAAAGGGCGCATTTGGACAGCACCATCGTGGAAGGCCCCCGCTCCCTCTCCCTTCCCTCTCCCCACTCCTCCGTCGTGGGGCGAGGGAATCGACCAGCGGCATGATGGTGGTGGCAGGATGCGCCCTCCTTCAAACGGTTCCGTGCCTGTCCGCCGCTGCAGCCGTAATCGGTTAGCACTGAACCTGTTTGAAGTCGGATGAAACACCAGATTCAGCCCCGCCAAATGCGCACTTCCGATGACGACGATTTCATGCGTGGCAATGATAGAACGTTTTTGTCGCGCCGGTGTCTTCTTTTGAGTAGATTCACCGCGGATGAAAGAAGGCCTCCAGCGCGCGTCCGATAATTCAGCGGAGGGTGGCACAGACCACTGGCCTGTTCCGTCCGTCGAGTCGCCGACCGGTGCGGGTGGGTCGCCTGCACTACCCCTTTTGCAGAGACTCTTTCAGAGTTGGTCTGGGGCGGCCGCCCTGGCAGTCATCATCCTGCTTCAGTCGGGCGACCCGGTCCGGGCCGCGGATTCGTTGGTGTGGCGGACGGACAAGAATCAGGTCGATGCCGACATCGAGTCGTGGCCCTTGTCCGAAGTGTTGGAGGGGGCCGGTCAGACTGTTCATCTACCGCAACTCGGTCCACGAAGCCACCCAATTGATCCAGGTCGCGAGGAAGGCCAGGCCCGAAGCGGCGAGCAAAGCGATTCCGAACGAACTGATCGTGAGACTCAAACCCGGCGCGAAGGAAAGCATCGACGCGCTGGCAAAACGGCTGGGCGCGAAAGTCGTCGGGCGGCTCGATGGCCTCAACGCTTACCGGCTGCAATTTGATGATGCCGCCGCCGCGCAAAACGCCCGCGTCGAATTGGGGAACGACAGCGACGTCGCCTCAATCGAAAATAACTTCTCGGTGGTGGCGCCGGGACAGTTGCAACCCCTCGCGCTGAGTTCGCCGCCACCGCCTTCGTTTAAACTCGCCCCTCCGGATTCGTCGGACAAATTGATTGTCGCGCTGGTGGACACCGCCATTCAGTCGCGCGGCGCGCCTTGGGCAGCTTACCTCATGAACGGAATTTCACTCGCCGGCGAAGCAAACCTCGATCCCAATCAAGTGACTCATGGCACAGCGATGATGGACACGCTTTGGAATGCGCTCGGCAAGACTCTTAAGGACCCTGGTTCTGCGCCCCTCGCCTTCCTACCAGTCGACCCCTACGGCAACAACACCAGCACCACCATGTTCGACGTGGCCGACGCCATCATTCAGGCTGCCAACAAAGGCGCAAAAATCATCAACCTCAGTCTCGGCGGCTATGGCGACAGCCCGCTTTTGGATGCGGTTTTGGCGCAAACCCACAACCAGGGAATATTGCTCGTCGCCGCCGCCGGCAACGACGGAGGCACCGCGCTCACGATTCCCGCTTCGAAGCCGGACGTGCTGGCCGTCACGTCCGGCAAACCGGATGGCACCATCGACAGCTATGCGAACCACGCGACGTTCGTCAAACTCATCGCTCCAGGAACGGCCGTCATTTTCTACGGCGGCCAGGCGTATCTCGTCACGGGAACTTCTACCGCCGCCGCCAACGCCTCCGGCGCCGCCGCCGCGCTGTCGGTCAACAACCACCAATCACCCATCGAAGCCAGTTCCCAGCTCACAAAACTGCCCGGCTTCGCGCCCGCCACGAAGCCGTAAGAGGCCCATGAACCGTCTTGCTGGAATATTCTTAGTATTTTTATTGGTTGGCGGTTTTGTACTTTACCGCCGGGGAGTCCTTTAATACGAAGAGTGAAAGAGATGCAACCGCCGCGGATACCAGGAAATGTGTTGCGCATTTACAAGCGATTGAACTGTCGATTGCGGCCACGTTGATGGATAACGAGAACATCGATATTGCTACCGCAATCTCCGAGATAGCCAAAAAAAACGGATACGCTTTTTTCCGATGCCAGTCCTCTGCTAATGATTGGGTAAGAATTAATCCTGATGTTCAGAAGTGGCAGCACGGTAATAAATCTACAAATGAAGTATCTCTCTATTGCCCACACCCTGGCAGGCGCGATGTTTGGAACGCGCGCAATTTTGCAGGAGACGACATCATTCTTTCAAATCGCCTCGCTTGGCTGCCCGTCCCCGTTTGGGAACTCGAACAGAAAAGTAAGCTAAATGCCTCTCGGTCGGCCAGGTGACGGCCTCCGGGACAGCTTCCACGACCTCACAATCGCGCATCTGAACCATGAACTGGCCAGGACAATTCTGTGTTGCACCTGCAACATGCAATTGTCCCGGTGGAGACGCGGTTCATGGGTAGCCTCCACGATTTCAGAATCACGCATCGGGACCATGAACCAGCGACGGACAGGAGCGCGGACAGCCTTGTCCGCGAGTGCCTCGGACTTGATTCGTGCGGACATGGCTGTCCGCGCTCCGACAGCCGGTTCATGGAGAGGGTCAATCGCCGGCTGGGCGCGTCAATTGAACCGCAACGTAACGCGCTTCGGGAACGACAAATTTTTTGACCTCGACGGAAACCGTGTCGGGCGCGAACTCAGCCAGGATCATCTCCGCGATGTCCGCCGCCAGCCTCTCAATCAGCTTCCAGCTCCGGCTCTCGCCAAACTTGAGCAGGCGCCGCGTCACGGCGTCGTAGTCGATCGTCTTCGTCAAATCATCTGCCGTCGCAGCAGCCGCAAAGTCTCGCGTCATTTCCACGCTGATGAGCAATCGTTGCGGTTTCGCCCGCTCCGCATCCGGGACGCCGACGCGATAAAAAACTTCCAGGTCGCTGATGATGATTTTGTCCATGTGCAAATACGCGCAGCCGCCGAGGTGAGGAGGCGGACGTCGCAGCCCACCCCGCATCTCGCTACCTCGGCGGCTATTAGACGCGCATAAAATTTTCGACATGCCCCAACACGACGACCGTTGAAGCGGCATGAATGCCGCGCTCCGGAGCGCGGGCTTTAGCCCGCTTCAGCGTCAGGTCTTCAGCGGGATGTCGGCTTATTCTGCGCATGATATGGCAATGTTCAGCCGCAGCTCGAACCTCACCGCGCCTTCTGCCTCAACACCGTTTCGATAAGGATTCGCGTCGGTTGATTCAACTCCATTGTCAGCGCCTCGTCCGGGCAGACCCACTGAAACGCCTGGGCCTCGTCGTTCAGTTGAACCCGCGGCTCGCCAACGCAGCGGCCGGTGTAATTCAGCAAAACAAAATGGGCGTCCCGATAAAATTCTCTGGAATGGATGCAATCCTGGAGGAGCACGAAGCGGATGTCACCGATCTCCAGGTTTGTTTCCTCTTTGATTTCGCGACGAAGGGCATCGACCGCGCTCTCGCCCAGTTTGATTTTCCCGCCGGGAATGCCCCACAGCTGCGACCATTTTTGCGTGCGGATCATGAGCACCTGACCTGCGGCATTGAAGATGAGGGCACCGACCGTGGCGACAGGCCAGCCATCCAATTGAACGGAATGAGCCGCGCCGCGCGGTTTCAGTTCAAATTCATTGCGCTCCAGGACCTCCCGCAATTCACCGAGATGTTCGACGATTAAATCAGGTTCGCTCGCCCGCAATTGGTCGAGCCGGTTGTAGCCGGTGAGCACCGCGCAGGAAAAAATTCCGCCGTGCCGCGCCGTTTCGATGTCGTGCTGCATGTCACCCACGAACAGCGTCTCGCCCGCGGTGAGTTCGTGCTTTTGGAGGATTTCCAAAATCTTCGTTCGCTTGTCCCAAACCTCCAGGTAGGCGTGGTCGAGGAAGCGATCAAAGGTGGTCGCCGCCGACTGAGCGGCGAAATGGTCGCGATGAATGGTGCTCAGCAGAAAGGTGCGCAGGCCGTGCGCGCGGCAAAAGAGCAACATTTCGCGCGCGTGCGGCAGTTCGCGGGCGAGGTGCTGAACTTCCCGGAAATGACTGTGAAACCATTGCTCCAGTTGCGGCAGCGAAACGCTTGGAACGTAGCGGCTGTAGAAGTTTTTGAACGGGAGGCAAAACGCGGCACGAAACTCGTCGAGGGTCAGTTCCATTACGCCGGCCTGTTTGAAAACGTAGTTGTTCGCCCGCCACACCGCCGGCAAATCGTCCACCAGCGTCCCGGACCAATCGAAAATGATGTTCCGAATCACGCGCCCAGTTTAACGCCGGCGCTGCGCCCGGCAACTCACAAACCGCCGCGCAACCGGGCGTTCTTTCCGGGCGGGCGCCCCTGAACGTAGCGGTTTCCAACCTGCTGTATCGCCGATTTCCAATCGGCAGAGCGTCCGCAGTTCCGAGGCTTTGGGGGCGACGAAGCTTCTGCGGGTTGGAAACCCGCGATACGGCAGATTTGGAAATCTGCGCTACGGCGCGGTCGCCGCGCTAAAGGTGCGATGCCGCCCTCTGCGGCAACCAGGATGGCCGCCGCTACGGTTTCTGAATCCGATAAAAGATGATCGGGTTGCTCAGACTCAGACCGCCCACGAAATAGAATGAACCGGTCGGCGTGTAGGAAAGCAAAGGAGACCAGGAAATGACACTCGACAGGTTGGTCGTGTATTGCAACTGGTAACCGATGCCGGACTGGCCGAAGAGCGTCAGCGAACCGATTCGATTCGTGGGCGCGTGCGCGTCGATGAGCGGTGGGTTCGCGATGAACTCGTAAGCGCGGAAGAAAACGTTCGGCCCGTTCGGATCCACATTTTCAATCACCTGGAACAGGTTGGTCAGCGGCACGCGTATCCAGTTCTTCCAATGATTTGTGTCGGACAAGTCGCCCGAATACTGCAACTGATAGCTCAAACCTGGCTCGCCGTAGAGAATCAGTTGGCGAATTCCTCCACCCGTAATCCGCGCCTCCAGCAGCGGTTCGACATTGACCAGAATAACACGACCGTCGTTGGACAGCATTCGAGACAAAACCGAACCATTGGCCTGCCTCGCGGACAGGTTCGAGATTTGCAGCCGCACGAAAGCGGATGGCGCGTTGGATGGAGCAGCAAAGTTCAACGTTGAAACGGTTTGGGCACCCAACAGCGTTTGGCCGCTCAAGGTTTGCAGACTGACTTGAAATGTGCCGGGGCCGGTCGGCTGCATCGTTGCGGAGGCCAGTGGCGGCGTCGGCGCTGCCAGGGAGAAATTGGTCAGACCGGACGCCGTTACCTCGAGCGTGAAGGTTACGTTTGTGATTGGCGCGCTGGCGTCGACGATGAGCGGCACCGAGCCGGCTTGACCAGCCTCGATCATCGTCGAACCCAAGGTCGCTTCCGCGTAATTTCCGACGACCACGGAGAACGTGTTGCTGGTCGAGCGCGGCGGCGAGCCGTCATCGGTAACCACCAGCGTGATGGTGTTGCTGGTTCCACCCTGGTTCCGCGCGGGCGTCCAGGAGAAAACGCCATTGGTCGGATTGATGTTCGCGTTCGCAGGCGCGCCGGAGCCGAGGCTGAAGTGGAGCGAATTGGTTGGAATATCAGGATCGCTCGCCGCAGAGGCAATGACGAGCGACTCCAGCACGAAAGCTGCCTGGTTGCTGATCGCGGACAGCACCGGCGGGCGATTCACCTCGTTGACCACAATGACAAACGTGTTCGTGTCCGACCGGCCAGGCGTGCCGTTGTCGCGGACGATGACAGTGACGACGTAGGCGCCCGGGCCTTGCGATTCGTCCGGCGTCCAGGTGAGCAAACCTGTGGCGGAGTCAAGGTTGAGTCCCGAAGGCAAGCTGGACCCGGATTGCCAGGTCAGCGTGTCTGAAGCATCGGGATCGGTAGCGCTCAACGGCAGCGACAGCGTGGTTTGTTCATCCACGCTGATTTGTGGCGGCACGCCGACGATGGCGGGCGCATGGTTCGTGTGAGTCACGACTACGTTGAACGATTGTGTCGCGCTCAGGTTCGGCGAGCCGTTGTCCGTAACCACCAACGTGAAGGTCCTGGTCGTGCCGCTGTCTGCCGGTCCCGTTTGCCAGGTAATATGGCCGTTGGCCGGGGAGAACAAAGCGGCGGGCGGCGCGCCGGACAGCAGACTCCAGGTAAGCGTTTGCGCCGGCACGTCGCTGTCCGTCGCGCCTGGTATCAACGAAAACAGCGATCCTTCCGCGATGATTTGTGTGGGAATGAACGTCAGGCTCGGCGGCGTGTTGCCGGCCGCAGACACGGTGGTCTGCGCGTCGCCCGAGGCGTGGGCGGCTTCCCGGTTGCCGGCCGCGTCAGTGGCGCGACTGTAAAACGCATAGTGGTCGTTCGGTGCGCCGCTGTAAATCGCGGCCGTGAGCGTGGTGTTCGTGATCCAGGGCGCGAAAGCTCCGCCGTTGATGGAAACGTAGATGTCGTACAATGACACGCCGCTTCCGCCCGGATCGTCCGCGCCGGACCATTGCACGGTGAAATTGGGCGGGCTGCTGGCCGGCAGCGCCGCCACGACGCTCGTGGGCGCGGTGGTGTCCGGCGCGCTGCTGGCCGCGACGTAGAAAAGCGTGTAGTTGCCCGCGCTGTTGTAATCGAGCAAATGGACCAGGTTCGTGCGAATCGGCACAAGACTGCCGCCGCGGATGAAGCGGTCGGTGGTCCAAACGTTGGCGCCGTAGGGAACCTCGGAATTATCGCTGCGCAACACTTTGGTGAGGCGATATTGGCCCTGGCCCGGATCCTGGAACCGGAAATAACTCCACCCCCCCGCCGCGGCAGCCGTCATTGCGACCGACAAGTTGCCCCCTCCCAGCGTGCCGGTGATGGTCGCGTTCGACACCGCCGCCACTGGATTGGTGCTCCCGTCGCTCAGATAAAGCGTGTCCGGAAGGAGGTCCGGATCCGACACATCGTTGACGAGAAAATCGGGCCGGCCATCCGCCCCAGGTCCGTTTCCATCCACGATATGAGTCAGTTCGTGTATCTCGACACTCCTGATCAAGGAGAGACGCGGTTTGCCGAACGGATCGACCTGTTTGAACGACGCGGAGAAGTTGGTGAAGCTGCCCTGGAGTGACGATGTAAACAGCCAGCGGGCACTCTTATTCGTCCCGGAGGCAATCTGCCCGAAATTCACGTCCAGCGCGGGCGTGACCGGCTGATTCTCCAGTTGAGCGCCGAGAATGGTGAAATCGGTCAGCAGACCTTTTACGTTGTCAACGATCTGCGGCTTGCCGCCGGTGATGTTCAATGACTGGGCGGGGCCGTAGCCGACGTTGTTGACCTGCACGGCGAGCGAGTACGGAATGCGCGCCTCGATTTCCGGCGTGAAAGGATCATCCGAATACACGTCGCGCTCATGGAAATAACGCACGACCAACTCGGGCTGTGGGAACACCTGGATGGGCGCGGGCGCCAGCGGCACTATCAGGTCCGAACCGTCCTGCGTGTAGCGCAAGGTGCCCCCGACGAGGTAAAGCGCCACTCCGTTGGTGGGCGCGGCGTCCAGTGTGGGAATCAACGTCCAGTTCGCCGTTCCCACGCTGTTGCCTGCCAATGCGCCCGTGCCGTCCACCGCCGTGAGGCCGGAAAGCGCGGCCGGAGTAATCGCGAAGTTGGTAATGACCTGCGTGCCATTCTGACCGGTGATCTGCAGGTCCACGCGCACGTTTTGGAGCGGGCTGGGGACATCGTTGTCGATTTCGAGCGTCGCTTTGAAAGCGTCACGGGTCAGGACGCCTTTCTGATCCAGGCGCAGTTGCACCTTGGCGCAAGCGGAATTGCCGTCCGCCTGTTTCCTCGCGGAGCTATCCTGCCTGGCCAATGCTGAAGCGCGGCTCCTCACCGCGCCCGCCGCTCCGGGCGCCGCATTGCACTCGAAATGGTAACCCGCCGGCGCTTCGAAGTCCGTGACCGGGTTGAGGCTCTCCAGATAATCGAAGAAATCGTCCGACCCGATGACCGGTCCCGGTCCCGGCGCCGGCGAATCCGGCACCAGATGGTAAACCTGGCGATAGAGAGCGACCAGGTCGCATCCGGTGGAATCGAACGCGTAAAATGCCGTGCTTTTGTCCACCACGCTCGGACCGCACAAATAGTTCCAGAGCATTTCTCCTGTCACCGAGCATTCGCCGCTCAAGGCATCCTGCTTTTGCACGCCCGCTTTGGAGACTGCTGCGGGCGCGGGCGGCGGGGTGCGCTTGACCATGACCGGCACGGTCCACCTGGAACTCGGTTCCGGGATACTGTGACAAATCCAGGGACGACGGCTCGATGGTCACCACGGGAATCGGTACCTGAGTTTCAAATGTGCTCTCCACGGTGAAAATATACGAATCCTGGACGGTGGTCGGGACGACCGTGAAACTGTAATGAACGGTCTGACGCGTCAGGAACGCCACCACATTTGTCGTTGCCCCCGCAGCCACCAGCGCGGTCTGGCGGAAGGAACTGTGGTTGGTTGCGCTGACATCGACGAGGTAATACGCCTCAGTCAGGTTGGTGAACAAAATCGTTCCGTCCAGCCCGGTGTAATTGGTCACGACGGGCGTCTGGCTCAACGCGTCGCTCAGTACGACCAGGGCGTTCGTCACGCGCGGCGAGCCCGAAGCGAAGTAGGTGTACTCGTCCTCGACGCTGACCAGCATGTTGCCGGTCGCAGCCGACACGGCGCGGAAGGAATACGGCACGGAAAGCCCCGCGTTGGTGCTTTGAACGACGAGCGTGCCGTTGTAATCGCCGAGCGGCAAATCGGCCGCCGGATTCAACAAGAGAGTAATGACCGTGTTCGTGCCGGCCGGCAGCGGAGGAAGCTGGTTGGATGAAGCCAGCGAAAGCCAAGGTACGTTCGGCAGCACGACTTGCAATGGACCAGTGGCGACGCCTCCCTGGTTGGCCAGGGTGAAGGCGAGAGGCGTTTGCGTTCCGCGCAACATGGAACCGTTCAGGGACGCCGGAACGGTGGCCAGCCGCGGGCGCAGAGCCTCGACACGGACCGTAATCGTCAGGGTGGCAGTCGCGCCTTCGGCGCTGCTCACGCGCAACACCACGGGACTTTGGAAAATCGACGGGTCAAGCGCCGTGATGATGAATCTGAGGTTTGCGCTCCCGAATCCAACCAGCGCATTCGTCTCCAGACTGGCCGTCACTGCCAGGTTGGGTTGGTTCGTCACGACGGTGACGCTCAGCGCGGTCAACGGCACGTCGCTCAGGTTGTCCAGGTGAGTCGTGTTCGTGACGCTGGTCCCCTCGATCACGCTCACCAACGAAACCGGCGCGATGCTCATACCGATCAGCGTGAAGGTGTCTTGCGCCGGCGGATTGGCCACGCCGGGAAACGCGGCGGCGACCTGATAATTGCCCGCTTCATTCGGCAACGGATCGAACACGTTCGTGAACGTGCCGTCCGCGGCGCTCAATACGTTGTAGGTCCGATCTGTGCCTCGCACTTTCACGTGGATCGTGATGGGCACGAACGCCGCCGGCGAAGGGGCGCCGCCCAGTGTAGCCAGACCGTGCATCGGGATCGGTGTGTTCGCGAGCGCGCTGTGAACGTCCACCGCCAACGTTGCGGTGTAGGCCGGCTGGACGGTGAGGGGCGTCCCGCTGACGAAAAAGTTGTTGTTTTCCGAAAGCTCCTGGACGTTGTCGGACGCGTCGGCCTGCGCGATCAGCCAATAGGTACCCGGCGCGGACGGGGTCTGGACGGTCACGGTCTGG
>QHNT01000134.1 GCA_003218515.1 Verrucomicrobiota bacterium | reverse complement strand
GTTGCCGCCAGGACACGTTTCGTCCACAGATAGGACAAAGGGCTCAACGCCGCCTGCGCAATTATGAGGAAATTCGACTCGGCATGGCTGGTGCTGAACAACGTCCGGCATGATGAACGAGCTGTCCAAAACGCAAGCTGCGAGCGGACAAGACATCGCCCAGAACAACCCGTTCGCTGTTGGCGACGCGGGAAGCGTTCCGGCGGATGCCGCGGTTTATCGCCGGTTCAACGACTCGATTCCGCGTAAGCTGATCCTCCGGGCGTTCCTGCTATTCATGGGATTGCACATCGCTTTCATCGTGTCACTGCTCTTCTGGCATCTGGGTGGTTAAATCGGTTTGTGCTTTTCTCCGGTTTGCTCCCAGTCCAGCCCGCGCGCGGTTCGCATTTGCGATGGTGCAGCCGCGCGCGTTACTTTTGGGAATGGGTGAGGGCCTATTGCCCGATTTGGGCTTTATAAGATTCTGGTGACAGCAGGTTGTTCAACTCCACCAGATTGCTCAATTGGATTTTGAAGAACCAACCGCCGCCATAAGGCTCGGTATTGACCAACGCCGGATTGTCCACCGCAGCTTGGTTGACCTCCACGATTTGTCCGCTGACCGGCGAGTAAATGTCGCTGGCGGTCTTCACCGATTCCACCACGGCGCACGCTTCGCCGGCCTTCACCTGGCGTCCGACCGCCGGCAGTTCGACAAAGACCACGTCGGTCAGTTCGTGCTGCGCATGATCGGTAATGCCCACGGTGGCGGTGTCGCCGCTGACGCGCACCCATTCATGTGACTTGGCGTATTTGAGGTCGAAAGGAATGTTGGTCATGGCTGGTTCAAATCTTCAGCCACTAAAAGGCACAAAAGGCGCACAAAGAAAATAAATTTTGCGCCGGGTGCGTTTTTTGCCGGCGGTCATCCCTTGGTTGGTTTGCGGTAAAGTGGTTTTTGCACCACCACCGCCGGCGCGCGTTTGCCGCGAATCTCGATTTCCATCGCCGTGCCCGGCTTCGCGAATTGCGGCGGCACATAACCCATCCCGATGCCGACGCCGAGCGAGGGGCTCTGCGTGCCGCTGACCACCTCGCCGATGTGTTTTGCGTCTGCGCCCGTGCTCCAGATCCCGTAGTGCGGACGTGGTGGCGCGGATTTGTCAGTCATCTTGAACGCGACGCATTTTTTGGAAACGCCTTTTTCCTTTTGCTCGGCCAACACCGCGCGTCCGACGAAGTCACCTTTGTCGAGCGCCACAAAAAAACCCAGGCCGGCTTCGATCGGGGTTGTCTGCTCGTCCAGCTCCTGTCCGTAAAGCGGATAACACATCTCGGTTCGCAACGTGTCGCGCGCGCCGAGCCCGCACGGTTTCAAGCCGAACGGACGGCCGACCTCGAGGAGCTTGTTCCAGATCGCGACGATTTGGAGCGGAGCAAATATTTCAAAACCATCTTCGCCGGTGTAGCCGGTGCGGGCGACGTAAATGACCATGCGGTTGAAGTTGAAAAGTCCCAATTCGTTTTTCTGGAGATCGCTCGCCTGGTCCACCTCGGTCGGCCCGGCTGAAGAGCCAACAATGCAACCGTTGATGAATTCTTTGACTCTGGGCCCCTGCACGGCGACCGCTCCGAAACGGTCGGACGCATTCGTGACTTTAACGTCCGAAGCATAAGGACCTGAGGCCAGTCGTTGCGTCATCCATTCGACATCTCGATCTGTGCGGGAAGCGTTGATGATCAGCAGAAACTCGGTTCGCATGAGACGAAAGATGTAAAGGTCATCGATGACACCGCCCCGCTCGTTGCACATCAGGGTGTATTGGCCCCTGCCTGCGGCCAGTTCGCGAACGTCGTTGGTCAGCGTCTGGTTCAGGAAAGCCTCCGCTTGCGGTCCGCTGACCACCACCTCCCCCATGTGCGAAATATCGAAGAGGCCCGCGGCGGTGCGGACGGCCTGGTGCTCGTCCAGGATGCTGGTGTATTGCACCGGCATTTCCCAACCGCCGAACTCGATGAGTTTGCCGCCCAGTTTCTGATGCGCTTCAAAAAGTGGAGTGCGTTTCAGCATGAGCAAATCGAGGTTTTACATTCCGCAATCCGCATTCCGAATTTGTTCAGCCCCATTTCTCTGTCTTGATCTGTTCCTTCGGCACTTTCATTTCGGCCAGCACCAGATGCTCGGCGAACTCGACCAGTTCGTTCGGACCGCAGGCGTAGAAAACAGTGTTCGAGAGATCGTGAATGTGTTCCTTGACCCATTCGGCGGTGATGCGGCCGCGCCGTCCGGTCCAGGGATCTTGGGGGTGCAATCGAGTGCAGGTGACAAAGAAGTTGAATTGCGAGTTCTGCAACTGCAACTGGTGGAATTCCTCGTTGAAGATAATGTCGTTGGTGGTGCGGACGCTGTAAAGAATCGTGACCTTCGTTTCCAGCTTGCGCTTCGTCGCCTCGCGCACGAAGGCCCGGAAGGGGGTCACACCCGACCCGCCGGCGACGCAGATCAGATGTTTGTTCGGCTCGTAAACGGGCAGGAACCTGCCGGTCGGCGGAATGACGAACATTTTGTCACCCGGTTTCGCCCAATCCACAATGCGCGTGCCCATTTTGCCGTCGCGCTTCACGGTCGTCTCGAAGAATCCGCGGTCGAGCGCGCAGGACGACAGCGAGTAGGCGCGCTTGTAGCTCGGCGTGTCGGGCCAGTAAAGCGTGATGAACTGGCCGGTCTTGAAGTCCGGGTTGTAACCGTCCGGCCACTTCAGCCGGATGGTTTTGGTGTCCGGCAATTCCATGGTGACCTTCTCGATCTCCATCTCGACGATTGGCTTCGCCATAACAAGGTGCGGGAGCTTCGGGGAAATGCTCGCGCGTGTAAAGGATGCAGATTGGATTGAGGAGGAGAGAAATCGAGCGGCGTTGATGGCCCATGGCGAATTCCGAATGACAAATGCCGAAAGAATGACGCTGCCCGAAATCCGCATGACTTGCGACCGCAGCCGCGTCGCTTAGAGTGGTTGCCAAAAGTAATTTCCGATCAACGTCGTGTGCAGGAAGTCTCGTCACCCGGCTGAAGCCACCCTCTCTCTTCATCCGATGAGGGGAGAGGGCAGGGTGAGGGGAGCCGTTGGACATTCGACCATCGGTTTCATTTCGGAAATTTATTTTGGCAATTGCTCTAACTAGTCGTCATTCGGGCTTCTGTCGTCATTGGGCATTTGGATTTCGTCATCGCTTCATCGCAACCTTGCCGGAGACATCGCTGCAAAGCCATGCTTTGGACTTGCGAACCCCAAACCTGGTTCTAACTTTTCAACCGCCCCAGCACCTCCTGCGTCAGGACTTCATACGCCGCGGCGCCGGTGCTGTATTTGTCGTAGTAAATGATCGGCTTGCCGAAGCTGGGCGCTTCGGCGAGGCGGGTTGTGCGCGGAATCACTGTGTCGAATACCACCGGACCGAAGTGCTGCCGGACTTCGCCGACGACCTGGTGCGAAAGATTGGTGCGCCCGTCGAACATCGTCATCAACACGCCGAGCAATTCGAGATGCGAGTTCGCGCCGGACTCGCGCAACTGATTCAAGAGACGGTTGATCATTGCGACGCCTTCCAGCGCGTAATATTCGCATTGGAGCGGCACGATGAGATAGTCCGCCGCGGCGAACGCGTTCAGCGTGAGAATCCCCAGCGACGGCGGGCAATCGACGAGAATCAGTTCGTGCTGGCCGTCGTTGCGCAACGGCTCCACTGCCTGGCGCAATCGGTGCAAATGATTTTCCAGCCGCGACACTTCGATTTCGGCGCCGCACATATCGACTTCGCTCGGGATGATGTCGAGCCGGTCGTAAGCGGTGCGCTGGATTTTCCCGGTCAGAGCTCCTTCGCCGAGCAACGGTCGATACGCGCTTGCACCCGCGATTTTTTCGATGCCGAGGCCGCTCGTGGCGTTGGCTTGCGGGTCGAGGTCGATGAACAACACGCGTTTGCCGACCGCGGCGAGACACGCTGCGAGATTGACCGCGGTGGTGGTCTTACCCACGCCACCCTTCTGGTTGGCGATGGCGATGACTTTGGCAGGCACGCGGTGATTAAAGGAAACCAGCGGGCCAAGTTCAAGGTTTTCGGCGGCCATGTGTGGGTCGCCGGCCGGTTCAGGGCCGCAAGACGCGCACAAAGTTCGGGGATTCTTTCCATGGACATGCGGCAATCTTTTGTTGCATATGCGACAAAAGTTCGTCGTAACCGGTTCATGGTTCGGAAGCGCGATTGTGAAGTCGCGGAAGCTTTCCATGAACCGCCCCTCTCCCGGCCTTCGGCCACCCTCTCCCCGCCTTGCGGGGAGAGGGCAGGGAGAGGGGTGCCAATCTGGTTCATGGCCCCAATGCGTGCGCAAAAGCGAAAGGAGGCTCTCCATGAAGCGCAATGGAGAGCATTCTTTGGCATCAGAGCGCGCGGGTCAAATCGAGGGCAACCAGGGCGGCCATTTTCCCTCGGCTTTTTCAAGGCGATGCCAAACGGAAGAATCGAATCAAGTCAGACGGGTCGAGTTCCACGCTGCGGCTGGTTCCCGATTCCAGAACCGGCGCATCAACGTTCAGCCAGCCGGGTTCTTCTTCTGTTTCGTCAAACGTTTGCAGCACCAGCCCCGCGCCGGTTTCCTGCCAGGAAAGGATTACTTTGCCTTGGGCCAAGGTTGCGCTCAGACGTTGCGGCTGGAAGGCCGAAGAAAACGCGGCGGATTGCGTTTCCGCGGAGGGATCATCCCCGACAGTCAGGCTCAACGTTCCCTGTCCAATTGAACCGACGGGCGGCGCGGAAAGCCAATGCAGAACAATGAGCGGGCCATCATAACCATCGGGAGAGATGACTCCACCGGTTACAAAGAACTCATCGGCGATATCGCATTCGTAACTTTCTCGCGGTGCCGTGGTGTCAAAGCTGAGTTGCAAACCGGCGAGCAGCAGCGTAGAGCCTGTTAAATTGTCAATTCTGCCATGGTAAATGAGGGTGCTGCCCGGCACAGCAGCCTGGTCGGGATCGGATAGTTGTAGCTCCCAGCCGGAGTTGCCGCTAGCCTTGCGGACACTTGATTTCGCGAAGTGTGGAGGCGCAAGATTATTGGTGGGAACTTTCACGGTGTACGTTTGATACCCGACTCCCTCTGGAAACCTGAATTTTACGCCGGGTCGGTCCGCTGACGTGGTCACACCCGCCAGCTTAACAATGGTTTGGTGAGTGACGTTAGTCGGAATTCTGAAAGACAGGTCCAACGAATGTGGCTCACGAATCCTGGCCGCTCCCAAAGCCGCAGGCGTCGCCGGCGTTTGAACTGTTACGACGTTCGTGGTCATGATGTTCGTCAGGGTAACAGCATCGGCGTCCAGGCCGCCGCGGTTATCGTAGGGGAGACGAACTGTTATGATGCGGTTGGTCGCATCCCAGCCGACGATTTGGGGGGGCTTGAGGGAAAGTTGAATGAACACCTTACCTTGACCCGTTTGGATGAGGTGGTAATGCGCCGAGGAGGGAGGCAATCCTTCGTGGATGGCATAGAACCATCCCTGTTCTTTCAGGATACGATTAAAAGTGGCGTTTTCGGGTATTAAACCATGGCCTTTGTTAGGCCCTCCGACGTCTGCCTCGAAACCCACGCGGTGCCCGAAGTGCGAATGATGCCAGATGACACTATTGGTAGGGTCACACTTGTTGGGGTGGCCGATTGGATCGTCGCTCAGATCGAACAGCCCCCCGGTTTCGAGCGACAGGTCGTTGAGAGGCAGAAGCGGGGCGGCGGCGGGCAAAGTGCCGCGGGGCGTTTCCGCCGCGTAGTTCCTGGCCAGCGCATTCAACGCTTTAATAAACTTGGACGTACCGTAATGGTTGGTGATGTGGCGAGGCGTCGTGCCTATGAACTCAATGTCCGGATTGGGAGCCATCAGCACCAGGCCGGGGATTTTTACGTCAATGGGTTGAGTGTGACATTCTTCGTCTATCTCGTCGCCTTCGACCACGACTGTCACTCTCTCCTGGCCGCACAGTTCAGGAGCGATGTAGTAAAGGCGGCTGTTTCCTTGCGCGTTGTTGGTGATCGTGAGTCCATCAGCGTAGGTGCTATAATTCGTGGTTCCCGTTTCACAAAAGCCAGCCTCTCCATGATAAGGAGGGAAATTGTTCGTCCATGTTGGGCGTAACCAGCCGTGCGGTCGAGCCGGATCCTTCGCGTTGGCGCCGTGATCATGTCCACCGCTCGGTCGAACGGCGCTGACGTAGGCGCGCATCGTCGTTGACGGTGGACCTTTAATCTTAAGTAACAGCCCACTACGTCGAACCGTATTTGAATTATGATCATCGTTGTAGCGAAGAATACAGGGTTCCGTGATGGGAGCGACGACCGCCTCGGTGTTCACATCGCAAACCGTGATCTTCGGCAAGGGATTCAGCAGAAAACCATGCGATTGCCCATTCGGAGCATAGCCCCAACCGACGATCTGACCGCAGTTGTTGATGGCGGTGGCGTTTTTCAACACCCAACCCGAATTTGTCGGTATGAGAGTGTTGAGGTCTATCTTTCGGCCATCCGTCCAAAGTAAAGCGTGTGCCGTAACAATTCCGAAAGCGTCGGTAACGGTCGCTCCGCCGACCACCTGATCCTTATCGTTGATTCCAGAAGCGCCGCTCGGTCTGGAATCGAGGACTGTCACCCCGACGCCCGCGATGCTGTAAATGACGGCATGAGATTGTCCGGAAGCGGTTGAGGTCGTACCCGCAATCACGCCGCTGTTATTAATGGCGTCGGCTTCATTGTCATCGGTTGCAGAGGGCGTAAGATCAATCATGGAACCACTCGTCGCATTCGTCCAAACACACGCGTGTCTCCGAATCGAGGTAACCTCTCGAAAATATCCCACGACTTGGCCGCCGTCATTTATCGCGGCTGCGTAACTTTCGGAACCGACCGCGTGAATATCATTCAGCAGCCCGTTTTCGTACAGAAAAGCGTGGGAAGCGAGATTGTTTGTCGTATCCGAAAAACCTACGATTTGGTCTTTGTTATTGATCGCCGAAGCGTAGCTGGAGTCCCCACCCAGCGTCCCCAGATTTTGAAAGTTGCCACCCACGTAAAGGAACGCGGTCTCCTTGCTGGTAGTCGTAGCAAAGAATTCGCCAACGACATGGTTGCTGTCGTTGACCCCGTAAGCCAGGCTCGTGAGGTCAGATGGGTCTAAGTAGGAGAGAGTATTTGATAAGTATAGGAAAGCATGAACTGGCTGATCGGGCGAAAGGTTCGCGTCTCCCGCCACAGCTCCAAAGTTGTTGATCGCCCACGCCTCACCTCTGTTGCCGGCTAGAGTAGGAATGTCAACGACTTCATAATACAAACGGCTAGGCGTTTGAGCCGTCGCACCCGATCCGAAGAGCATCAACCCACAAACGGTCGTCAAGGTGACCAGTAGGTTTGAAAGCCCTTTTCGCATATTAGCCTTTGTTGTTAGATCGAGTCCGAAAAGCAATTCCGCTCAACACAAGCCATTGGCATGTTCTGCCCGGTGGCCAGTTGGCGGAAGGATCGAAAAGCGCCCCGTTCCGTCGCAGTTTTGATCGCCAACGCCTTTTGCCTTTCCGGTCGGCGAGGTCGCCAACCGGACCGGGTGAGTCACCTTTGCCACCCACATTTCGAAAGCGCTCATAGAACTCGAATCCACAATACGGAGCATGATCTCCTTAGTAACTCGGGCGGGGCGGGAAATTTTAACAAACTATTTTCCGAGCAGGACGCGAGCGGTGATCGCCGCGACGCCAATGAGAAGACCCTGTTGGGTTTCTGCTGAAAACGAGATAGCTGCCGCGGGCTGACAAAACCGGTTCATAAAGAATTGGACATCGATCTGTTCCGACCGAGAATTTGCCGGTGGCGGAGGCCGCTCCCGGTCAGCTCACCACGGTCAATTCTGCAACAGCCCCCTGGCCCAGGTAGCGTAAGGATCGTTGGACGAGCTTTCCATCACCCCCTTTTTCAGTTCCCAAAACTCCTCCAAACGCGGGTAGGTGATTTGCATCTCATCCATCCGCTGGCCGGCGAGCGATTCCGCCAGCCGCGGCAGCCAGATCGGCACGGGCAACGGAACGTCGGGCGCGTCCCAAATCCGCGCGGTGCCGTCCTGTGACGCGGTGACGATTCGGCCTCCGTCAGGACTGAACTCGGCGAACTCAACCGTTCCGCGATGTTTGAACGCCACGGAGAGCGGCAGACCGGTCAGGGTGTCCCAAACGCGGGCGGTACGGTCGCGGGACGCGGTCACGATCCGCCTGCCGTCCGGGCTGAACTGGACGGAGAGGATTTCGCCGGCGTGCTTGATGGGTTCGGCGGTAATGCCGCTATCCGCGACGCTCCAGACTGTGGCGGTGTTGTCCGGACAAATCGTGACCACACGTTTTCCGTCCGGGCTGAATCCGGCAAATCCAACCCGGCCGGAATGTTTCAACGGTTTCCCGAGTGCATGGCCAGTGTGCGAATCCCAGATTCGGGCGGTGCCATCGCTCGAAGCGGTGACGGCACAGCGCCCGTCCGGGCTGAGTTGGGCGAACCAGACGACGTTGTCGTGGCGAAGGCGTTCGCCGACGGGACGGCCAGTGGTCGCGTCCCAGATTTGCGCCGAGTTATCTCCTGAACAGGCAATCACCAAATCACCATTGGCGCTGAGTTGCGCCGCCCGAATCTCGCCGGAAAGTTGCAGGGGCCTGATGGTTTCGCGGCCGGTCCGGGCGTCCCAAACGCGGATGTTCCCGCCGTCTCCGGCGCTCAGGATGCGCTCTTCTCGGGGGCCGAACTGGATGAATCTGATGGCCGCCGCATGCCTGAGCGGAGGGATCGAGTCGCGACCTGTGCGCAAATCCCAAACGTGAACGATCCCGTCTTTGGAAGCCGTGAGCGCATGCTGGCCGTCACGGCTGAACAGCGCGGCAAGCACCGGCGCGGAGTGTTGTAACGGCGGCGTCAACTCGCGTCCGGTGTGCGCGTCCCAAATGCGAGCGGTCTGGTCATCCGACGCGGTGATCACGCGCAGCCCATCCGCGCTGAATTGAGCGGAGTGAAGGGCGCCTCTGTGCGTGAGCGCGAATTGTGTCGCCTCCACCGGCACCCGCCAGATCAATGCGACGCCGCTCGAATCGGCCGTCACGATTCTCGTCCCGTCCGAACTGAACTCCGCCGCCTTGACTTCGCCACCAAGGTGCATCGGTTCGACCAGGGGCTGTCCGGTGGCCGCGCTCCAGATGCGCGCAGTGCGGTCCGTCGAAACCGTTGCGATTTTTTTGCCATCCCGACTGAACTCCGCGAAGCGCACGTAACCGAAATGCCGCAACGGTTCGCCGATCAACCGGCCGGTTTGCGCGTCCCAAACCTTCGCGGTGCGGTCCGCGGAAGCGGTGACAATCCGTTGGCCGTCGTCGCTGAACCGGGCGAAGACGACCGACCCGTCGTGCCGCAGCGGCTCGCCCACTCGTTGGCCGGTTCGGACGTCCCAGAGGCAGGCGGTGCCGTCCTCCGAGGCTGTGATAATGCGCTGGCCGTCGGGGCTGAATCGGGCGGAACGAATCGGCGCGGCGTGCTGGATGGCCGTGGCCCCTCTCCCTGTCTCCCTCTCCCCATCGGATGGGGAGAGGGACGGGGTGAGGGGTTGTCCGGTTTGCGCGTCCCAGATGCGAACGGTTTTGTCGTCCGAAGCGGTGACGACCCATTTTCCATCCGGGCTGAATTGAGCAAAGTTGACGCTGGCCCCGTGACGCAGTGTAGGCGTTAACGGTTGCCCGGTGCGGGCGTTCCAGATGCGCGCCATGCCGTCTTCGGAAGCCGTCACGACACGATCTCCGCGGGGACTGAATCTGGCCGACCAGACTTTGTCCGCGTGAGCGAGAGGTTCGGCGCGCGGTTTGCCCGAACTGGCGTCCCAAACGCGCGCGGTCTTGTCGAACGAGGCGGTAACGACGCTTTGTCCGTCCCGACTGAATTCGGCATACCAGACTTCCCGCTCGTGTCGGAGCGGCGAGGTGAGTGGCTGGCCGGTGGCCGCGTCCCAGATGCGCGCCGTGCCGTCGGCCGATGCCGTCAGCACTTTGTTGCCGTCCGGACTGAAACGGACGTAAAGGATTTCCTTCTCGTGTTTGATGGGGCCGACAATGGGAACCGCAAACGCCCGCTGCGACAGGGCCGAAAAGAGCCTTTGAGCGGCGAGTCTGTTGGAAGGATCGTTTCGCAACAGCCGCGCCAGGTAAGCCAGACCGGCGCTGGAATCGTCGCCTTTCAACAGCTCGTCGGCCTTCTGAATCTGCAGTTTGAACAACGCGTCTTCGGCGCGCTGGCGCTGGCGGGTTTCCGCTCGCGCCAGACTCTGAATCTGTTGGGACTGGCGCTCCTGGTAGAAGTAACCCGCCGTCGCCAGGACGGCGATGGCGCCGGCGACCGCGCCGATTCGGGTCAACCGGGCGAGCCTTTTTTCCAGCAGGTGCACGCGCTTGACCGATTTGCCGCTCTGCAACAACGCCAGATCACTCCGCAGTTCTCGTGCAGATTTGTAACGCATCCGCACCTGCGGTTCGCACGCTTTCAACAGCACCTCGTGAAACTCGCGCCACACTGGTTCGTCGGGTATGCCGTCCCACAGCGTTGGCGGCTCGGGAAAATCCTGGCGGTCTTTGCCGGTGGACATCTCGTAGAGGACTTTGCCGAGACTGAAGAGGTCGGCGGCGACGGTTCCCGGGCCTTCCGGCGGTATGTAACCCTCCGTGCCGGCGAAGGAGATCGTCGCGTCCGCCTGCGTCACCAGTCCGATGTCCGC
>QHNT01000133.1:2740-13544 GCA_003218515.1 Verrucomicrobiota bacterium | reverse complement strand
GTCAATTGGTTTCGCCCACATGAGGTCGGACGGGGCGATGGGACACAACCCCGTTGGGGTTGACATCTCGTTCGTACCCTCGACCCAAAGTAGGCGCTTTGCGCCCCAACCTTGGGCTCTGTTTCAGAACGCCGTTGGCGTTCCGAACTGTCCAAGCCCGACAAAATGTCGAAACCCCAGGCCTCGCTCTTGGAGGCCGGCCGGGGGCCCCTGACCCGGCGCCGCACATTTATATCGCTTTGTCTACCTCCGAGCCCTCGCTTTCCGATAGAACTCCCGGACGCGCGCCATTTCATCCTCGAGTTCCAACACGCCAATCGCGCGCACCATTTCGCCGATCGTGATCCTGGGGTCATTGGACCAGAAGATGCCGCAATCCTCGTCTTCGTAGTAATGGAAACCAACTCTGTCACCGTAAACCTGCCGGAGCGCTTCTCCATTCCGCAACTTTGAACTCCATGGAAGCAGAGCGTAACTGAGGTCGAGTTCGTGGACCAGGACGCTCTGCGGCGGCTTAATCTGCGCCGCGATCTTGCCCGTGGGTTCGAAGATCGAAGCGTTATGCCGCCAGGTGCTGGAGACTATGTAACAACGATGCTCCCTGGCGCGGAAGGCGGGCTGAGAGGTCTGCGGCGATTGTGTCGGCCAGGCGATGAGTTCCGCCCCGCGGCGCGCCAGTTCGGTCCAGCCGTCCTCGAATTCCATGTCGTAACAGATTTGAATTCCGAGTTTGCCGAAGTCGCAGTCGAAGACCGGCAGCGCGTCGCCGGGAGTGGCGCCGCCCTCCATGGTTCCACGCTCGAGCGAGACGACGAGATGAATTTTGCGGTAGGTTCCCATTACTTCGCCCTTGCGTCCGACGAGGATCGCCGCATTCGAGCACAATTTCTTTTCTTTCGAATCGAGCAAGTAGGTCGGAACCACGATATAGCAACCGTGCTCGCGTGCTTTCCGGGTGAACACTTCCTGCACCAATCCATCGAAAGGAACCGAGTGCGCCAACGCATTTCCGTCTGCTTCGCCAGTGATTGCCGTTTCGGGGAGCACCGCGAGGTCGAGACCGCGGCTGTATTTCGTTTTGGCCTGCGCGGCCATCTGGTCCACGATTCCCGCGAGTTGATCGAGACGATTGTGCAGGCCGGGATACTGCCCCCAAAAAGATTGCATGGCTGTGCCGACGATCACCTTTCGTGGTGGGCGATTGGAGGTGGTTTTGACCTTTGCGGCCCGGCCTTCGGCTGGCACCGGGGTGGCACCCAGGGCCGCCAAGCTGCTCATACTTGCCAAAAACGTTCTTCTGTTCATTTGTATTTGAACCCTTCGTCGGGATTTTGCTGGTTAGCAGCAGCCAGGGTGCGAGAAAGAGGATGTTGCGTTTTATTTTTGTGTCGCCTCTTTCTTAACGCTTTCAGCATCTACATGAGAAAAGAATAGCATGACTGTTGTTTTCATGGAACCGAGTCAGACTTTGAGAAATCCACGAATAAAATAAAGCCCAAAGTAAAAGCGATTCTGCGGCTGGGGTATATCGCCCCGACAGCGGTTGACATGCAAAGAAGACAGGGGCTACTGTGTGCACCATGAGAATTGAGGCTATTGAACAAGCATTACATACGAACCCTTTCGTCCCGTTTCGATTGGTAATGCCAAGTGACCGTTCCGTTCCAGTGCCTCACCAGGATTTTGCCTCGATAGCGCCCAATCGAAAGTGGCTGTTGGTGTGGAACAGACGCGGCGGCTGGAGCCTGATCGAACCCGCATTGGTGGTGCAATTGAACTTCAACGGTGCGCATCGGCGTTGACGCGTTTTTCACGTCCCTCTCCGCTCGTTGACGGCCTAAATCCCTGGCAGTAGCTTCTTCTTGTGATTGACGTTGCCGAAATTCAACCCGCAGGTGTGGACCGGTTCCCGGATTGGAAACCGAGACCGCCCGCGAATGCGGACGCGTTGTCGCGCGAAATTCTCGCGCTCAAGCAAAAGCTGAATGCGGTCATCCTCGCCCACAATTATCAGGTGCCGGAAATCCAGGACGTGGCCGACTTCGTGGGCGATTCGCTCGGTCTGTCGCAGCAGGCCGCCAAAACCAACGCCGAAGTCATCGTCTTCTGCGGCGTGCATTTCATGGCCGAGACGGCGAAGATTTTGAACCCGCGCAAAATCGTCGTGCTGCCGGACAAGGACGCCGGTTGTTCGCTCGAAGAGAGTTGTCCGGCGGACAAGCTGCGCGCGTTTCAGGCGACGAACCCGAATTTCTACACGATTGCGTACATCAATTGCAGCGCGGACGTGAAAGCGCTCAGCGACGTGATTTGCACCAGCGGCAACGCGGTGAGGATCGTCAACGCCGCGCCGAAGGACCGCGACCTGTTGTTCGTGCCCGATGAAAACCTTGGCGCGTGGGTGATGGAGCAGACGTGCCGGCTGATGACGCTTTGGAAGGGCAATTGTTACGCGCACGTCGAGTTCCGGCGCGATGCCGTCCTGCGCCTGCGCGAGCGGCATCCGGACGCGAAGATCGTCGTACACCCGGAAAGTTTGCGCGAGGTGCGCGACGCGGCGGACGCGGTGTGTTCGACGGAAAAGATGATTGATTACTGCCGGACGAATCCGGCGCGGCGCTTCGTGGTTGTCACGGAGTCGGGCATCATTCATCGGTTGCACAAGGAATGTCCGGGAAAAGAGTTCTTCTGCGCGCCGGTATTCGACGTGATGAAGATGCCAACGGACAACTGTAGGTGCAGCGAGTGTCGCTACATGAAGATGAACACCCTCGAAAAACTGCGTGATTGCATGAAGAACCTCGCCCCGCGAATCGAATTGCCCGAGGCGGTCATTCGCCGGGCGCGTCTGCCGATTGAACGGATGTTGGAGATTTCGGCGAAGCCGCTGGAGAACGCGGGCTGAGGCGATACGACTTCGCCAGGAGCTCTCGGTTTTTGAGTGGCTTTCCCCTCACCCGGCCTTCGGCCACCCTCTCCCCATCCGATGGGGAGAGGGCAGGGTGAGGGGCACTGCTGTTTCCGGCTTGATCGGCGTTATTTGTAAATACGCGTTAGGGACGGCACACTGAAACGGCCTTTCCCCTTGGCGCACAATTGGTTTGCACTTTTCCCAAGGAAATTCTTAAGGTGGAGCAAGCACGCAACTTGCTGAAAATCACTGTAATGTCGTTGTCGAAAATGCCTTCAGCCCGGGCCGTCGCAATCCTTTCCATTTCATTCGCGGTCAGCGCATTGGCCCAGACCAATGGTGTCGTGCGGGAGGTGTACTACAACATCAACGGCAACGCGGTCGCGAACCTGACGAGCGCACCGAAATTTCCGGCGAGTCCCGACGAGGAGTTTATCGAAAGCGCCTTTGAAGCGCCCTCCAACTTCGCCGACAACTATGGCCAGCGGATGCGCGCGTTGCTGGTAGCGCCGGTGACGGGCAGCTACGTCTTCTGGATTTCCAGCGACGACAACTCCGTTCTTTACCTGAGCACGGACGAAGATCCAGCGCACAAAGTCCAGATTGCTTCGGTGACCGCCTGGACTAACTCGCGCGAATGGAACACGTATGCAACGCAGAAGTCCGCCGCCATAACGCTGACCAACGGCTTTCGTTATTACATCGAAGCGCTGCAAAAGGAAGGCGGCGGCGGCGACGACTTCGCGGTGACCTGCCAGATGCCGGGCGGACCCGCTCCGGCCAACGGTGCCGCTCCGAGACCCGGAACTTATCTCGTACCGTACGGCCTGGGTCCGCCGGTCATCACGGTCCAACCGACCAACGTGGCGGTGGTCGAGGGCGACAGCGCGACGTTCACCGTTCGGCTCTCGCATTACCTCGGCGCGACGTTCCACTGGCAGCGCAACGGCGCAGACATTCCCGGCGCAACGAATTCATCCTACTTCATTTCGCCCGTCGCGCTGGGCGACAGCGGCGGCGCGTTTGGCTGTTTCGTTGTCAACGCCTACGGCAGCACCAACAGTTCGTCGGCCACGCTAACGGTGAACCCGGATGTGACGCCGCCGACTCTGACCGCCGTGGGCAGCCTCGGCGATCCGCAGATTCTCACGGTGATTTTTTCGGAGCCGGTCGAGGCGGCCAGCGCCACCAACACGGGCAGCTACGCCATCGACAACGGCGTGACGGTGTTGTCGGCAGCATTTGGCACGGACACGCGAACGATCATCCTCACGACGACACCGATGGCGCCGAAGACAACTTATACGCTTACGGTGAACAACGTCCGCGACCGCGCCACCACGCCGACAGTCATTTTGCCGAACACGCAGCGGACATTCACGCTCGATTCGACGCCGCTGGACATCTCCTTCGTCCGCCCGCCGCCGGAGCCGATCGGGCCTTCGACGCGCCATGGGCCGGTGATCATTTCGGAAATCATGTATCACCCCGCGAACCGCGTGGACGGGAAGAACCTCGAATTCATCGAATTGTTCAATTCGAACCCTTACGTTGAAGACATCAGCGGATTTCGGCTGAGCGGGGACATTGATTTCACTTTTGCGTCGAACACGGTGCTGGCGGCGCGCGCTTATCTCGTCGTCGCGTCCGTGCCGACGGACATGCAAAGCGTTTATGGAATCGCCAACGTCATCGGCCCTTACACGAATAAATTGCCGAGCAGCTCCGGCACAGTGCGGTTGCGAAATCGGCAGGGTGGAATCGTGTTTGAGGCGAACTATTCGAGCGACCCGCCGTGGCCCGCGGCGGCGGATGGAGCGGGCCATTCGCTGCTGCTGGCGCGACCTTCACTGGGCGAACGGAATCCGGCAGCATGGGCGGCGAGCGACGTCATGGGCGGGTCGCCGGGCGCAGCGGACACGACCGGCCTGAACCCTTATCGCACGGTTGTTATCAACGAATTTCTCGCCCACACCGATCCGCCTGATGTCGATTTCATCGAGCTGTTCAACTACAGCGCGTCGCCGATTGACCTGTCCAATTGCATCCTCACCGATGACCCTGCGACGAACAGGTTTGTCCTGCCAACCAACACGGTCGTTCAGCCGCAGGGATTCGTTTACTTCGATGAGACGCAACTGGGTTTTCGACTGAGCGCGGCGGGTGAAACGATTTATTTCAAAGACCCGAACAGCGCACGGGTGATCGACTCCGTTCGGTTCCGCGCGCAGGAGAACGGCGTTGCGATGGGCCGTTCTCCCGACGGCGCGGCGGGCTTTTACCGGCTCCAAACGAAAACGCCCGGAGCGAAGAACGGGCGTTTGCGTATCCCTGATGTGGTCATCAACGAGATCATGTATGACCCGGTCAGTGGTGACAGCGACGACCAGTATGTCGAACTGCACAATCGCGCAGCAGCGCCCATCGACGTGGGCCGGTGGAGTTTCACGGATGGAATCCAATACACCATCCCCACCGGCACCACAATTCCGGCGAAAGGTTATCTCGTCATCGCGAAGAACGCCGCGAGATTGCTGATGAATTATCCAATTCTGACCGGAGCGAATGCGCTTGGCGATTTCAACGGCTCGCTCGCCCACGGCGGCGAACACGTGGCGCTCGCGATGCCGGACGAAATTGTCGGAACAAATTCGTCGGGGAAGGTGGTGACAAACACGATTCACATTGTGGTGGACGAAGCGACTTACGGGACAGGCGGACGCTGGGGGCGCTGGGCCCACGGCGGAGGCAGCAGTCTCGAATTGATCGACCCGCGCAGCGATCATCGCCTTGCGCCGAACTGGGCGGACAGCGATGAGACCGGAAAGAGCGGGTGGACGAACATCGAATTCACCGGTGCGCTGGACAACGGCAACGGCGCGGCCGATACGCTGCAAATCATCCTGCTGGGGCCGGGTGAATGTCTGGTGGACAACGTCGAAGTGTTCGCCGCCAGCGGGCCGAATTTGGTCGCCAATTCCGACTTCGAGTCCGGAATAACCGGCTGGTTCGCGCAAGGCAACCACGAGGATTCGGGCCTGGAAACCGGCGCGGGCGTCGGCTTCAACAACAGCGCCCACTGCCTGCACGTGCGCGCTGTTGACCGCGGCGACACCGGAGCCAACCGGATTCGCACCGCGCTCACGTCTCCTTTGAACGGCGGTCAGACTGCCACGCTTCGCGCCAAGGTTCGCTGGCTCGCCGGCAATCCGGAAATTCTCTTGCGACTGAAGGGCAACTGGCTTGAGGCGACCGGCAATATTCTGACCGCGCGCGACCTCGGCACGCCCGGCGCGCCAAACAGCCGCGCCAGGCCCAACGTGGGGCCCGCCATCACGGACGTGAAGCATTCGCCGGTGTCGCCCGTCGTCAACCAGGCTGTGACGGTGGTCGCGCGCGTTCACGATTCCGACGGTCTGGCGACACTCCTGTTGAAATACCGCGTCGATCCCTCCACCAACCTGAATGTCATCACGATGGCCAACAACGGCGCGGGGTTGTTCTCCGCCGCCATTCCCGGACAGACAGCCGGCAAGATCGCCGCGTTTCACGTCCAGGCTTCAGACAATTTCTCGCCGAGCGCCGCGACGTTGTTTCCGAACGAGGCGCCGGGGCGCGAATGTCTGGTGCGCTGGAACGATCCCGCGCAAAGCGGCAACTTCGGCACCTACCGTCTTTGGATGACGCAGGCAACGCTGAACCGCTGGTCGAACCGCGAGCACCTGAGCAACAAGCCGCTCGACTGCACATTCGTGGATGGCAACTACCGCGTCATTTACAATATCGGCGGCGAGTATTCCGGCAGCCCGTACCACGCGCCGGGATTCAATTCGCCCATTGGCAATGTCTGTGATTATTTGCTTACGTTTCCCGACGACGATCCGTTGCTAGGCGAGACCGATGCCACGCTCCAATGGCCCGGCAACGGCGGCGGCGACAATTCGTATCAGCGCGAGCAGACGGCCTATTGGATCGCGAACCAGATCGGGTTGCCTTACTGTTATCGACGGCACATTAACCTGTTTGTCAACGGTGTCCGGCGCGCGGAGATGTTCGAGGACGTGCAACAGCCCAACGGCGACATGACCGACGAGTTTTACCCGGACGGCGCGACTGGCGATCTGCACAAGGTTCAATTGTGGTTCGAGTTCGACGATGCTGCGTCCACCTTCAGCCCTAACGGCGCTACGCTGCAAGAATTCACCACGACAGGCGGCCAGAAGAAGCTCGCGCGTTACCGCTGGACGTTCGCCAAACGCGCCGTGCACGGGTCCGCCAGCAATTACACCAACCTTTTCACACTTGTGGATGCGGCGAACTTCCCCCAACTGGGCGCGAATTACCGAAGCCAACTCGAGTCGCAGGTGGACGTGGACAACTGGCTCAAGACTTACGCCGTCGAGCACATCGTCGGCAACAACGACAGCTTCGCCTACGGCGGGGGCCAGAACATGTATTCGTACAAGCCGCTGGGCGACACCTGGAAGATGATGATCTGGGACATTGATTTTGCCTTTTCCTCGCTCGGGCCGACGGGCGACGACGTTTTTTCGGGCATTGGAAGAAGTTGCGGCATCGACCTGGGGGAGCCGGCGTATCGCCGCCGCTATTGGCAAATCCTGCAAGACCTGGCGACCGGGCCGCTGCTCGCGACCAAAGTCAATCCGCTCCTGAACGCGAAGTATAACGCGCTGGTTGCCAACGGCCGCACGATCGACAGTCCTTCCTCGATCCAAACCTACATCAGCCAGCGGCGCAATTACCTGCTCGGCCTGATCATGACCAATGTGCCCGCCAGCTTCTCGATCTCACTGAACGGCGGCGCCGACTTCAGCACGAACCGCAATCTCATTACACTCACGGGCACGGCGCCGATTAACGTGCGCAGTATGACGATCAATGGCGTGGTTTATCCACTGACATGGACATCCGTCTCCAACTGGACCGCGCAGCTCGCGCTGTCCGGCGGAAATAACGCGATCACGGTCCAAGGTCTCGACGCGCAAGGCAATCTGGCCGGCAGCGCGAATGCGACGATCAACGTGGATTACACCGGCACGGTCGAATTACCCCAGGATAAACTGGTCATCAACGAAATCATGTATAACCCGGCTGCGCCCCATGCCTCGTTTGTGGAGATTTACAATACTTCCACGGCCGTGGCGTTTGATCTGTCCGGCTGGCGGTTGGACGGGGCCGATTTCACATTCCCGGGCGGCAGCGTCATTTCGCCCGGCGGATTTCTGGTCGTGGCCGAGGACAGAACCGCTTTCGCCGCGGCTTATGGCGGAGCGATTCCCGTAGTCGGCGAGTTCAGCGGCAAACTGCAGAACAACGGCGAGACTCTGCGGTTAACCAAACCCGGCGCCACTCCGGACCAGGACGCGACCATAGACGAGGTGCGTTATGACAGCGAGTCGCCCTGGCCCGCCGCCACCGGCGCCTCGCTGCAATTGATTGACCCAGCCCAGGACAACAATCGTGTCGCCAACTGGGCAGCCGTTCCAACGAACGCTACGCCGCCGCCGCCGCAATGGCGTTACCTCAGCGTCGGTGGCGCCGCTTCCAGCACGACGCTCTATGTTTATCTGCAGTCGGCGGGCGACGTGTATATCGACGACTTGAAGCTGGTGCCGGGCAGCGTGCCGGAAGTCGGCGTGAACTCGGTCCAAAATGGCGATTTTGAAAGCGCGTTTCCGGGGCCGTGGACGGTTTCCGCCAACCTCGCCGCCTCGACCACCAACACTGCGGTGAAACATTCCGGCAGCGGGAGCTTGCACGTGGTCGCGTCCGGTGGCGGCACGACGCAAGGCTCATCCATCTGGGAGACGCTGTCGCCCGCGTTGACGACGGGCCAGCCGTACACGCTCAGTTTTTGGTATCTGGAAAATACGAACGGCGGGACGTTGACCGTCCGATTGTCCGGCAGCGGCATTCGTGCGGATGTCAACCTCGCGCCCGGAGGCGGGGCCGCCACGACCCCGCGCTACACGCCAGGCGCTCCGAACTCAGTGCGCGCCTCATTGCCCGCAATTCCGAAGCTTTGGTTGAACGAGATCGTGCCGGACAATCTCAGCGGCGCGACCGATCGGTTCGGACATCATCATCCCTGGTGCGAACTTTACAGTGGCAGCGGGTCTAACATCGACCTCGGCGGACTTTACCTCGCGAACAATTACTCGAATCTAACGCAATGGGCGTTCCCGCCGGGCGCGACGATCGGCGCGGGACAATTTCTTGTGGTCTGGCTCGACGGCAATCCGTCCGAGTCCTCACCCGGCGAACTGCACACGAGTTTCACCATTCCGCCCGCCATCGGATCGCTCGCCTTGGTTCAGCTCGCCGGCGGGAGAACGAACGTGTTCGATTACTTGACTTACGGCGTGACGCAGCCGGACCGTTCCTACGGCTCTTATCCGGACGGAGCGGTCAGCGGACGGCGTACCTTCTATTACACCACGCCGGGCGGCCCGAACAACCCGGCTTCGCCTCCGCTCAATGTGTTCATCAATGAATGGATGGCAGACAACACAACCTCGTTGGCGGACCCGGCGGACAACGATTTCGAGGACTGGTTTGAGATTTACAATCCGGGAATGGCGACCGCTGACCTTTCGGGTTTCTACCTCGGCACGAGCCTGACAAACAAAACGCAGTTCCTCGTCCCGAATGGCTACACCATTCCGGCCCACGGCTACCTGCTTGTCTGGGCGGACGGCGAACCGGGTCAGAACAGCACCAACCGTCCCGATCTTCATGCCAACTTCAAGCTCTCCAAGCAGGGTGAATCGATTGGTCTTTTCGCGGCGGACGGGACCATCATTGATTTTGTTTCGTTCGGCGCGCAAGGCAGCGATGCGAGTGAGGGCCGTTTCCCGGACGGTGCCTCCGCGATCTACGCTCTGACGATTCCCACGCCGCGCGCGGTGAATTTCCTGGACACATCGAACACGCCGCCAGTCATGGGGAGCATTGCTGACCGGACTGTCATCGAAGGCCAATTATTGTTGCTCAATGTTAGCGCATCGGACACCGATGCGCCGCCGCAAACCCTGACCTTCAGCCTCGATCCAGGCGCGCCCGCGGGAGCGTCGATCAATCCGACTGACGGCCTCTTCTCCTGGCGGCCAACACCGGCTCAGACGCCCGGCACCAATCTGATCACCGTGCGCGTCACCGACGACGGCGCGCCGCCGATGCGCGCCCAGCGCACGTTCCGCGTCCTCGTTGCTCCTCGTCCACAAGTAACGGCAATCACGCCCGTGCCGAACGGCGGTTATGCGATCAGTTTCGTGACCGTTCCAGGCAAGACGTACCGCGTCGAGTACAAGGACGCGCTCGACGAATCGAACTGGTTGCCGGTGGAAGCCGATGCCGTTGCCAGCGGCGACAGTCTCACGATCAACGACGATCCTGGGAGCAGTCCGCAGCGCTTTTACCGAATCCTTGTGCTTGATTGAGTGTGATTGGGTTTTTTCGCTCTCCCCCCAGGCAACTCGCAATCCCCGCGCCGGGAAAAGTCACTGAATGGTGAGCGTTCTCCGGAGCTGAAGAAGCTTCTCCCTCTCCCAGGGGGAGAGGGCCGGGGTGAGGGCGAGCGTCCGATTCCACTGAACAGTCACTGCCAAGCCGCGAAAGAAAATCCTCCTCGGCCAGAATTCTGTCGCCCCTGCCGGGGCTTTTGGGGATGCCACATTTTTCCCACGGCTCACGCCGTGGGCTACGGTCTTGCGCCACTCCGTGGCTGACGGTTTGCGTCCATCGTCCAAATCTGATTTGCGCCGGGAACGGCCACGCGCAAATTATTTGGTTAAACGTCCGTCCATGAACGCGCCGTCCTTGTTCGAGTCTGCGTGACCTCGCGGTGTCGGTTTGGTCACGGTCACGCGCCCG
>QHNT01000133.1:0-2667 GCA_003218515.1 Verrucomicrobiota bacterium | reverse complement strand
TCGCGGCGGAAGTTTCGGTCGCCGGTGTCACAATTGGAGCGGCTTTTGGCGTTGCTTTGAGTAGAACTTTATCCTTCGCCAGGCAAATCGCGGCAGCGACTGAAACAGCGCAGCAACACCAAATGATTCGATTCGTTTTCATGGCCCAATTCCAGACTGGCCGAACTATACCGGCGCAAAGGGGATTGGTCAATCGTAGTGCTGCAAGTTAGCGTCCAGAGTCATGAGGGCTTTTGGAAGTTGTTCTCTCCGCTTTGCGCCGACCGGCCCACCGCCAATAGAATGCCATGTAACAGGGCGTGCGGGTTTGGCGGACAGCCCGGAATGTAAACATCCACCGGCAAGACGCGGTCCACACCGCCCAGGGTGGCATAGGTCGAACCAAAGATGCCGCCGCTGCAACCGCACGCGCCCACGGCCACGACGAGTCGCGGCGCCGGCATGGCCTCGTAAGTCTTGCGCAACGCCAATTCCATGTTGCGGGTGACCGGTCCGGTGACCAGCAGCATATCCGCGTGACGCGGCGAGGCGACGAAGTGAATGCCGAACCGCTCGATATCGTAGATCGGGCTGTTCAGACCGGCGATTTCAACTTCGCACCCGTTGCAGGAGCCGGCGTCCACCTGGCGGATGTGCAACGAGTGGCCGAAGATCTTGTCGATTCGACGTCTCAACCGCTGGCCAGTTTCCTCAAATGAACCTGGCTCATGTTGGTCGGAGGAGACAGGCAGCCCCCCGTCGGTGGGGCGAGGCTCCCGATGAGCCACGAATTCCTGAAGAACAGGGCTCGCGGGGACGCTCGCCCCACCACGCCAGGAACTGTGTCCGCGCGCCGGCGTGTTCCCTGTTGTCACTTCGATCAGGCGTTCGTGCGAACCGTCCGCCTTGAGTTCATAGCGGACAAGTGACTGCAGGTCGCGGCTGCTCCTGACTGCCAACTCGCACTTGTTTGACATGCGGATGGCCGAATCCACTTCGGCGCACAGACCGCAAAAGATGCACTTGCCCAGGTCCAACGAGGCGGTGCGTTTGCCATCACTGTCCGCAAAGGCAATCGCGCCGGTGGGACAGGCTGCCGCCGCGGGGCGCGCGTCCTTCCAGTTTGCGAAATCGATTTCCGGTTTGTCACGCGCGCGGGTGGAAACCTCCGGCGGTGTGGCCGGATACCCCGTCGTGACGACGCCGGTGTTCAAACTTTTGCGAAGAACATCAAACATAAAACTTAATTCGTAGGTGTGTATTCATCGGTCCGTTCCTGAATACGAGAGGTTGAAGCTTTTGTTTACTACCGGGAAATCCGGAATGATGTTCCCTTTGATCGCCTCGCTCAAAGCCGGCCAGTTTTGAAGCGAAGGGTCCTTGATTTTGCACCGTGCCAGCCGGTTGCCCGGCGCGGTGCGAATCCAATGAAAGATTTCCCCGCGCCAGCCTTCGACGTATCCGAGCGCGACTCGATTGGGCGGCGGCTCGGCGACCTGCGTCCGCACGGCGCCAGCCGGAAGATCAAAAGCCAGTTGGCGGATGATGCCGAAGGACTGGATCACCTCGTCGATGCGAACCTGCATGCGGTGCAGCACGTCGCCGGCGGTGTAAACGGGAACGGTGAACTTGACGCGGTCGTAGGCCGCATGCGGAAAATCGCGTCTCAGATCATGGTCAAGCCCCGAGGCGCGTCCCGCAATTCCGACAATACCCAGGTCGCGCGCCGTTTGGGGTGTGAGAACTCCCGTGCCTTCCAGGCGGTCGCGCGTGGACGACGAAGCCTGGAGCAGTTCCACCAACGAATCAAACTCCGGCCCCAGTTCCCTGAGAAGCTGCGAGATCGCTTCCACGTGCTCAGCGTTCCAATCGAAGCGAACCCCGCCCAGACAGGCCATGCCGCGCAGCAGTCGATTGCCGGTCAGTTCTTCGTTCAGGCGCAGCACCCGTTCCTTGAGCCGCATCGCGTGGGCGTTGGCGACGACAAACGCCACGTCAGTGGCGATCGCGCCGATATCGGCGATATGATTGTAAATGCGCTCCAACTCCAGACAGACGGTGCGCAACACGCGGGCGCGCGGCGGGACCTCGACCTCGGCCGCGCGCTCCACGGCGTAGCAAAAGGCGGTTGCGTGAGCGAAACTTGAATCCCCGGAAATGCTTTCCGCGAGCCGGACGCAGTGATCGAGGGGCAGATTTTCAAAAAGCTTTTCCGTCCCTTTGTGGGTGTAAAAAAGCCGGATTTGCAAATACAGGACCGGCTCACCCGCGACGCTGAAAAGAAAATGGCCGGGCTCGATGATCCCGGCGTGAACCGGTCCGACCGGCACTTGAAATACGCCTTCGCCTTCGACCTGCCGAAATTTGTGACGCGCACCCTCAAACGGCGGGAGAACAGTTTTCAAGTCGAAGTCCTTACGCAGCGGATGCACTTCCGGCCAGTCATCGTGCAGCGCGCAGCGGCGCGGATTGGGGTGGCCAATCAATTTCAGACCGAACAGGTCCGGAATCTCCCGCTCCTGCCAGTTGACGGCGGGCACCGCGTTGGTCAGCGAAGGAAATTCGGGCCGCTGCGGCGGGACCGGCGCGCGCAGAATAAAAAAGCCGTGCGCCGAGTCGATAGCGAAGACGTAGTGAATGAAAAAGGTTTCGTCGCTGTGACGCGCGTCCTCCGCAAACAAGCTTACG
>QHNT01000132.1 GCA_003218515.1 Verrucomicrobiota bacterium | reverse complement strand
GAAGATTGGAGCCGAATCCCACCGGGAGGCCCACCACGCCGACGAGGGCGCCGGGCGGCGGGTATCCGGCGACGTGTTCCGGTCTTAACGGCATCGCGCCGAGAAATCGCAGGTCGTTCGACGGCGAAGTGAACACGTAAGTGTCGCGGTGCATGCGCGCCCATTTGACGGGCGGTTTCAGGTGGTCGGATGGCAGGCAGAGTCGAAAGATCTCCTCCGCACACGGTGTCGGTCCGAGTTTTTCCTTCAACCCGGCGACATACGACAGATCGATGTGATGTTGATAAACGACCAGCCGGTCGAGTTCCACCATACCGAGCTGGGTCGGGACGGAGTTGAAGCCGTGCTCGATGAGGGGATCACGCATGAATTGTTCGCGCAGTGATTCCAGATGCGCCGGCAACGGCTGGATGGGCGGACGATCGGCGCAACCCGCTTCGCTCTTTTCGATCTTCGACACGTGCCTGGCCGCGGCGCGCCATTCGTCGATGAGCGGGCCGACATCGGCGAGGCGGCCGTTGGGCGACCGGTTTTTGACGAAGCTCAGGAACTGCCGAAGCAACGGGCGGCCGATCAGATAGACGTAGTCGTCCACGACTTCGTGGTTGGTTTCCAGGGGAACCTCGGTTTCGGGTTCGGGCCTCTCGAGATTTGCGATCATCGTTTGGTGCTAGTTGGATGGTTTATGGGTGCGCCGGCTGACGTGACTACCACCAGGACCAGAATTCGACCTTGATGGTGCGGGCGAGACGTCGCGTGACCAGATCAAAGATGGTACGATCGCCGCAGGAAATTTTCACCATACCGGTCATGCCGGGCTTGAGCAACCGGTTCTCATTGGCGATCCTGGTGGTGACAAGAACGGTTCGCGCCGACGTGGACGCGGCGCCGGGCGCGGGTGAAGTCGAAGTTCCGCTGGCGGTGGTTTGCGTCGTGGCTCCGCTTTGCACTGCGGTGCCGATAGACGTGACAGTGCCGTAGAAGGTTTGCTCCGGATATGCCCTGACTTTGAGCGCGACATTTTGTCCGAGTTTGACGTCGGCGATGTCCTTTTCCGAAACAGGCGTTTCAAGTTCCACGGTGTTCAACTCATGCACTTTCGCGATCAAGTCACCTTCCTTCACAACATTTCCGATCAGTTCCTTCAGTTCCCGGGAAGGCGTAACCACGACACCGGCGGCGGGGCTGGTCACTTTCGTGTGGCCCAGTTGCTCTTCGATGTAGCGGCGCTGAGTTTCGAGTCGGTCAATTCCGGCTTTGGCGGCCTCTATTTCCTCGGATCGGCTGCCGGCCAACAGCACCCGCAGCCTGTTCTTCGCTTCGGCCAGGTCGGTCTCGCTCTCCACGACCGCTTGCTTGCTGGTTTCGTAGTCTTTCCTCGAAATGAGCTGTTCCTGGAGCAACTGCGTATCGCGCTCCAGATTTTTCTCGGCGAACGTGTGCCGTTCTTCAGCACGCGTAACGCCGATCCTAGTCAGCTCGATGTCCTCCGGTCGCGGCCCGGCCTGCAACAGCCTGAGTTGCGCCTGCATCTGGGCGATGTCGGCTTCGGTCCGCAACAGTGCGGTGCGGTTGTCCCGATCTGAGAGGCGGGCGATCAAGCCGCCCGCGCGAACCGAATCCCCTTCATCAACAAAAACCTCTTCTATCGTGCCGCCGACCTCCGGGCGCACGTCCGCATTTTGGATGGGTTGAAGCGTGAACGGCCCCGAAATGCGGAGTTCCATTCGCGCGAAGAACAGGACCGGCAGAGCAATTCCCAAGCAGACGGCGAGGATCACGCCCCGTTTGAGGGACGCGCGACGCTTGTGCTTTTTTCGGGCTGGTGTTGACGCCACGGGATCGCTGTTTGGAGGAGCTTCAGGGATGGGAAGATCGCTCGGCTCGGGCGGAGCCTCCGCGACGGAAGAATCGTCCGGCTTGGAAGGATCTGGAGATTTGCCAAACAACCGGCGGAATCGCCGCCGAATCTTCATGCCCAGAAGACCGGTTGCCAGGATGAGAGCTTCGGGATGACGGTTGCCGATCAGGAAACCGCCGAACTTCACAATCGCGAAGCCCAGGAGCGAAAACGAGAACACGGCAGCAGCCAAACCGTAAGCGAGACAAGCCCGCCGCTCGCGGCGTTGAATCTCCGCCGGTGCCGTCCGCTCCAGGCCCAAGACGCCCTTGATTGCGTCGCCAAGGTAAGCATACGCCCGCCGTCGCAGGTTCGGCATGTCGAGCAAGTCGCTCAACAAATAATACCCGTCCAGCTTGATCAGCGGGTTGAAGTTCAACAGCGTTTTGATTCCAGAGACGGCCATGACAGCGACGGCCCCAAAGTTGAGCCAGGTCTCTCCATCGGTCAGGCGCCAGACCAACACCGCACAGGCCCAAAGGAAGAATTCAAAATAAGGTCCGGCAAAGCCGACCCAAAGCCGCTTCGACTTCTCCGGAAACAACCAGGCATCACTCACGTTGCAATAAAAGGCCGGCTGGAAATACAGCAGCAGAACGCCCAGTTCTCGCACCTCGCCGCCGAAGTGTTTGCAGGTGAGCCCGTGCGCGAACTCGTGAGCGATCGAAACCGCGAGCATTGCGGCCAAGAGCCAGATCAACGCATTCCAACGAATCAGGCCGATCAAGTCCTGCCGAAAGACGTCCCAATTTGCGACCGCGAGGATCAACGCCCAAATGATGGTTGCCGCGGCGCAGGCGACGAACCCCGGGCTGAAGCAAAAGCCAATCCGTTTCACCAGCCAACTGAACAGCGCGTCCGGGTCGAACAACTTGAAACGCAGGTAGAGCAGACTGCCCCCGAGCCGACGTCGCTCGCGCTGCAGAACCGTTTCGGAGGCGGCGGATTCGAGCAGGTTGCAGTCGCGCAGGCTGTTGATGAATTCCGCGAGTGACTGTGGACTGAGCCTGACATTGAACGTCGCTTCAGTCCTCTGCCGAACTGTCTCCAAACCTGTCCAGCCGTCCAGTTGCGCCGCAATGAAGTGCTCCGGTTCGTTGAGACGAAAGTATTGGCTGTTGACCGGGTCTTTGATCACGAAGGTGACTTGCCCCTTCTGGGGCTGCCGGCTGACAACCAGATCGCTTCGCAGTTTTGGGCCCTCCATGATTGACATGGCGCGCGGAAGGTGAAACGCTGCGCTCTGGCGAAGAGAAGGCCGCCGGATTGGCGACCTTCCCTTGCGCCGTGACCAAGAGCCGTATAGCCGGGCCGTTAACGGCCCGACTGTGCGGCTCGGCTTTTAGTGGCTATGCCTGTCGCAGTGACAGGTACCGCTGTTTGTATCCTGCGTGCTATTGTCGCAGGAACTGCGCGAATCGTTGCAGGCGCTCGTGCCCCCGCCCACACCAATTCCCAGACCAATTCCGATTGTACCCCCTATCCCCACCGACAGGTCTGGAGCGATTCTTTCCTCGAGTCTCACGACTAAAGGATTTAGCGTTTTCATTGTGTTTCCTTTCATTTGGTTTTGTGTTGTTTGCTACTCCCACCACACACCCGTGCGGCGGAAAGAATTTCGGGCAACCGGCGGTCGCTGGTTGCCGCCTGTGGATTGTGGACTCCAGTCAGTGGTCGTCGCTCGAAACGGAAAAAGCCGTCCTGAAGGGAGCAGATGATGACCGGCGGGCGCTGCTTGGCACTCGGACCGGCACTCCTGTCGGCTCGAAACTGGCGTTAATCCGTGTGAACGGTTTCATAGCTTCAGTCAAAATCATCACGCGATGAGCACTGTTAACTTAGCGCCAAGCGAGCGATTGAATAGGTAGGTAAAAACTCTAGACTAAGCGCGGCGAGTGTAGGAACACCCCAAGCCCCCGCTAAGAATCTGCCTGTTAAGGTCTTAATCGCGCAATTGATCGGTTCTGGTGGACCTGAATCGGTGCGATGAACCAGATCGGCACCCCTCTCCCTGCCCTCGCCATTAACCCAGAGGAACATCCAACATCGAACATCCAACGCCGAACATCGAATGGCAGCGTGAATCCTTGGTCACTTCGGCGTTCGCTGTTCGATGTTGGCCGTTCGATGTTTTCCCTCGGTTCAGCGGGGAGGGATTGGAATTTTTCCTCGGAATAGAATCAAACCGTGTACGTGCCTGACGCGGTCGTGCCGCCGCGGCCGGTCCAGTTGGTGTGAAAGAACTCGCCGCGCGGTTTGTCCACGCGCTCGTAAGTGTGCGCGCCGAAGTAATCGCGCTGGGCTTGAAGCAGGTTCGCCGGCAAACGTTCGCTGCGAAAACCGTCGTAAAAGGCCAGAGCGGTGCTGAAGGCCGGAACCGGGATGCCCTTTTTGGCAGCGGTGGCCACCGCGTTGCGCCAGCCGCGCTGGCATTGCTTGATGGCCTTGGCGAAAAACTTGTCGAGCATCAGGTTGCTGAGCTTAGGGTTCTTGTCGAACGCCCTTTTGATTTCGCCGAGGAACCGGCTGCGGATGATGCAACCGCCGCGCCACATCAGCGCAATGCCGCCGTAATTGAGGTTCCAGTTGTATTCCTTCGCCGCGGCGCGCATGAGCAGGTAGCCCTGCGCGTAAGAGACGATCTTCGACGCGTAGAGCGCCTGGCGGATGTTTTCGATGAACTTCGCGCGATCACCGGGTATTTTCGGTTTCGGGCCGCGCAGTTTTTTTGAGGCAGCCACCCGATCATCTTTCAGCGCGGAGACGCAACGGGAATAAACCGCTTCGGCAATCAGCGTAATCGGAATGCCAAGGTCGGCCGAGTTGATGACCGTCCATTTGCCGGTGCCTTTCTGGCCGGCGGTGTCGAGGATTCTGTCCACCAGGGGCTGGCCGTCCGCGTCTTTGTAAGCCAGGATGTTCGCGGTGATTTCGATGAGGAAGGAGTCCAGGTCGCCTTTGTTCCATTCGGCGAAGACCTGATGCATCTCGTCGGCGGTCATGCCCAGGCCGTCTTTCATCAGATGGTAAGCCTCGCAGATGAGCTGCATGTCGCCGTATTCGATGCCGTTGTGGACCATCTTGACGTAATGGCCCGCCCCGTTTTCACCGACCCAATCGCAACAGGGGGTGCCATCGTCCACTTTGGCAGCGATGGCCTGGAAGATGGGTTTAACGTGCGGCCACGCGGCGGGCGAGCCGCCGGGCATGATGCTCGGTCCGTGCCGCGCGCCTTCTTCGCCGCCAGACACGCCCGTGCCAATGTAAAGCAGCCCCTTCGACTCGACATATTTCGCGCGGCGGTTGGTGTCCTCGAAGAGCGAGTTGCCGCCATCGATGATGATGTCCCCGGGTTCCAGAAGCGGGAGGAGGTGGTCGATGAACTCGTCCACGGGTTTGCCGGCTTTGACCATGAGCATGACGCGGCGAGGTCTTTTGAGCAGAGAAACCATTTCCTCGATCGAGTGGGCGCCGATGACGTTGGTGCCTTTGGCTTCCTTGGCAAGGAATTCATCCACTTTGGAAATGGTGCGGTTGAAAGCGACGACGGTGTTGCCGTGATCGTTCATGTTGAGGATAAGATTCTGGCCCATGACGGCCAAACCGATGAGTGCGATGTCAGCGTTTGGTTCCATGTTTCTATTCGGTTAAAAGAGGGAGTTACGATACAAAAGTGTATGGGTTGTGCCAGAAGTTTTTTGTCGCACAGTCGGAACGCTCTTCCAGCGCCGCTGCCGCCGGGGACCGGCCGCGCTCAAGTGGCCGCGTCCGGCTGGCGGGAAGGAAGGTTTGACTTTCAGTGGCCTTTGTGCGTAAAGAGCGGCAACAACTCGTGAAAGTGAGGATTCAATGACGGCCGCCATCTTGCGCATCACGCAACGATGACCGCTCCTGCGGATGTTTCGCGAGAATGGTTTCCACCGCGGAACGGAGACTCCGGGGCAGCGATTGTCATTCAGGGGGCTGAACTACCGTGGACTCGGACAGACAATAACCCTCTCCCTGGATTTTCTGGATCCATTTCGGCTGTTCGCCGTCGTCGCCCAGCTTTTTCCTCAGGCGATAAATGTGAGTGTCCACGGTGCGCGTGGTGGGGAAATAGGTGTAGCCCCAGACCGAGTCCAAAATCTGCTCGCGCGAGACCGATTTGCCGCCATTCTTCGCCAGCAAATCCAGCAATGCGAATTCCGTCTTCGTCAACTTCAGCGGATTGGCTCCGCGCGTCGCGGATCGCTTTTCGAGGTCAACGTGCGCGTCGCCGAATCGCAGGAGGAAACTTTTCTTCTCATCCCGTTGTTGGCGGCGCAGAAGGGCTTTGACGCGCGCGAGGAATTCGCGGTGGTCAAAAGGTTTGGGCAGGTAATCATCCGCGCCGGTGTTCAATCCCCGGATTCGATGCTCCACTTCCGCCTTGCTCGTGAGCATGAGGACGGGAGCGGGAAAGTGCAGCCGCCGCAGTTCGGCGCACACCGCGACACCATCCAACCCCGGCAGCATGACGTCGAGGACCACCAGATCGGGTTTTTCCTCCAGCGCCATCCGCAGTCCCCGCTCGCCGGTCGTGGCTTGCAGAACCCGGTAACCCTCCCTGGTGAGGCAGGTCTTGATGATCTTCATCAAGTGGACCTCATCGTCAACGATCAACACTCTTGGTCCAAAACTCATACTTGGCCAGCCTGCAAGCAATTGACTTTAGCGCCCATCAATGGAACGGGCGATGATTTTTTTGAGAGGGCGAGACCGACGAGTCCCCGCCCGCGTTCGTATGTGTTTGAGCGGCGTAGCGGCGGGCCGCTCGCGGTGTCTCGCCTGCCGTAGAGCCGGGGCATCCTGCCCGGCGGAAAAAGCCCATGCACGCCCCAAACCGTCCGGTTATCTGCGGATCGCCGAAAAACCTGCCGATATGTGACAGGATTGTGACACCTTGTTTTGCGCGTGGCTTTAGTTTGCCCATGCGGACAATATGAAAAGCGCGCCAAAACAAAAAGGACGACGACGACGATTGTCACTCGAGTCATTGTGGAGGGCAATGCTGACTTTGCTTTGCATTCCGCTGGCGGCGGGCGCTGGCGCTCCGGACCGTTCCTCTGCCAAATCCTCATTTCGGACAATAATTGCCGCGTTGATCTGGCTCGGAGTGACTGTCACAGCAACGCTGCTGATGGTCGCCTACGCCAATGCTCCCGGCCAATCGGGATCACCGCCGATGATCTGGCCCAAATCAAGTCAGGTGCCCCGCGACGCTGATCACCCCACGCTAGTCATGTTTGTTCACCCGCACTGTCCCTGTTCAAAGGCGAGCATCAGCGAGTTATCCTTGTTGATGACGTATTGCCAAGAGCAGATCAACGCACACGTTTTCTTCCTCAAGCCGGCCAAAATGGTCCGGGATTGGGTGCTAACGGCCTCGTGGCGCGAAGCGGCGGCGATTCCGCATGTAACCGTTCATTGCGATGAAGCTGGACACGAAGCGCAGTTGTTTCATGCCGAGACATCCGGCGACACAGTACTTTATGACGCGAAGGGAAATCTCTTGTTCCACGGCGGCATTACCATTTCACGCGGCCATTCAGGCGATAACCCAGGGCGGAGCGCATTGCAGACTTTGGTCCTTGATCAATCGGCCCAACAAACTCAAACCCCGGTGCTTCAGACCCCAGTGTTCGGTTGCTCTCTTTTCGAGGCCGAATGCCAGAAAGGAAGTGTAAAATGCAAACAGTAGCCGCTTATGCAGCCCTTAACGACGTCGCGACGAAGCGCGCCGCGATGCTGTTTGAGCAAGGGCAGGATTGTATTTACCGGCGAACCGACCGTTTCTTCGCAAGGTTGATGGTCTTTCAATGGCTTGCCGGAATCGCCGCAGCACTGTGGATTTCCCCGAAGACCTGGGCCGGCGCTTCCAGCCAGACCCACTGGCATGTCTGGGCTGCGATCTTCTTAGGTGGCGCGATCGCCAGTTTTCCCGCGTTCCTGGTTTGGAAGCAACCGGGCCGTGCGCTGACCCGACATACCATCGCCGTCGCGCAAATGCTGGCTTCGGCGTTGCTGATCCACCTGACCGGGGGCCGCATCGAGACGCACTTTCACGTTTTTGGTTCGCTCGCGTTTCTGGCGTTTTATCGGGACTGGCGAGTCCTCATCTCGGCGACCATTATTGTGGCGGCTGACCATTTCGTACGCGGGATTTACTGGCCACAGTCGGTTTATGGCGTGCTGACCGTCAGCCCCTGGCGGTGGTTTGAACACGCAGGCTGGGTCCTCTTCGAAGACACCTTCCTGTTCATCTCCATCCGGCAAAGCCTGCGGGATATGCTCGAGGTCGCCGCGCGCCGTGCGAACCTGGAAGAGGTTAACGCGGACATTGAACGCCAGGTCGGAGAACGAACCGCGGAGCTCGCCAACTCCCTTTCCGTGCTGCACGCCACCCTGGAATCCACCGCCGACGGCATCCTGGTTGTTGATTATCAGGGCAGGATTACCAACTTCAACCGCAAATTTGCCGAGATGTGGCGCCTCCCGCAAGAGGTCCTGGCTTCAGGAGACGACCAGCAAGCGCTGATGGCGGTCCTCGCGCAGTTAAAGGACGAAGAAACGTTCCTGCGAAAGGTGAAGCAGTTGTACGCCCTGCCAGAGGCGGAAAGTTATGACACGGTGGAATTCAAGGACGGGCGGGTGTTCGAGCGTTATTCCCAGCCCCAACGCATCGCCGGCAAAAGCGCGGGCCGCGTCTGGTGTTTTCGTGACGTCACGGAACGCAAGCGCGCCGAAGCCGAACTGGAGAATGTTCATAAACAACTGGTGGATACTTCGCGCCAGGCCGGCATGGCCGAAGTGGCGACCGGCGTGTTGCACAACGTCGGCAACGTGCTCAACAGCGTGAACGTCTCTACCACGCTGGTTTCAGAGAATCTAAAAAGGTCCAAAGCCGGCAACCTTGCTCGCGTCGCGGCCATGTTCCGCGAACATGCCGCTGACCTTGGCGCGTTCCTGACCGCTGATCCTAAAGGCAAACAATTGCCTGCTTATCTCGGCCAGTTGGCCGACCACTTGACGCGAGAACAAAGCGCGTTGCTCAAGGAGTCAAACCTGCTCAAAAAGAACATCGAGCACATCAAGGACATCGTGGCGATGCAACAGAGCTACGCCAAAGTCTCCGGAGTGACCGAAGTCGTGAACGTGAGCGACCTGGTGGAGGACAGCCTGCGCATGAATGCGGGCGCTCTGACGCGCCACGGCGTGCAAGTCATTCGCAAATTCGATCCACACCTGCCCGAAATCACCGTGGAGAAGCACAAGGTGCTGCAAATCCTGGTGAACCTGATCCGCAACGCCAAGTATGCTTGCGCCGAATCCGGCAGGACGGACATGGAAATGACCGTGCGGGTGACCAACGGCGACGACCGGATGCGCATCGCGGTCGTGGACAATGGTGTTGGAATTCCAGCGGAAAATCTTGCCCGCATCTTCAATCATGGGTTCACCACACGGAAAGACGGACACGGTTTCGGCCTGCACAGTGGCGCGCTGGCGGCCAAGGAGATGGGCGGCGCGCTGTGCGTCCACAGCGACGGTCCTGGTCACGGTGCCATGTTCACTCTGGAATTGCCCATTCAGCCGCCCGAAGGGCGAGCACCGGCGCAGGCCCGGCAGTCTGCTTCGGAAACGCATGGATTCCGCCAGGACGCGGTCCAGCACAGGGCATGAACTTTGAGCTGCTGGAAATGAAACCATTCGTCAGCCATCCATTGAGCAAACGCCGATGGCGTCGCAGTACAACTGCCGGACCTGGAGCCGACAAAACGGCCTGCCCGTCACCGGCGTCAACGCCATCACCCAGACCAAAGACGGTTATCTTTGGCTGGGCACATCGGCGGGCCTGGTTCGTTTTGACGGGGTCGAATTCAAGCGATTCGATCTCGCCGGGGTGCCACAACTTCGGAACAGCATCGTGACCAGTCTGGCGAGCGCTCGGGAGGGCGGCCTGTGGGTCGGGCTGGAACACAGCGCATTTGGCTTCCATGACGGTCGCTCTTTTTCGTTCAGCGGAAAGGAGGCCTGGGGAAAGCTGGACATGAACGTCAGGTCCATCATGGAAAGCAAAGAGGGAACGCTCTGGCTCGCGGCTGAGCGCCAGGCGTCGCGGTTGATTCGGGGGGGCGATTATGAGGAGGTATTAGGCTCGTCGGCCGAAGCCGTGATCAATATCTTGTGCGGATACCAGGATTCCCGAGGCCGGATTTGGTTCGGGACTGACCGAAAGGGAGTGTATTACTGGCAAGGGGGAAAGATCACCAAACTCCCCGACGCCTCATTGGATGCAGCCATCGTCTTTTCCATGGCGGAAGACCAGTACGGACAGATCTGGATCGGCACAGGAACCGGGTTGTATTGCTACAATTCAACCCTTCAGCGCAAGGAAATCCCTCCCTTGATCGAGGAAGTCCTCGCCCTGCTGGTGGACCGGGATGGGGTCTTGTGGATCGGCACCACCGGCCGCGGACTGGCCCGCTATCGTGAGGGCACGTACACTTTTTTTCGAAAGACCGACGGCCTGGCGGACGATCACGTCAAGGCCCTTGCTGAAGACAAGGAGGGAAGCCTCTGGATCGGGACGCGGGACGGGTTAAGTCAGCTTACCGACGTGAAATTCCCCACTCAGCCTGCGGCCGAAGACCCGTCTGTCAAAGATGGCCTGGCAGTGTGCGCCTCCCGAAAGGGCGGTCTCTGGGTGGGCAGCAGCGCCGGCGTCACTTATTTTGACGGCAAGCCCAAGACTTACTCCACTGAAGCCGGACTGCCGAACCCCTACGTCAAGCGCGTGTTTGAGGCGAGCAACGGAGACCTTTATCTCGTCAGCGGTGGGAAAGACCTCGTGGTCTTCTCCGGAAACAGAGCGGTCGTGACGCATTCTGCCACGAACATGGTGGTGGGTATGGCCGACGATGCGCAAGGCGTGGTCGTGTCGGTCGGAGGTTCTCTGTACCGCGCGGGAACGAATTACTTCAGGCCTTACGAATTCAATAACGGTGAAACGCCTCCGCTCTATTGGGTCCTCAACCTCTGCCATGGTCGGGACGGGGCCATCTGGGTTGCCAGCGTCAACGGAATCTGTCGCGTCAAAGACGGTGCGTTCCAGCAGTGGACGCCCGAACAGGGTCTCTCTGAGCGGCGGGTGGATTGGATTTGCGAAGACAGCGACGGCGTTGTTTGGGCAGGGATGATGAGCGGCATCGCCCGGTTGAAGGACAACCAGATTCGCTGCATCAACCGGGACAACGGGTTATTCGATAACAACATTTACGCGATTGTGCCCGACAAATCCGGCAATCTTTGGGTGGACTCCGGCCGGGGAATCTTTCGGGTCAGCCGACAAGGCATGAATGATTTTGCCGACGGAAAGACAGATCACGTCGAATGCGTGCTGTACGATGATCCGGACTCCGTCAAGACTTCGGACAAGACGGTTCAGGAACATTCTGCGTGCGTAACATTGGATGGGCGGATTTGGTTCCCCAATTCGAAGGGGGTGGTCATGATTGACCCTGCAAACGTGCCCATCAACCAGATTGTGCCGGACGTACACATCGATCACGTCCGCGCCAACCGGAGTGAAGTTGGCAGGAGTGAAAGGACAGTCATTCCACCCGGCCGAGGCGAGCTGGAGTTCCAGTTCAGCGCTCCGAGTTTTATTGCGCCGCAAAAAGTGCGGTTCCGCTATCGCCTGGAGGGCTACGACAAAGATTGGGTGGAAACCGCAGACCGGCGTCTGGCCCTTTACACGAATCTGAAGCCGGGCCGGTACACCTTCCGCGTCATCGCCGCCAACGCCGATGGGATCTGGAATACGACGGGCGACTCCGTGAAAATCCAGTTGCTTCCGCGCTTCTATCAGGCTGCTTCGTTCCGTCTGCTGTGCGGCGCATTGGTCGCCGCCACTCTGGCCGGCGGGTACGGCTGGCGAGTCCGCCGCCTGACGCGTCAACAACGCGCCCTGCAAGAAGCGCACGATCTTCTGGAAAGGAGAGTCAAGGAACGAACCGCCGACCTGGCGGAAGCCAACGCTTCGCTCAAGAATGAAATCGAGGAACGCACGCGAATCGAATTGGGCGTCGAACGAGTCCACCGTCAACTAATGGAGGCGTCCCGCCAGGCTGGCATGGCGGAAGTGGCGACCAGCGTCCTCCACAACGTGGGCAACGTGCTGAACAGCGTGAACGTGTCCGCAACCATCGTCGTGGACCAACTGAAAAAGTCCCGGGTTGCGACCCTGGTCAAGGCCGTCGCGCTTCTGCAGGAACACGCGACAGACCTTGGCGTCTTTCTCACTGGCGATCCCAAGGGTAAACAACTGCCAGGCTACCTGGGGGAAGTCGCTGAATATCTCGCGGCCGAACAGGGCGCCCACCTCAAGGAACTGGACCTCCTGCGCAAGAACATTGAACATATCAAGGAGATCGTGGCCATGCAACAAAGCTACGCCAAAGTCTCCGGCGTCTCCGAGAGAGTCAAGATTGCGGAGTTGATTGAAGACGCCTTGCGCATGAACACCGCGGCACTGGTCCGCCATGAGCTGCAACTTTTCCGGGAATACGATCCGCACCTGCCCGAAATATCAGTGGAGAGGCACAAGGTGCTGCAGATTCTGGTGAACCTGATTCGCAACGCGAAATACGCCTGTGATGAGTCCGGACGGAAGGACAAGCGCCTGACCCTGCGCGTGACCAACGGTGACGACCGTGTCCGCATCGCGGTGATTGACAACGGCGTGGGTATTCCCGCGGAAAATCTCGCGCGGATATTCAATCACGGGTTCACGACGCGCAAAGACGGCCATGGCTTCGGGCTGCACAGCGGCGCGCTGGCCGCTCGGGAACTGGGCGGCGCGCTGCTCGCGCAAAGTAACGGTCCCGGACTCGGCGCCACTTTCACCCTCGAGTTGCCGCTCCAACGGTCTTAATCAAACACATGAACACAGCCATGAACGCAAACTCGCACCCTAACCGCCGAATCCTGGTGATCGATGATAATCGGGCCATCCACGAGGATTTCCGCAAGATTTTGGGCCGCGAAAATCATTCGGCAACGGGTTTGGAGACGGCCGAGGCAGCGCTGTTTGGCGAGGCGGCGCCGCAGGTTGAACTGCCCACGTTCGAGATCGATTCGGCGTTTCAGGGTCAGGAGGGGTTGGACCTCATCGAAAAGAGTCTTCGGGAAAATCGTCCTTACGCGATGGCGTTTGTGGATGTGCGAATGCCGCCCGGTTGGGACGGTGTGGAAACCACGGCGAAAATCTGGCAGCGTTACCCCGATCTTCAAGTCGTCATTTGCACCGCCTATTCCGATTATTCATGGGAAGAGATGCTGCAAAGGCTGGGTTACTCGGATCGCTTGGTCATCTTGAAAAAGCCATTCGACAACATTGAGGTGTTGCAACTGGCCAATTCGCTTACGGAAAAGTGGCGGCTCTATCAACAGGCGAAGTGCCGCCTGGATGATCTTGAAAAAATGGTTCAGGAGCGGACGCGCGCGCTGGAGACGACGAATTTGGAACTGGCGGCGGCCAACGAGCACTTGAAACTTGCAACCGAACAAGCCCACCAGATGGCCGCGGCCGCGCTGGTGGCCAACAAGGCCAAGAGCGAATTCCTGGCCAACATGAGCCACGAAATCCGCACGCCAATGAACGGCGTTTTGGGTGTGATCAACCTGCTGCTCGACACCCCTTTGACCGCCGCTCAACGCGAATTCGCCCTCACGGTCAAGACCAGCGGCGACGCGCTGTTGAGCATCATCAACGACATCCTTGATTTCTCCAAGATCGAGGCGGGCAAATTGAACTTTGAAAAAGTCAGCTTTGACCTGCGCGAGATGGTTGAACAATCTCTCGAACTGCTCGCGACGCGCGCGAAGGACAAGGGACTTCATCTGGTTTGCCTGATCCCGCCGGGCGTGCGCACGCGACTGGTCGGCGATCCTTTGCGGTTGCGACAAATCCTGCTCAATCTGCTCAGCAACGCGGTTAAATTTACGGAGCAGGGCAGCGTGTTTCTGGAAATCTCGCAGCTCAGCGAGACGGACGACGAAGTTCAATTGCGCTGCTCGGTCCGCGATACCGGCATCGGCATTCCGGAGGAAACGCAGAAAAAGCTGTTCCAATCGTTCACGCAGGCCGACGCGTCCACCACCCGCAAATACGGAGGCACCGGTTTGGGATTGGCCATCTGCCGCAAACTCGTCGAGCTGATGGGCGGCAGCATCGGCCTGAGCAGCGGGTTGGGCGCAGGTTCGACGTTTTGGTTCACGGTGCGACTGGGCAAAGCTGTCAATGAATCCGCGCCCGGTGTCAGCGCGCTGCCCGCCGCGCCTGAAACTTTCCCCGAACCAGAGGGTAGGGCGGGCTGTCCCCAGCCCGCCGAAGTGCGGCGCGGTGCGGAGACCGCGCCCTACCAAAACGTTCGGGTTCATGGTCCCCATGCATGTCCCAAGTTGAACGGCGAGACGCCCCAAGGCTTTCGCATCCTTCTCGCCGAAGACAATCGCGTCAACCAGTTCGTGGCGATACTGCAGCTCCAAAAGCTCGGCCACCTGGCGGACGCGGTGAGCAACGGCGCGGATGCGGTCGAGGCCTGGCAACGCGGCGCGTATCGAATCATCCTCATGGATTGCCAGATGCCGGAAATGGACGGTTATGAAGCCACCCGAAAAATTCGCGAACTGGAAGCCGGCAAAAATCTCGCGCCAACGAAGATCATCGCGATGACGGCCAACGCCATGCAGGGCGACCGTGAATTATGTTTGGCGGCCGGGATGGACGACTACATCTCCAAGCCGATTGACGAAAAAGAGCTGATCTCCGCCTTGAAACGATCGTCGGCGCGATTAGTTGAGGGACCAGGGATCACCCCGGTCCCATCGCTCGAAGCAGTTGAACAATTTGAAGGAGCTTTGCCATGAGCGAGACGAAGTGTCAGAAAAACCGGCGAATCCTCGTGATCGACGACAACCGCGCGATTCACGACGATTTTCGTAAAATCTTTTGTCCGCCTGATTTGACGGACGGCGACCTGGAAAGCTTTGAGAAGGCATTATTTGGCGAGATGAAGCAGGCTTCCAGGCGGGTTTGCTTCGACATCGACTCCGCCTATCAAGGTCAGGAAGGTCTTGAAATGGCGCGACAGGCGCTGGCCTCCGGGAAGCCTTATGCGACGGCGTTCATCGACGTGCGGATGCCCCCGGGTTGGGACGGGGTCGAGACGGTCGAAGAAATCTGGAAAGTGGACCCCGATCTGCAGGTGGTGATTTGCTCGGCGTATTCGGATTACTCGTGGAACGACCTGCTCGCGGGCGTGGGGCATTCCGACCGGTTGGTGATTCTCAAGAAGCCGTTTGACCCGATTGAAGCCCAGCAGTTGGCGCAGGCGCTGACGGAAAAGTGGCGCTTGTTGCAGGAATCCAAAAACAAGCTGAATGATCTGGAGAAAATCGTCGGCGCACGCACCGCGGAACTGCAGGCCGAAATCGTTGAACGCAAACAATTGGAAGCGCAGTTTCGCCAGGCGCAGAAGATGGAGGCCTTCGGCCAGCTCGCCGGTGGCGTGGCGCACGATTTCAACAATCTCCTGGCCGTAATCATGGGTTTTGCCAACTTGTTAAGGGACACCGAAGAGCTGGGCGCGGAGGCCAGGGAACAAATCGAGCAGGTTCATTTGGCCGGCGAGCGGGCCGCCAATCTGACCCGGCAACTGCTGACCTTCAGTCGCAAAAGGGACATGCAAATCCGTTCACTCAACCTGAATGACGTGATCGGCGACATGGCCAAAATGCTTGTCCGTCTCATCGGCGAAGACATAAAGCTGGACTGTAAATTTTCTCCAAACCTGCCGCGCGTCCAGGCCGACCCCTCGATGATGGAGCAGGTGCTGATGAATCTGGTGGTCAACGCCCGCGACGCCATGCCCAAGGGTGGCCACTTGATGATCAGCACCGACGCAGTCGTGATCGAATCCAGCCACACGCGAGGCCAGTCCGAAGCGCGAGCGGGTGATTTCGTTTGCCTGAGCGTGCGCGATACCGGTTGCGGCATGACGCCGGAGGTCAGGGCGCGCATTTTCGAGCCGTTCTTCACGACGAAAGGCGTTGGCAAAGGGACCGGCCTCGGATTGGCGACGGTGTTTGGCATCGTAAAACAACACCTGGGCTGGATCGAGGTCGCCAGTGAGGTGGGGCTGGGGACCAGTTTCAAGATTTTTATTCCCGTCACTTCTCAACCGGCCCCGGAGCGTCAGGCCAAGGTCGTCGAGTCGAAAACGGGGGAGGGCACAGAGACTGTATTGTTGGTGGAAGACGAAGAAGCCGTACGCGGCCTGTTGAAAATAATTTTGCAACGCCATGGGTATCGCGTTTTGGAAGCGGCATCGGGTTCGGCTGCCTTGTTGGTTTGGAAAAAGTACGGCACGCAAATCGATCTGTTGCTGACGGACATGATCATGCCCGACGGTCTGACCGGGCGCGAGTTGGCCAAGCAGTTGCTGGCGCAGGAGCCAGGCTTGAAGGTCGTTTACTCCAGTGGTTACGATGATGACCCGGAGGGGACGGCTTTTATCTCACGGGGAACAGCCGTGTTCCTGCAAAAGCCATACACCCCGAAGAAGTTGATTCAAACCGTACGCCAATGTCTGGACGGCTAACCCCCAAACTGCAAACGCGGCTCCGTTTCCAACATCGCTTTCAGGTTCGGCCAGCGCGCTTCGTTCATTTCGTAAAAGGCGTGCAGATAAACCATGACCACTTCCGCCGGATGTTTCGCCAATACTGTTTCCACGGCGGAACGGAGCTTGGCGTCATCCATCGTCTCGGGCAGATCGTCCACGACGCCGTCCTTGTGCGGCACGCCGAGCGCGTCGAGAAAATCGGTCAACAACGCCGTGTGTTTCTTCAGGAGCCAGCCCCGAAGCAAACCACCAGCTGCCGGTTCCAGCCCAGGGCGGCTGAGCGTGGAGAGCATGGTGACGTGCCGCTCGGCGCGGGGCTGACGTTCGAGGAAGACCGGCCGCACTTTGCGCGCCTGAGCCACCGCCGCAAGTGTCGCTTTATAGAGTTCTTTGTCCGAGGAGAAGGCATGTTCCAGAATCTCCGCCGAAAGCTTCGGCGACATGAAGCCGATCAATTCGTGGGCGGTCAGCATGTTAAGAACGTGATGCGATTCGGGTCCCGTGACGGTGGTGCGTTCAAGAAACAGTCGTGAGCGCAATGCTGTGTTTTGAAGCGAGTTTTTTTACTTCGTCCTCCTCCAGCAGCAGGGTTTTCCCAGCTTCCAGCGCCAGGACTGAGACTCCTGAACTCGCGCAGATGTCCACCGTCTTGGCCCCGATGCACGGAATGTCGAAACGCATGTCGTGTTTTTCCCTGGCAACCTTGACCGCGACGGCGCCGCCGTCTTTGCCCGCCAGTTCGCCGCCGCGCGCGAGGCATTTGTCGGTGCCTTCAAACCCTTCGACCGCCAGCACGGCGCCGTTCTTTACGACGACTGTCTGGCCGATGTCAAGCCGGGAGACTTCCTTGGCGATGTCATAGCCAAACCGCGTGTCGCTTCGTTGTTCATCGGACAACTTCGGGCCGAGATGGAAACCATTGCCGGGCATGAGGGGTTTCAACCAGGGTGTCGCCTCGACCAGCTCCACGCCGTCCTTTTTCAACGCATCGGCAATCGCGCCGAAAATCGTGCGGGCATTTCTTTCTTTGAGCTTCAGCAGCAATGCCATGGCGCGGAGGTCCGGGCGAAGATCGAAAAGATTCTTTGGCGCAATCTGACCCACCATGACGCATTGCTTCACGCCGCGCGCCGTGAAGGCCGAGACCATTTTGGCAAGCTGGCCGACTTTCAGCCAGATGATATCATCGACGAGTTTCGCCAGTTCGGGATCGGTTTCGCCCTCAAACGCCACCGCCACGAGCCGTTTGACGCCCAGGTCGCGCGCCTGTTTGGCGAAAAGCAGCGGCAACGAGCGATTGCCTGCGATGATGCCTAAAGTGTCGGAGATTTCGGACACGGTCAACACGGTAGCGGGTCTAGGCAACCCGCGCCAGCGCGAACCGTTTGCAAAAATCCAAAATCCAAATCCCAAATTCCAAACAAACTCCAACTTTCAAACACCAATAACTCCCAAACCAGAACCGCGCCGCTAAAACCCCTCACCCTGTCCCCCTCCCCATCCGTATGTGTTTAGCGGCGTAGCGGCGGGCGTCTCGCCAATGGTGTTCGGCATGAAAAAGGCTGAGGACATTTTTCCCTCTCTCCCCGCGAGGAACGAGAGAGAGCCGGAGAGAGGGGAAACTGATGAAAAACGGCCTCCTCTCCCCGCCCTCTCCTCCTTTTTTCGGGAGGAGAGGGAGAAGAGAAGCGCTGTTACGCCCCAAGCAAACTACTTGCCGAAGACCAGGTGTGTTTGGGATTTGTCATCTTGCGCTTGAAATTCCAGGTTCCCGAGGCGTACTCTCTCCGCCATGAAAACCTTGTCCCTTCTCTTCGTCGCTGCCTCGTTCGCCAGCATCGCCTTGGTTCGCGCGGCCGACACGCGTTGCTACGAATTGCGCACGTATTACGCCGCGCCTGGCAAACTGGACGCGCTCAATGCGCGCTTCCGCAATCACACGATGCAGATTTTTGAAAAGCACGGCATGAAGAACATCGGCTACTGGATGCCGATCGACAATCCGGACAACAAACTGATTTACGTGCTGGAGCACGCGAGCCGTGAAACGGCGGACAAGGCCTGGAAAGAGTTCGGCGCGGATGCCGAGTGGCAAAAGGTCGCAAAAGAGTCCGAAGCGAACGGTAGGCTCGTCACCAAAGTGGAGCGCCGCTTCATGACGGCGACCGATTATTCCCCCGAGATCAAACCCGCGAAGTCCGGTGAAGCGAGGGTGTTTGAACTTCGCACTTACACCGCCACGCCGGATCACCTTGAAAATCTCAACGCTCGTTTTCGCGAGCACACCTGCAGACTCTTCGAGAAGCACGGCATGGCGAACGTGGCCTACTGGAACCTTAGGCCCAACGAAAAGGACGCCAACAACACGCTCGTTTACATCCTTGCGCATAAGAGCAAGGAAGCGTCCGACACGTCATGGAAAGCGTTTCGCGAGGACCCGGCGTGGGTCGCCGCGAAGAAAGCATCCGAAGAAAAAGCAGGCGGCTCACTCACGGTTCCCGATGGCGTGAAATCCGTCTTCATGACGCCGACGGATTATTCGCCGACGAAATGAAATTTCGATCCGCGAATCAACGCGAATTCTCGCGAATGGAAAAATTTGGCGCCGATGCGCGGTCATTCACGCGCAAAAAGACATGAATTCGGAAGATAGCCTCCAACCGACAGGCGAACGTTCGCGCCGTCGATTCCTGCGCGATGCGTCGCTTGGTGTTGCGAGCGTCGCTGCAGGGGCTACGATATCCCGCATGGCCACTTCGATCGCGCGCGCCGCTGACCCGGACAAAAAACTCAACTTCGCTCTGTGCGGGCTAGGCAGCCTGAGCACGAACCAGATCGCGCCCGCGCTCCAGAAGACAAAATACTGTCGTCTGGTTGGAATTGTTACCGGCACACCCGCCAAAGCTGAAAAGTGGAAGGGGCAGTACAACATCCCGGTCAAGAACATCTACAACTACGATACGATGCACCGGCTCGTCGAGAACCCGGACATCGACGTCGTCTATGTCGTCACGCCCAACGCGCTGCATGCTGAGCACACGATTGAAGCGGCGAAGGCGGGCAAACACGTGCTCAGCGAGAAGCCGATGGAAGTCTCAGTCAGGAAATGCGAGGACATGATCGCTGCGTGCAAGGCGGCGGGCCGCAAGCTTGCCGTGGGTTATCGCTGCCAGTTCGAACCGCACCATCTTGAGTGCATGCGCTTGGCGCGCGAAAAGGTCTTTGGCGACATCAAGCTCATCGAGGCGGGGTTCGGCTTTCGCATCGGCGACCCCACCCAGTGGCGGCTCAAACGCGCGCTGGCGGGCGGCGGCGCGCTGATGGACGTCGGCATTTACGCGCTGCAAGCCGCGCGCTACATCAGCGGCGAGGAACCAATCATGGTATCCGCGATGGAAACGAAGACCGACTCCGTCAAGTTCAAGGAAGTGGACGAGACGATCGTCTGGCAATTGAAGTTCCCGAACGGGGTGCTGGCCTATTGCAGCACGACGTATCTGGTCAATGGCATCAACCGTTACACCGCCTACGCCGAAAAAGGCTGGTTCGGGCTTGATCCGGCTTACAGTTACGGCGGGCTCCGCGGCCGGCGCAGCGACGGCAAGGAAATCAACGAACCCGAAGTTGACCAGTTCGCCACCGAGATGGACGACTTCGCCCAGTGCATCTTCAACGACACACCGAGCAAAGTGCCGGGCGAAGAAGGCCTGCGCGACATTCGGATTTTGATGTCGGTTTACGAATCGATCAAAACCGGCAAAGCGGTCAAGCTGGCGTAACCCTGTTCAATTCTGATTTGCCGGTTCTTCAGCCGGCGTTCCCTTGACCGGCTGTGATGCTTCGTCGGCCGGTTGATTTGGAGTCAGCTCGGTTGTTTGCGAGGGCCTGACCGAAGGCACGAGATTCCCGTTTTCATCCAGCTTCGGGAACCAACGTTTGCGATCGGCTTCCGCGCCGATGGCGGTTTTGCGACAGCGACGGACAAGCGCTTTATAGAACAGGTCGGCGGTTTGCGGGTCGCGCTCTTTGAGCCATGAGCCGGCGGTGCAGAGGATGCGCGCGGTTTCGTCCGCGTTGTCCGGCAAAAGTCTGGCCGCGTCCAAGGCGAGGAATGCCGCTTGATAGCGGTAGTGAAAACGCGCTTCCGGGTCGGCCCGATGCCGGTCGGTGCGGCGCACCTCGTCTTCGCTCGCGAAGAGCGCGTTGGCAGTTTCGTTCGTTGCGCGCCGTGCGCCGATTGAGCCCAAATCGAAGTTGCCGCGGTAAAGGTGCCAGTCCGGCTGCACTTCCGTGCCCATCAATTCCATGCCGTCATGCCGCACAATCTTTGCAGCTTCAAAAAATCCGGCAGCACGCCGTTCAGCGAGCAGGTTTTCGCTTTCGCCGGTGCTCAATGACTTTACGAGTTCGTCGAACTTCGCCTGCCACATCGCGGGGAAATACTCACGCGCTTCGTGGCAGCGGCTGAGCCGGACCAAACGTCGCGCCAGCAAATACCGGATTTCCGTGTGAATGTGCGCGGAGGAAAACGGGTTATCCGAGCGCTCTTCATGCTCCGCTGCAACCGCCGCCTTCCCGTCGTCGGACTGGCCTCCGGGCCAATTCCGGTCCACGTAGCTTTTGAGTTCAGCCGGGTTGAGGACGCGTTCTGCCACGTAAGCGGCGTCCGTCCAGAAGCCGGAACGGAGCAACGCGTCGAGCGCTTCGGTGTATTCGCGGCGCGCCAGGCGCAAGACGCCCAGTTCGCCCAGAACCCGGTGAGCGGCGTCGATTTCTCCAGTCCCGGAATAAGCGTACATCGCCGCGTAAAGGCTGTCTTTGAGTTCTCCGTTCGTTCCCGTCCGCGCGCCTTCCGATTCGATCGGGAAGAGGTTCGACACCTTCGCCAGCAGCCTGGCTGCCTGGTCCACCTTGCCGGCGCGCAACAACAATTTCGCCTGCAGCCACTGGGCCACTGGCGTGTCGCGGGAGCGGCTTATCCAGCGCTGCGCGATTTCCATTTCGCCTGCCTGATAAGCCGCCAAAGCAAGTTGCTCCGCCGATTCCACATCGCGAACTCCCGCGGCTTCGACGGCTTCGAGCCAAAGCATGACCGCGCCGCTGCCCGAGTGCGCCCAGCGTCGCGAGATGACACAGGCGCTAACGGCGTGTCGAGTGCGCGGATTGGCCGCGAGCGAGCGGAGGACGTCGGCGTCCGACTCCAAGACCGACGACGCCACGTGTCGCAACGAACGCGCCGCAGTCTCGTCGCCGGAGGCGAGTTGCTGCAAATAAAGTTCAATCGCCGCTTCAAACCGGTTCAATCGCAGGTTTGCCCGCGCTTCCCAGCCGAGGCTGGCCGCGGCCAAACCCAGCCGGTCAGCAAAGCCTTGTTTGACCAGTTGCCTGGTCTGACGGAAATGCTCAATCGCCTTCTCCGGTTCAGCATCGCCGCACAATCGTCCGAGCATGTAGGCCGCCCAGGCCGAGCGGAAATGGCGTTGCTCCTTGGGCCGGTCAAGCAATGTCTCCCACGCCCGACGGGCTTCCAGGTTGTTACCGCGATGATAAGCGATGAGGCCGCGAAAGTAGTCGGCAAATTCTCCAGGCAAACCTTCCGTTACCAATACATCGCCCAGAACGGGACGACGGTCTTTCACTTTGTCTGCATCCGACGCCCACTGTTGGCGGCCGCGCCAGTCATCCAGCGCTTCCTGATATTGCCGAAGTTTTTCCCGTTCGGCACGGTGTTGCTGCAAAATCCCTTCGCGCTCCTGCGCCGGGGTGTTGGCTTTCCTCAGAGCGACATTCAGATCGGCCAGGTCAGCTTCGATGCTTTGAACGCCGGGACCGTCTGTCGCGGGCAGAGCTTGAAACGCGGGCAGAGGCAGTTTCATTCGCTGCAACTCGCGATAGAAGTCGGCTACCGGCGCCGTGAGCACCGCGCCGTCGCCGCCATCAAGCAGCGTGTTGGGAAAGTCCGGGCCGCAGGCGAACAACGACGCCGAGCCGAGCCAACCTGTCAGTGCGAACGACCAGATTCTATTTGATTTCAACCTGCGCCTCCGCGTCTTTGTCAAGCCGTAGCCAGCCAATCTTCCAGCGTTCCCCGGGCGAAAGCCGGTCATGATCGGATTTCCTTCGGAACTGCGCGGCGGTCGGTCCGGTCTCCAGCAGTTCAAACCCGCGCAAACCATCCCCCGCCACGAGCCGCGCGTTCTCCCAGCGCGCTGCGATGACCGGAAATGAAGAACAATCGGCATCTCCGTCATTCACGAGGCTGACTTCAATCAACGCCGTCTGAGGCCGGTGCGTTTCCACGCGCAAGCTCTCACGGGGTCCGCGTCCGGCCATCACAGCAGACAACGTGGGCCATCGCCAGTTCAAAAAATCCTCCGAAATCGGCAGACGATACCAGATGATTCCCGCGAGGGACGCGGGATGGTCGGTCGTCCAGGATTGAACGAGCCTGGCAAGCGCGACGGGGTCGGCGCGCACTTCGCGCAGCCGGACGCCTTCCGGCCAACTCTTCGATGGGCCTTCCGCCGACAGACCAACAAAACGACCGTCCCGGTCAAACGCTGTCACGTAGCCATAGGTGGGCAACGCGACGCGAAACGGCACGCCGAGTTGTCCGGCGCGTTCGACGGCGCGCTGCGCAACCGCTGGGTCGCACAAAGCGAACGGCGTCTCCGCGTCTTTGGGCCGCTCGAATGAATGGACCTGGAGTACGTAGCCGTCGGCGGCCGTGATGAGACGCTTGAACGAAGTCCGATTCAGCCAGGTCGGCAACGCGGTGATGGTCACTGGCGTGGGCGCGACTTTACGGCGGATGGCTTCGATCCAGACACGGTAACCGTCCAGCTTCGACTCCGCGCAATCGAAGTCGATTTGCAGTTCGCTCGGCTGAAGTTGATTTGCCCTGGCTTCCGCGATGAGTGACAAAGCTTGTTCAACCACTACCATCGCTGCTTCGTCTTCGCTCTCGAACGGGCCGGGATAAGTCCCGATTCGCAAAGCCAGACCGATCGGACGCTTCGATGCGCACAGCATCGTGTAATCGATGGCAACCCGAACGACCTGACGCCGCGTCGGCTTGCACGTGATTTCGGCGCCCAGTGCAACCAGTCGAGTGAATTGGGAAGCGTGACGCGCGATGCTTTCGCGGACGGGTTCATTCCAGGTCCGTTGCCAGACGTAAACTTCCTGCTTCAGCGGTTCGTTGGTTTTTGGCGGCTGATCCGTTGCGAAAACAAAAGTGAGCGCCTGATAACCAAGGATCGGGAAAATTTGGCGCTTCATGGGTAGCTTCCACGACCTCACAATCGCGCATCTGAACCATGAACTGGCCAGGACAATTCTGTGTTGCACCTGCAACAAGCAATTGTCCCGGTGGAGACGCGGTTCATGGAAAGCCTCCTTTCGCTTTTGCGCACGCATTGGGACCATGAACCACCCCTCACCGACCTCCGGCCACCCTCTCCCCATCGGATGGGGAGAGGGAAGAGGTGAGGGGGCGGCGGTTCATGGTTCATGGGTTGTCGAGCGTCTCCGTCAAACGCCGCCAGTTCGGTTGTCTGATACAGAGGACTGCAGTTTGATCTGGTCCGCCAACTCTTCCGCCGGGTAAGTCCAGATTTCCGCAAGGGTCGGATGATAATGCGGCGTGGCAGTCAGTTCGTGAACGGTCATTCGCCTGGCCATCGCTGCGATGATTTCGTGGATCAGTTCACCTCCCATCGGGCCGACGCAACAACCGCCGAGAATTTCGCCAGTGTCCGGATTTGCCAGCAGTTTCACAAAGCCGTCCCTGGCGTCCATGATCAGCGATTTGCCATGATCGCTGAATGGATAACTGGCCTCAAGGTAAGGAATATTCTTCGCTTTCGCTTCCTTTTCCGTCAATCCTACCGTGCCAATCTGCGGGTCGGTGAACACGACGCGCGCGAGCAAACGATAGTCCATGTCGCGCGGCCGGTCCGGATGCGCGATGTTGTGCGCGGCGATTTCGCCCTGCTGAATCGCGATGTGCACGATCTCGTGCGGACCGGCGCAATCGCCGGCGGCGTAAATGTGCGGCGCGCCGGTTTGCATCCGCGCGTTGGTGACGATACGGTCGCGTTCGGTTTTCACGCCTGCTCTTTCCAACTGCAACGACGACGTGTTCGGCGCGCGACCGAGCGCAAACAGAATCTCGTCCGCGCTCACGATTTCTGTTTTGCCGTCGCGCTCGAACGAGACGGCTTTCCGATCGCCCTCGCGCCCCGCGCGGAGCAGCCTGGTCTTCGTGAAAACGGTTATGCCCTCGCGGCGAAAGACCTTTTCCAGTTCAGCCGCGGCGTCGGTGTCGAAATCGCGCAGGATGCGCTCGCCGCGTTGAATCAAAGTCACCTGGGTGTCGAAGCGCGCGAAGAACTGGGCGAACTCGACCGCCACAGCGCCGCCGCCGAGAATAATCAAGGACTTCGGCGCTTCGACCAGCCTGAGCGCATCGTCGCTGGTGAGATAGCCGGCTTCCCGGAGCGAGGGCAGGGGAGGGTCCGAGACGACGGAACCCGTGCTGATGATAAAATATTCGGCGGTGAGCGTTTCGCCGGTGCTGAGCGCGACGGTGTGCGGGTCGGTGAACCGGGCCGTTGCCCGAATAAATTTGAATTTGCCGCTCGTGAGCTGTTGGACGCGCTCGTTGGCGAAGTCTTTGATCATGGCGTTCTTTCGCGCCATGACGTGCGCGAAATGGAACCCGACGTTTTTCGCGCGGATGCCCCAGGTCTCCGCGTGTCGCGCCAGGTGAATGACATCGGCCGCGTAGAGCAGCGCCTTGGTGGGCATGCAGCCGCGCAGGATGCAAAGTCCGCCGACCTCCTTGCCGCCTTCGATGACGACCGTTTCCAAGCCGGCGCCGGCCGCGGCGCGGGCCGCCGCGTAACCGCCGCTGCCGCCACCAATGACGGCAACATCGAAATCGAATTCGTTCATGCTTGAGAAGATGGAAGCGCGGCGAAGAAATGCAAATTTCAAAATTGAAATTGTCGCCGCGCCATTGAATCATTTGGCGATTCAAACGGTTCAACGGTTCAACGGTTCAACGGTTCAACGGTTCAACGGTTCAACGGTTCATGAGCGACCTCATTTATCCTCGCAGTCCGCGTGAAACGATGTGCGGCTGGACGCACCTGCCGCGCTATATTGACAAGATTCGCCTGCACCTGGCGGGCAAACTTCATCCGGATTATCAGCCGAACCTGGGCAAGGGCTTCGACGAAAGGTGGCTGAAGGCCGCCGGTCTCACGCACGAGCAATTTGTCGAAGTTGTTAAAGGCACGATCACGGACGGCCAGGTTGCGGACTGGGTCTTGAAGAACGTGAAGAAGAGTGACGCGGACAAACGCGCTCACGCCGAGTCCATGCTCAATCATCCGCGGCCCGACGACGCGGAAATGCAGGCCCGCCTCAAGCTGCGCAAAGAGCAGGCGGGGTTGACCCATCGCGATGACATCAAAACGTTTGTCGATTTCATCGACGCCGACGAGAAGCGGATGTGAGGCTTTAACCCGTTGAAACGTCACCTTGCGGCAACACGATTCAACGGTTTATACAGGTTGCCAAAAGTAATTTCCGAAATGGTGGGGCAAACCTGCCGGCTTGCCGCGACGACCCGCAGGTCGTCGCCCACCATTTCGGAAATTTCTTTTGGCAATCACTCTAACAGTTCAACGATTCAGCGCGCTGGCTCCGGCCGAGCGAAGAACTGCGTCTTCGTCGTTTCCACTGACGACCCCCAAACACGGATGTTGCGGACTTTGCCGATGTCGTCGAATGACCCGAAGCCGATATAGCCTGCGGCAAAATTCCTGTCCTCGGCGGTCATGATCGGTTTGGTCATGTCGTCGAAATAGACCTTGATGCTGCCGTCGCTGAACTTCCGTTCCAGCTTCACGTGGTGCCATTGGCTCAGGCCCCAGGTAATGCCTTTGGTTGTCTGTTTTGCGATCGCCAGGCGCGGCTGGTTGTTCACGATGAAAACATTGTGCGCGTGCGGATCGGCGGCGACGGCCAGGTGCACGTAATAGAAGTGCGTCGGGTTCCGCACGCCGAAGAACAAACACATGTCCTGGTGCGGGTAAGGCTCCTTCGTGGAAAGCAGATCAGCTTCGAATATAAAATCGCCGAAGATTTTGTCCGCTATGAGCGCGATGTTCAGCGGGGAGCGGACGGCGGGGCTGTAATCGCTCTGCTGAAATAGTTCCAACGCCGGGCCGCTGTCGTCCTTGCTGAACCGCCAGGCTCCTGGATCGGTCAGGACAAAATCCTTCAGCGCCGCCGCCTGGTTGCATTTCTGGTCATACAGCAGTTTGTAGCCGGTGGGAAGATTGGCCGGCTCGCCGATAGCCGGCGAGCCGACAGCGAGCGTGAAAAGCGCCAACCATGTTGAGGCATTGAAACGATTCGAGTGCGGCCGCATGGCTTGCTTTAACGATTCAACGATTTAACGATTCAACGCCATCTCACACCTTCGCCGGCACCTCGAACGGCTCGCGGTACTCGCGTGTCAGCAGTGGGTTGGCGTGATGGTTGTTGGTGAATTTCTGCTGACGCGGATTCATCGTGAGAAACTCGCCGAGCGTCGCCTGAGTCCTGCCTAAGTCCACGCCGTTCGCTTCAAGGTGGTGCTGCATTCGCTCATACGTTTTCATCGCGTCCTTGTCGGTTTTGATTTTCTCGCGGATTTCGTCCGGCAACGCGTGTTGGCCGAGGCGATATGAGACGTTGCCGGTGTGGCACAGCGCGCTGGAGATGAACCCTTCCTGAATGTCCGCGTGCAGGTCGCTGACCTTTCGGCTGCGCATCGCTTCAATGAAATTCTCGAAGTGGCTCGTCGCACCGGACCACTGTTTCACCTCTTTGCCATCCTTGTCGAAGGCTGTGGCGCTGGAATAATTCGGGACGAAGACATGACCGCCTTCGCATTCGATGATCACGCAAACGCTGCCGCCTTTGCCTTTCTCGTCGGGATACCTGTCCATGTCGCCAGAGTTCCAGCCTTTGTCGGTTTGATGGGATTTGTCTCTTGGCAGGCCGCGCACTTCAAAGATCAACGGCGCTTTTTCGTAATCGTGGTAAGCGATCAACGTGTTCGGAGTTTCGCCGTCGTCCTCGTAGCCCAATCGGCCGCCGATACCCCAGACGCGCGGCGATAATTCGGGTTCGCCCAGGAACCAGCGGGCGATGTCCATCTGGTGAATGCCCTGGTTGCCGACGTCGCCGTTGCCGTAGTCCCAGAACCAATGCCAGTCGTAATGAAAGTGCTGGCGATGAATCGGCGCCTTGGGCGCCGGTCCACACCAAAGATCGTAATCCACGCCGGCCGGCGGCGGCTGCGGGCCATCCACCTTGCCAATGCTCGCGCGCGGCTTGTAACACAGACCGCGGGCAATCACGATTTTGCCGAGGTTGCCGGCGCGGACCCATTCGATCGCTTCTTTGATCGCCTGGCTGGAGCGGCTCTGCGTGCCGGCCTGCACGATCCTTTTGTGTTTGCGCGCCGCCTCAACCATTTTGCTCCCTTCCCAGACGTTGTGACAGACCGGCTTCTCCACGTAAACGTCCTTGCCCGCTTGCACGGCCAGAATCGTGGCGAGCGAATGCCAGTGGTTCGGTGTCGCGATGCTGACGGCGTCGAGGTCTTGCAGTTCGAGCAGTTTGCGGATGTCCGTGAAGCCTTCGACCTTTTCGTTGCGCTTGCTGAATTGCGCCACTGCGGCGTCCAGGATTGTTTTGTCAACGTCGCAGAGCGCGACGATGCGTACATTTTTCTTCGCCAGTCCGCGCAGTTCGGAGATGTGGTCCTTGCCGCGCCCGCCGAAGCCGACGACGGCTACTTCGTGGTTCCCTGCGGATTCATGGTTTGGCGTATTCCGCGTAACGCTGCGCGACCTTCCCCTCTTTTTCATCGCCGGGGTGAATATAGAAGCGGTAGCGGAAGGTGACACTTTTCCGGGTAGGCACGGTGAAATTGCCGGCGCCGGCGGGTTTCTTTTCGAAATCATGCAGCCCGAACGGATTGGCGCCGAACAAGCCGTAATCGCGCACGTGCCACCAGGTCGGGTGCCGCGGGTTCTGCGGATGATCGAAAATTGCGACGCCCACCGTCTTGCCGCGCACCGGCCCGTAGTAGTCCACCCAGTTCGCTCGTTTGCCCCAGGTCGCGTCGTCGCGCACGCCTTCGCTGTTGACGATGTGGCCGGTCGGCTTGCCTTTGTTGAATTTGTTGGGCGCCAGCCGCATCGACATCATGCCTTCCTTCGTGTCGCCGAAAACCAGATCGCCGTTCGACGCGTGAACCGTGACCTCATAATCGAAGAGCCGTTCCGCCGGGCGATTATAGATGCGGATCGTGCGGTCATCCGTGCAAACCATTTTGCCGTCCGGCGCGACGTATTTATCCTTCGACCTGATCACGCCTTCGTCGCGGCCGGATTTGATTTCGGTGAACTCCTCGTGCACGGTGCGGCCGGCCTTGGGTTCCTCGCTCCAGAAATCTACGCCGTTCATTTCGCCGTGCTCGAACCAGAGCGAGCGATGATGCTTGTGATCGTGCTCCTCGTTGTTGGCCTCTTTCATCGGCCAGTCGCGCGTCATCGGCAGACCGTCCGGTCCGATAACCGGGTAAAGGAACGGCCGGGAGACATCCTTGAAATGATATTCGCTGAACAACTCGCCGTTGATTTCGATGCGCAGCCGGTCGTCGAGCCGGGTGATCTGGACGCCGTCCTTCGATTCAGCGGCGCGGGCCGGGCACAAAAGGCCGGCCGCGACAAGAATGAAGACGACGGACGATCTGGTCAGACTCTTCCGGGTCATTGCATCGAAGGCTAATGACCGAAACAAACCAGGGTCAATTCAAAATTTTGTATGACTTGAAGATCGAGAACGTCGCGACGGTCGGTGGATGACCGGACTACAGCGCCGGTTTTTCGTGTTTGCGCAGGAGTGGCACGGGCGTCCCGCCCGTGTGTTTTCAGCAGGAGCCAGCCTTGGGGCAGAACAACAAACACACGGGCGGGACGCCCGTGCCACTATTTTTTCACCACCTTCACCGTCCGGTCGGTGGGATCGATGACGAACTTCATTCCATCCGGCGCCAGCGGCGCGGAGTCCATGGCCGCGTTGGCAAATTCAGAGAAACTTTCGGGCACGCGCCCGTTTTTCTCAATGAATTGACGGAGTTGTATCGTCAGTGGGGCGTGGATCGCGCCCTGGAGCCGTTCCTGAATTGGTCTGGCCGCCGCCGTCGATGCGTTGGGGCTGCGTTGGGCCATGAGCGCCGGAGTGGCGGGCGAACTGGAAGGGGCGGTGTTCGGCGGCAGCAGGTATTGAGATTCAATTTGCGCGGCCTGTTCGGGCGTGGGCTGTGGACTGTTTGCGGTGGAAGACGTGTCTTTCCTGCCGCAGCCGCCGAGCGCGCAGAGGCACAGCGCGAAAACAGGCAATTGTTCTTTCATGATCACGATTACCCATGAGCACGACTGCCAGTTGGCCGTCTGCGAAACCTGGCGTGTTTCGTCTCGGCAAGCCGCAGGCGTCACAGCTTCGGGAGCGTGTAGTTAGGGTCGTCGCGGGCGAGTTGCGGCCGGATGGGCTCGACGTGGCCGTCCGCAAAATTCACATCGCCCCGTTTGTTGTGGCGCAGCGTGATTAAATCGCCGTCGTTGCTGCCCGGCGTGTCAGGCGGAGCCCACCGACCGTCGTTGACGATGCTCGAACTGCCAGCGACATCGATGCTTTCGTCACGTTTGTGCGAGGTTTGCTCCTCGGCCAGCATGATCTTGTTGCTGGGACGCGCCACCGAGCCGAGTTTGAAGATATGCGCGGTTGAGTCGAAGATGGAGGCCATGCCGGGGTTTCCACCCCTTGGATCCAGACCGTGGCTGTTAAGCGTATAGCTGTAGAGGTAAGGGCCATTGCCATCGGGCAACGCGAGTCGTTCCTTCTCATACCGGTCAAGCGGACAATGGAACAAGTTGCTGGTCACCGTGCCGATGTGCAAGGCAATCGGGCTTTGCTCGACCGGCGGATATTTGGCTGTGTTCGTCCGCCAGTAAATCCAGTCTTCCTTGTGAAAGCCGTAGGTGTTGCGCGAGGCGGTGCCGGGGAATTGGTCCTGGTTGTCCTGAATATACATCATCATGCCGTAGCCGAGTTGCTTCAGGTTGTTCATGCAGAAGGCCTGAGCGCCCTTGGCTTTGGCCTTGGAGAGCGCCGGCAAAAGAAGACCGGCAAGAATGGCGATGATCGCGATGACCACCAGCAGTTCGATCAGAGTGAAGCCGACGCGATGCCAGCGGTCCAATAAGGCATTCCGTTTTGAAGTCGTCATAACGGCACAGTTGGTTGAGTTTGGTTTCGTTCAAAAGTTAAACGCTCAAATCCGAACGTCAATCAAGGACTGCCCAAAAAATAACAGAAATCAACCGGCCGAAAACTGTGCGTTTGACCGCACACCGGAGTTGACGCGGGATGAAGCGGCGCCGGCGCGACCTGTGGAATTGCAGGGTGCGTTGGATACGGACCGCAGCCTGGTGACGGTTCTCCCTCTCCCCCTCGGAGGGGGAGAGGGACGGGGTGAGGGGGCGATTCATGGAGAAGGAATCGATGGAGGAGGAGGAAGGGGCTGATTCATGAGAAGGCGCCGGAAAAATCGGGCGACTTCCGCTTGCCACTGAATCATCCCGATAAAGAAGACGAAGAAGTCAGCGAGGCGCCGTGGAAAAGGAGAACCTGCTCGCGCCGCAGCCAACCGGTTCGCCCGAAGCGGTCGATGACTTCAAGCCAATCACCTTTGGCGTCGAGGACCGTCAGTTCAGCGCCGTCGCGGACCGTGTAGTAGCGGTTCGACTCGTCCAGCGGACCATAGCGGACGACCGCTTCGCTCGCGACAACGATCGCCGGCTTGACTTGGAAACGGTCGTAACCGGCCACGGCGAGGCACACGGACAGCAAGGCAGCGGCAACCCCGACGGTGGCCGTGTAACCGCCCAACGACTTCTTCAACGCCGGGCGCCATTGCGCCAGCGCCAGGAGGCCGAACCAAAGCCAGACGGCCACTGCTGCCAGCACGGTCCATTCGTTCAACGTCAAATGCCCGATCCAACGTCGCCACCAGATCGGCGACTGTGCATCCGCGCCGCTCACCTGGTTGCGGGCAAATCGCAGGTTTGCGCGAACGTCCGGGTCGCGCGGGGCGAGTTGCTCGGCGAGGCGATAGTTCAATATGGCGCGTCCGATCCGGCCCGATTTGAACAGCGCGTTGCCGAAGTTGAAGTAAAGGGCAGGGGACACGCGCTCAGAGACGATAAGTTTCTCGTAAGCTGCCGCGGCTTCGGTGAATTTGCCTTGCTCGTAGAGCTTGTTGGCCTGCTCGAACGCGGATGGAACGTCATCCGCCCGCGCGAGACGGGAACCGCAGCAGCAGAGCAACAGGAGCAGAAAAATGCGTGAGGCTGATTGTAGGCGCCGACGTAAGTCTCCATGAAGCAATTCCACACCAAATGGCGTGAAAATACCGGGAACTGTGCGTGCTTCTCCCTCTCCTGGGGGAGAGGGCCGGGGTGAGGGCGAGCGTTTCTCCAACCCATTTTCGGAGTAGGAGGCGGACGTTCCGTGGCGAAGATCGGCCGGGTTCCGCCTCCTTACGTCGGCGGCTACCGCAGCAATTTGCGCGCGCGTTCTACAGTCTGGGTTCATCGAGGTTCAGTCGTTGCAATTGTTGCAGGGCTGATTCGACTTTCGGCACGAGGGAGGCCAGTTCCTGGCCGCTCCATCGCGGCGCGTAACGCGCCTGGTTGCAGGCTTGAAACAACTCCTGCAACGCGGCCAGTGTCTCCGCCGCCAGGCCGCGTGGACGCAGCCGTTCGTCCACTACCGCCTCGGTGATGGCGGACGCAGGCAGGTCGAGGCGCTCGCCGAGTTGTTCCTGCAGCAAACGAAAAACCGTGGCGAAAAATGCTTCCGCCTGGTTCGCGCCGGCCACTCGGCGCAGCTCGGCCAGTCCCTCGCGAACGGTGTGCGCCACCTGGCGCTGCCGGCGCAGGCGCGGGTTGTTGGCCAGATTCTCCTCGCGCCGGCGCCAGACGAGGACGGTCAGCCAGGCCAGCAACGGCACACCCTGAAGCGCGACGAACCAGGTTTGTTGAACGAGCGGCGCGCGAATTTGCGCGAGAGTTCCAACGCGCGGCTTGATGTGCACGATGTCCGTGGCCGGCTTCAATTCGTTCTGGTTTTGCGTCGCACTCCCGACGATGGTCGGCTGCGTAGGCGCGGCGTTGCCAGGACGAACGATGATCGGCGACCCCGGATGCGTGACCGTCCGATAACCTTTTTGGACGGGATCAAAGAAACTGAACGTGATGGGGGGCAGCTCCTTGACCTCGACGTTTTCCGGAATCACGGCCTGCTCAAAGGTCTTGACGCCTTCGAGCCCGAGCGGGTCGGTCGTTTCAACTTTTGTGTTGGGCGGATAGATTTTGAAATCGCGCCAGTTGTTCAGCGACGACAAGGTCAGCGAATCGATCGGGCCGCGCCCTTTGATCTGAATCATCAGCGTGATGGGATCACCCACCGTGACCGCATTGGTGCTGACGACGGCTTCGAGCGAGTAATTGCCGACCGCGCCATTGAAGTCCGGCGGCACATTGGTGGCGGGCAGCGGGCGGACGTCGATGCTCAGCGGGTCGGTGGTGAGATTGGCGTCCATCCAATCGATGATTTCACCGAAGAGATTCACGCGCGCGTTCGGACGCGGGACCGCCAGCGGCAGGGTGGCCGGGCCGAGCGTCAACCGGCCGGTCTTGGCGGCAATCACGAATGTTTTATAGACCAACACGCTGTAGTACTGATTGCCCATGAGAGTTTTCGTAAGCGGCTGCTGGTTCATTTTACCCACGGTAAATCCTTCCTGATTAAGCCGCGGAGGTCCCTTCAAATTGCCCTGTCGCGCGTAGAGCCGGATTTCCACCGGGAGCACCTCCCCGAGATAAACGTCGTTCTTCGGCACAACCAGTTTCAGGAAGGCGTTTTTGCCGACGATCTCCGAACCCGGCGTCCCTTCGCCGCTCTTCAGCACTTTCAACTTCAGCGGCTGGCTCGTGAGAGTTTTGCCGTCCACGCTGGCGCTGATGGCGGGGATGGTGTACTCGCCCGGTTGCGCTACCCGGACCAGATAGTTATAGACCAAAGTCGAAGAAGACCTGCCGTTGATGAAGTTGAACTGGCTCGATTGCCCGACATAATTGATGGACAGGTTGGGCGCGGACGGCGAGGGGGGAACGTCCGCGGGTGTGCCGCCCTCGAACGTCAAGGAAAGCGTCACGTTCTCGCCCACGGTCGCCACGTTGCGATCTAATGAGGCCGTAAACGTCGCCGCGAACGCAGACGCAAAATTGGCTAGGAGGCACAACAAGGAAACGCAGCGCCAACCGCTTCGACCGAAGGGCGAAGATCGGCATCGGGTGTTTGGTAGTCGCAAACTGACCATGTTCACCAGTCTTTGAACACGTGCCGCTGGTCTTTGAGTTTTTGTTGCGGCACAAAAATCATTGCACGCTCCTCGCCCTTTTGCGTATCGAGCAATTGCTGCGCTTCCTGAACGGTCATTTGGCCGGGCGTCGGCGCGGCGTTGCCTTCGGTCCGCTCGCCGGGATTCTCGTCCCCTTTCGCGCTCCCTTGCGGTTTGTTTTGCCTGGCCTGCTCCTGTTCCTTCTGCTTTTGGCGGTCTGCGTTTTCCCGTTGATTCTCCTTCTGCGGACTGTCCGGTTGGTCCTGCTGCTTTGAATCCGATTGGGATTGCTGTTGTTGGTTCTGCTGCGGTGGCTTTGACGAATCGGGTTTCTGTTTCTGGTCCTTTTGTTGATCTTGCTGCTGTCGGTCCTGCTTGTCCGGATTTTCTTTATTCTGCTTATCCTGCTTGGGCTGCTGCTTTTTCAGTTCCTCTAATTTCTTCTTCACGAACTCCAGGTTGTATTTTGCGTCCGCGTCCTGTGGATCAAGCTGCACAGCGCCCTGGTAGCTCTCGACCGCTTTTTCCCATCGGGAAATCTTTTCGTTGGCGTCTGGCCCCCGCTCGCCGGCCCGGTAGAGGGCGTTCCCAAGGTTGTAAAACGCGCGTTCCTGGAGCTTCAACTCGCGGTCCCTTGCGGACAACATGAAATGCAGTGCGGCCTTCCCCAGATCGCCGGCCTTGTAAGCGGCGGCGCCAGCGTTGAAGTGCAGCCGCGCATCGCCCGGTTTGGCGTTTTGCAGCGCGCGCGTCATTTCCTGCTCGGCTTCCCCGCGCTTTCCGTCGTCGTATTGCTTCGCGGCTTCTTTGAGGTCGGGCAACTTCTCGTCCTTTTCCAGCAGCCGCTCGTACTCCTGCTGGGATTCCTTGAACTTGCCGTCTTTGTAAAGACGTTGGGCGCTCGCAGATGAAGCGGACGCCGCCAAGGGAACAGCGAGCAGCAGCGACAGCGCAGCCACGGCTTTGCCCAATTCGGCTTTCTCCGCGCTCACAAAGCTCTCCCTGCGAGGCAGGCGCTTGCGCTCGGGCAAAAGCATTTCCGCCAACAGCGCCGCGCAAGCCAGCGCCAGCGGCCATTGAAAGCGTTCGTGGTAACGCTTGACCAGGCGCGAGGAAATATCGGACTTGGGCAGCGGGGCCAGGCCTTGTTCGTAAAGCGTTTCCATTGAGTTGACTCCGCGCAACGCCTGATAAAAACCGCCGGTCACCGTGGCGATCTCTCGCAGCAGCTCTTCGTCCAGGCGCGATTTGACCACGTTGCCCTGTTCGTCCTTGATGTAACCGGTTGCGCCGCTCTCATCCGTCACCCGCAGCAATTCGCCGTTGGGCGTGCCCACGCCGACGGTGAAAATCTTCAATCCGGCCTTCGCCGCTTTCTTGGCTGTTTCGAGCGCATCGCTGTCGTGGTCCTCGCCGTCGGTGAACAACACCAGGGTCTTGTAGTTCTCTCCCTCCTTGGACGCCGTTTGCGCGGTTTCAATCGCCTCGGTCAACGCCGTCCCGCCCACCGGGATGATGCCGACCACGAGCGCATCGACGCTCTGGCGAAAGGCGTCGTCATCGAGCGTGAGGGGGCATTGCAAAAACGCCGCGCCGGCGAATGGAACCAGCGCGAGCCGGTCGCTTTTGGCCAGCTTCATCAAATCGAGGGCGGCCAGTTTGGCGCGCGCGAGGCGATTGGGCCGCACGTCCTCGGCCAACATGCTGCGTGAAGTGTCTATCGCCACCACAATGTCGAGCCCGCGCTGTTTGGCCTCCTCCCAATCGAAACCCCACTGTGGCCGCGCCAGCGCCAGCAGCGCGCCGCCGACCGCGAATACGATCAGCGCGAGGCGGATTTTCTGCCGCGCTTGCGAGACGCCGACGGTCAATTGCGCCAGCAGCCGCGACTGCACGAACTGCGCCACGAGCGTTTGCTTCTTGCGCCACGCCCACCAGAGAAACCAGACCAGCAGGGGCACTGTCGCCGCCAGCAACCAAAGCATCTGTGGATTGGCTAATTTCAATTTAGTCAGTTGTCCGTTGTCCGTGGCCAGTTGTCCGTTGAACTTTCGAGGCCAGGTCGTAGGCCGCGCACAACGAACCAGTGACCACTGACAATTGACAGACGGTTCTCACGGCAATTTTCTCCACACGGTATGATGCAAGATAATTTCCAGCAGCAGGAGCACAAGTCCCGGCAACGCCACGAATGGAAACATTTCCCGGTAGCGCTGATACTTTTTGACGATGACCTCGGTTTTTTCCAGCCGATCAATTTCATCGTAAATCGACCGCAACGTTTCGGTCTTGTCGGCGCGATAATATTTCCCGCCGGTGCGCCCGGAGATTTGCTGCAGCGTTGCCTCGTCGATATCCACCGGCTCGTCCCGGTAAACCACCTCGCCGGTAAATGGATTTCGCCCGACGGGCATCGGCGCCATGCCCCGCGTGCCGACGCCGATGGTGTAAACCTTAACGGCGAGCGTCTCCGCGGCTTCGGCAGCGGTCAACGGCGGGACTTTGCCGGCGTTGTTTTGGCCGTCGGTCATTAGGATGACAATCTTGCTTTTTGACCGGATCTCGCGCAGGCGGTTCAATGCGGCCGTGAGAGCGGAGCCAATCGCCGTTCCGTCTTTGTCGGCGACGAACTTCTGCAATACGTCCTTCGCGATCGCGAGCCGGTTCACCCGTTGGCCCTGCAATTCGAAGTCTTCCGAGCTCATGCTGCCTGAGAGGTCAATCGCCACGACGATGTCAACACCGCTGGCCGTGACCTTGGTTTCGCCTTCGCCGATCTGTGGTCGGGCGAGCGCGACAAAGAACAGCGCCAGCGCCAGCCAGCGCAGCTTCGCCAGGATCGCCCCGGCGCGCGAACGCGTGATGCCGGTGATGCCGCGCACCAGTTGCACCGACGAATACAGAAAGGCGGGTTGAAAGCCGACCTTGCCCTTCAGCCAGGCCAACAGCGGCAGCAACAACAGCAGAAGCAGGAAGCATGGATGTGCGAAGGTCATGGAGTTGTCAGTCGCTCGTTGTCGCTTGTCGTTTGTTGCTCCAACCCGTCGCCTTTCGCAACGGTTTCCGGCGGCAACGGCGGCGGCTTTGAGCCTGACGATGGCTCTGCGGGCGCCGGGACAGCTTCGGATCGCGGCTGGAAGTAGGAGGTTTCATCGACGAACCGCAGCGCGCTCTCGTGGAGTTCCCTCAACTGTTCGACGGTGGGTTCGTCTCGCGCGAACTTCACCAGGTCGCAGCGCACGAGAAAATCTGCCAGCGATCGCTTTTGAGTCAGCGACAGGAGCGCGCTGGACTGAAGTTCACCCAGAAATTCCTCGGTTGTGCGTTCCGGCGCTCGCATCGAGAAGGCTTCTTCAAGATACGCCCGTAACGTATCGGAAACCTCGATGCAAAACAGTCGCGGCTCGTAAATCAGTTTGAGCGCCTGCTGCAGTTTGCGTCGCGCGCGTTCGTGCGGCGGGATGATGACTTCCAGCGCGTGGGGCCTGGCGCGAAGGTTCTGCCAGTAGCGCCAGGCGAAACAGGAAAGGGCGGCGGCAGCCAGCGCGCCCGCCACGCACCAGAACCAGAACCAACCGCTTGGGATTTCCACCGGCGCCTTGATGTCGCGGATGTCGCCACTCAAAGCATTCGTCCCCGCGGTGTTGGTCGCGGAAGACGGGGCAGGGATGATGACCGCGGAGGAATTGGTTGTCATTTACATCACTATCCATGACGACGCCGCTTTTCCCGTGTTTCAAAAAATCTCCCCAGCGCGCCGGCGTAGGGCTGGTCTGTTCGCAACTGGATCGAGTCGATTCGCGCGCCGCGAAACAGTTTCAACAACTCTGCCTGCGCCCGGGCCTGGCGCTGCGCGAACGCGGCGCGCTTCCGCTCATCGCCGGTGTTCACTTCCACCACTTCGCCGGTCTCGGCGTCTTTCAACACCAGCCGGCCCAGTGCGGGAAGTTCCAGTTCGTAGCGATCAGTGATGTGCACCGCGACAACATCGTGGCGGCGATTGGCCTGGCGCAGGACAGTGAACGAAGCCTGGCGCAGCGTCTCGGATAACACGGCCTTCCGCCGCAAATGGGCGTCGCTCTCCGGACGCGTCGGCGCGGTTTGGCCCAGGAAATCCGACAGAATCACGACGATGGAGCGGTGCGGAAGCACGCGCAGCATGAGTTCCAGCGCGCTGTTCAGGTCGGTGCCGCGTTTCTTTGGTTCGTAAAACAGTATCTCGCGGATGACGCGCAGCACGTGCTTCCGGCCTTTGCGCGGCGGAATGAATTTTTCCACGCCTTCGGAGAAGAGGATAAGGCCGACCTTGTCGTTGTTGCGGATGGCGGAGAAGGCAAGGACGGAGGCGATTTCGGCCGCCAGTTCGCGTTTCGATTGCGCGACCGAGCCGAACAAACCGGAGCCGCTCAGGTCCACGACCAGCATCACGGTCAACTCGCGTTCCTCGACGAATTTCTTGATGAACGGATGGTTCATGCGCGCGGTGACGTTCCAGTCAATCGAACGCACGTCGTCGCCGGGCTGGTACTCGCGCACCTCGTCGAAGTTCATTCCCTGGCCCTTGAAGACGGAATGGTACTGGCCGGCGAGCGTTTCGCTGACGAGCCGGTTCGTGCGAATTTCGATCTGGCGGATTTTTTTGAGAATGTCGCGGGGAATCATACGAATGCGGAACGCGGAACGCGGAACGCGGAATCGCGGGGAGCGCGGCCGCCTCGGCTGCCGTTCGGCGCGCCCTCGCGCCGAACATTTCGTCGGGGAGCAAGCGAATCGGTTTGCACGCGCGCGACGCGAAGCCAACGACGAGGGCGTCGTTGGCTGCGCCCGAGGCGGGCGCGCTCCCCAGCGCCAAAATGCACGAGCGTCTCGCTCACGGGCCGGTTCGTGCGAATTTCGATCTGGCGGATTTTTTTGAGGATTTCGCGGGGAATCATACGAATGCGGAACGCGGAACGCGGAGTGCGGAATCGCGGGGAGCGCAGCCGCCTCGGCTGCCGTTCGGCGCGCCCTCGCGCCGAACATTTCGTCGGGGGGCGAGCGAATCGGTTTGCCCGCGCGCGACGCGAAGCCAACGACGAGGGCGTCGTTGGCTGCGCCCGCGGCGGGCGCGCTCCCCAGCGCCGAAATGCACGAGCGTCTCGCTCACGGGCCGGTTCGTCCCAATCGCGATCTGGCGGATCTTTTTGAGAATCTCGCGGGGAATCATACGAATGCGAAACGCGGAACGCGGAGTGCGGAATGAAATGAAAGCGGCGAGTCGGATTGGAATGGCGTGCTGAGGAGTTGTGGCAGAATGACCAATGACGAATTCGCGCGGGCAAAAAAGGCTGCTTGCGCGAGTGAAATCGAGCGGTAAATTGTCGCCATGAGTTCGGAAATGGTTTTTAGAGAAGCCCGCGCACTTCCGCTCGTGGAACGAATCGAACTGTGCCGCAATCTCTGGGAGGACATCGTCGAATCAAAGGAACTCACATCTGGCGAAGCTGAACTGATTGATCGTCGCCTCCAGGACCACCTCGACAATCCCGATGACGTTGTTTCGTGGGAAGAAGTCAAAGCGAAGCTCGACGCGAAATATCGCAAATGAAACGCGGCCTTGTCCTTCGTCGCGTTGCCGCACAGGAGTTTGACGAATCCATTGCCTGGTATGATGGCGAGCGCAAAGGCCTGGGGCAGGAATTTCGCACTGCCATCGAGGAATACTTTCAACGCATAACGGACAATCCCGAATGGTTTCCCAAAGTGAGGGGAGGAGTTCGCCGCGCCGTTGTTCGACGATTTCCATTCGTGATTCACTTTCTCATCGAAAAGAAGCGCATCGTGATTTTGTCGGTCTTTCACACAAGCCGTAACCCGGACGAACTGAAAACGCGGCGTTGAGATTTTCGCGAGGCAGTTCGAGCGAATCTCGATCTGGCGGACTTTTTTGAGAATCTCGCGGGAAATCATGTGCCTAAATCCAATCGCCTTAATGCGAAGTCCATGTCCCGCGTGTCTGAGTGCCAAAGCTTGCCACTGCCGGGAGGTCTTTCGCTCAGAAATACCAGTTCGAAACTCGTTATTTCTTTGGGCCAGGCCTCGTCATACGCGAAGCCTTCTAAAGACAAGATAACTCCATTCTCGATCCATAAGATGAAGTCAGCGCCGTTCTTAAGCCCGGGCATTTTTGCAGAAACGTCTGCAATCATGAATTTGCTTTTCTTGGGGAGCTTCTTGGTCGAAGCTCGAACAGCGAACCGAGTGCAAAAGCCTGTGCCAGTTAACTCTCTCTTCGAGACTGTCGCAGAAGCGAGTTGTTGTTTGATGACTCCAAAAATACGGTCGTTTCCAATCAGCATCTTTTCCAACACTGCTTTTTCCAGACGAGTCAATGGTTGGTTGCTCATGGCACCGGCAGTTCATCAAAAATCTTCTGGATCACCGTCTCGCTCGTTTTCTCCTCGGCCTCGGCTTCGTAAGTGATGGCGACGCGGTGGCGGAGCACGTCCATGCCGATGCTTTTGACGTCCTGCGGCGTGACGTACCCGCGGCCGCGCAGGAACGCATAGGCTTTGCCGGCGAGCGTGAGCGCAATCGTCGCGCGCGGCGACGCGCCGAGCTGAATGAAATCCTTCACGTCGATGTTGTAGTGCGCCGGGTCGCGCGTGGCGCAGACGAGGTCCACGATGTAATCCTTCACTTTGTCGTCCATGTAGATGTCGTTGATCACTTCGCGCGCGGCGAGGATGGTCTTGGCGTCCACGACCGCACTCGCGCCGGGCAATCCGCTCGTGCGCGCCATCAGATCGAGGATTTGACGTTCCTCCTCGCGGTTCGGGTAGCCGATGCGCAGTTTCAACATGAAACGGTCCACTTGCGCTTCAGGCAACGGATAAGTCCCTTCCTGCTCGATCGGATTCTGCGTGGCGAGCACGAGGAACGGTTCTTCAAGTTTGAACGTCTGATCGCCGATGGTGACCTGCTTTTCCTGCATCGCTTCGAGCAGCGCGCTTTGGACCTTGGCGGGCGCGCGATTGATTTCGTCGGCGAGCACGAGATGGGCGAAGATGGGGCCGCGCCGCGTGGTGAACGCGCCGGATTGCGGATTGTAAATCTGCGTGCCGATGACATCGGCGGGCAGCATGTCCGGCGTGAATTGCAGTCGTGCGAATTTGACGTTGACGCTGGCGGCGAGTGATTTGACGGAGAGCGTCTTGGCCAATCCAGGGACGCCTTCGAGCAGGACATGGCCGTTGGCCAGGAGCCCGATGATGAGCCGCTCGACCAGATATTTTTGGCCGACGACGACTTTGTTGATTTCGTTGAGCAGCGGCTGCACGAATGCGCTGGCCTGCTGCACCTCTGCGTTGATAGCGCTGATGCCGGTATTCATTTTTCGCGATGATAATGCCCGATGGACAACTGAACCAGCAAATGCGTTCAGAAAAAGTCAACGGCACAATCCTTGCATCCGATTGCCTGAGAAGATAGTGGAATAGCGTTGCCAGGTTTTTGAAGATGCCTATGCTCAACCTCCTGTTTTGTCCGTTATGAACGGAAATTTGCCCGAATTGCGGGAACATTTTCGCAGGATGCGAGCGGCTTATCTGGTCCTGTTGATCTCGCTGATCCCGACGCTGATCGCTTATCGCCGGGTCAAATACAACGTAATGGCCCGCGACCAGGCGCGGTTTGAGCAGGCGGTGCAGGCCACGCGGGACGCCCTGACGCACCGAATGGAGAGTTACCTTTCGGCGCTGCGCGGCCTGCGCGGGCTGTTCGATGCGAACCAAACGGTCACACCGGAACAATGGGAGAAATACGCCCGCAGCATCGATTTGAAATGGAATTACCGCGGCATGGTGGACATCGGGTTCGCGCGGCGCGTCAGGCGGGAGGAAAAAGACCGCCACGTTGCGGCCATGCGCAGCGCGGGTTTTCCCGATTACAGCCTGAAGCCGGATGCGGATCGCGACGAGTATTTCCCCATGATTTACCTGAGCGCTGTCACCAATTCCCCCAACTGGGCGCCGGGCTGGGATCTTTTCAATGAGCCTGCGAGAAGCAACGCCATGGAACGGGCGCGACAGGCGGATCGTCCGATTGCCACCGGCAAAGTGACGCTGCTGACGGCCGACGGTCCCAAGCCCGAACCAGGGTTTGTCGTTTATCTGCCGGTGTATCGCGACGGAGTAAAACCGGAGAACGGGGCCGAACGAAAAGAGGCGACGATTGGCTTCGTCTTCGCTTCGTTTGTCGCGCGCCAACTAGGCGACGCCATCCTCGGAGCGCAGAAGAATGGCCTGGTGGACATCGAAATCTTCGACGGAGGAGCGCCCGCGCCGGAGAACCTCGTATTTGACAGTGACGGAATCCTGGCGGCGGGAAATCCGGCCGTTTCGCGCCACCTGTCGCAGGCAGTGCCGCTGGAAGGATTTGGTCGGAGTTGGACGATTTATTTCTCCACGCTGCCGGCCTTTGAATTGGACTCCAAAAAGCATTTGCCGTGGATCGCCTTGTTCGGCGGGATGACCGTTTCCCTGCTGCTGTTTGGCATTGCCTGGACACAGGTGGGGGCGCGCTCGGCAGCGGAAGGGTTGAGCGGTGAGCTGCGCCAGTCCGAGGAGTTGCTCAGGCGAGCCAACGCCGAAATGCGCACGAAGATCCACGAGGGCCAACAAGTCGAAGATGCCCTGGCGGCCGAGAAGGAACGATTGGCTGTCACGCTCCGTTCCATTGGCGATGGTGTGATCACGACGGACATTGCAGGGAACATTGTGCTGTTGAACCGGGCGGCGGAAAACCTCACCGGCTGGACGGTATCCCACGCGGTGGGCCGGCCGTTGAGCGAAGTGTTTCAACCTTTGGACGAGACCACGCGCGAGCCGTTGGACAATCCCATCGAACGGGTGCTGAAGGCCGATAACGCGTTCGGCCGGGGCTCGCCGACGGTGCTGGTTTCGCGAGCGGGCCGCGAACGGATCGTCATGACCCTCGGCGCGCCG
>QHNT01000464.1 GCA_003218515.1 Verrucomicrobiota bacterium | reverse complement strand
CTAGAGCAAATTGAATAAAACTCTAGCCGCAAAAGAACACAAAGAACACAAGGGAAACGGACATCTTTGCGTTCTTTTGCGGCTAATAGCGGCTACACAATTTATGAAAACGCTCTAGCCTTGCGACGGGCGGGAGTTTGGGTTGTAACGAAATCTCCGTGTTGGCAAGCCTGCTGTAGGCGGCCCGCCGAAGACCTGGGCCTCAAGCAGAAGACGCCTGGGCTCGTTCGTCAAAAGTGTATTCGACCCGCCAATACTCAGCGTCAGCCTTGACTTTTACCTGACTGGGCTGGTTGCACCTCGCAAAAATCAGGGCCATCGTCATCGCGCGCGCCCACTCCGAATAGGGCCCCAGGTGTTCCTCATGGGCGTCCGTCCTCACTACCCAACCGCCCTCGGTCTTCTCCACACAGAACGTCTGTCGTTTGGCGGACATATCTGTTTTTCAAATTTTGTGAGAACAGCCTTCTCACGGCGGCTTCTAATCGGGCGGATTAGAAGGCTGCACTTTGCCGTCGCCGACGGCCCAGTCAACGGCAAGTTGTTCACGCCGGACTGTGAATAAACGGTTGATAAAAAGCGGGCGATGTCCGAATCGGAGACGCGCTCGCCGCCAAAGGCTCATCGCCTCAAAGATTCGGGAATCGAGCCGAGGGACAGAACCGGACTCACGCACCCCGGTTTGCTGTGCGGTTCGGATGGATTGTATTCGCGCCGATAATCTTCAATGACTGCTAGTGCTTGGATCGGCGATGGATGACTTACGATCCGCGGTTGACCGGTAGCTTAGGAACGAAATGACGCAACCGGACAGTGCAACCAGCCAGACCAGGAAAATGGGTATGCACAGGAGCGAATAAAGCACCTCGTGCCAGATTTCCTCGTGAGGCGTCAACCGATAGGCCACATAGGCGGACGCGGGCGGCACGAAAAGCGCCCCCAACCAGAGGAACCGGGCGTTTCGACTTAAAAATGTCGTTTTGTTTTCGCTCACCACAGACTCCAATCGTTCGCAGTTCGAAGACAATTTACTGAAAACCGTAGATATTTCCAGCCTTACCATTGGCAGCACCACCCCTCACCCCGCCCCTCTCCCCATCCGATGGGGAGAGGGTGGCCTTCAGGCTGGGTGAAGGAATAATACGTGCGTCACATCAGCTTGGTGGTGGGTGCCGAGTTTGCGCCCCGGCTCCGGCTAAGACAATCGCCGGAGCGCCCGGATAGCTCGATCGGCTTCCTGGGCGCCGTCCAAGGCGAGATAACCGACGAACCGCGGCCCGACAGCGATTGCGGAGCAGCCGCGCAAGCTGAGACCGGCGCCGGCGATTGCGGCGGTGATTTCGCTGCCAAAACCCGGTCTGTTCGTCCCCGCCACACGCACGGCATGCATTATTTCAGTTTTCAGGAAACCAGCATCGCTGGCAGCTCTCATCTGTTTGGCCCCCTTCAAGGGAGCGACGAACACCACTCCCATGCCGGGTGATTCGGGAGCTCGTCGCGCAAGAACGAAGTCGAGGTTTGCGCCCGCTTTGGCAAGTGCTTCAAGCTTTTCCGCCAAGCCACCCGGACGGTCCTCGATATCCGCAGCCCATACGACCGCGCGTGTTATTTTCAATTTCATATCTTCGCCTGAGTCAATATCCGTTGAACGCATGCACACTATGAACGTTCAACGCCGCGCCGTCATGCCCAAATCCGACTAGGCTCGCAGTTCAATCCTCCATGTACCAAAACGAGTGCACCACCTTTTTGGCAGCATCGATTTGCCAGAGGCGCTTGAAACCGACCCGCTCGACATGCCCATCCAACAGCGTGACATTCGACCCGTTGTTGTGCACGGTGGGTCGGCCAAAATTAAAAGGCGTGTCGGGATATTGTGGCATACTGTCCACGACGCCGTCGCGATTAAGATCAAGCGTGAAGCGGTAGCTCGGGTCCACCGGCGAGTAAACATAGTGCGTGAGGGTATCCATGAACATCAAGGCATCGGCCGGTTTGGCGATGCGCGAGACATTTAGAGGGGGGGTGTAGTGACCGTAGTAGAACGGGCCGCTGAGCGGGTTTCCGAAGGCGCCAAAGTTTGCCCCGATCCAGCAATTCCAGTTAGTGGATGAAGCCGCCGCCCGCGAAAACGGAGGAGGGCCGAAGCTGCCTCCGGGACATCGGCGCAACTCGTAGGTGAAAACCTCCGTTTGCGTGAAGAGTTTCCCTTCCTGGACTTGTTTCGCCACGTAAG
>QHNT01000463.1 GCA_003218515.1 Verrucomicrobiota bacterium | reverse complement strand
ACCCGGTGGCACTCAATACCCCTGCCAGCGCGTCCTGGAGGCGCCAGCAACTTCCGTCCGCTTTGGGCCGTAATCAAATGAATCTCTTTGACCGGCGGCGCACAAGCTGGGACACGCGGCCCGTGATTTTTGGAATTCTCGTAGTAAAAAAAGCCCGCGCGGATCCGCGCGGGCTTTGGGGACGGGGGGAGATTCAGGGGTCTGCGGTAATGTTTGCCCAGGTGAGGCAATCCATGACATGGTCCAGGCGCGGAAACCTTCTTCACTCAGTTGACGGAATCCGAGTTCCATCTTCCATAGAGAGCGATCGCTGCTCGCCAAGTGTGGCGAGGCCTCCGGAGTCACCGTCGTCGGGCAGGTAGAGTTTTTTCATGACGCCCCTTTCGATTCATCGAGCAGCACGCCGGCGGCCCGAAGCTGGCTCTCGACGGCCTTGGCGGACTGCAAAGTCGCCTCGACCGTCGCTTTTATTTCTGCCGGCAGCTCCTCGACTGATTGCCAGAAACCGTCAGTTTCCGCGTACGTGCCAACCTCGTGCCGCAGCGCCGCCAACGTGTGAGCCATGAGCATTGCCGTAGCGGAGAGGGTCTTCACCTCGATCAACATTTCCGCCACTTGAGTATCGATGCTGTTGTCGATGTTGCCATCGCCGGGGTCCAGCTCGCCGAGGTTGAGCTGGGCCGCCCGACGGCGGAGCAGCACGTCCCGAAGAGACTTTCTATCTGGTGATAATTTATCGAGCCGCCTTTGACGCTCCGGGTGCGTCAGCGGTTGTTTCAGGTCGATGGTGACGCGGCCGTTGACTGGCGCGCGGCGGTTGGTTTTGGTTCTCACAACTTCCTTCTCAGAAACCCCGCCACTGCGCCCAGGGTCTTGCCCGTGGCGACGCACTTGCCACGACTCGGGCCGCAGAGCGGGGAGATTCTGTTTGCTGCGTCTTTGAATGCGGGGGCAAACCGCAAATTTTTTCCACACAATTCCCAACACCGTTTACCGTCAAAGAGCGTGCTTCCCTGGTAATTGGGCCAAAGGCCAAAAGGCGATTCTGCCCAATGTTTATCGGGGGAACGTGCGGTTTTCGCACAAGGAGAGACTAGCGGCGGCCTGGCTTCAAATCCCGTTGGCCACCCCACCTTTTCTGAGCTTAAACACTGAACATTGAACGTCGAAAGTTCAGTTGGTCACGTGTCCCCGCCTTCGATGTTGGATGTTCGATGTTCGTTTACTCATAACGCAGCGCCTCGATCGGATCGACCCGCGCCGCGCGACGGGCTGGAATCCAGCAAGCGAGCAAAGCCACTCCGGCGAGCAACGCGGTCACCGTCAGGAAGGTCACTGGATCGAACGGTTTGATCTCGAAAAGCAAGCTTTTGAGCACGCGCGTGAGCGCCAGCGCGCCGGCCAGACCGAGGATAACTCCAATCCCCGTGAGTCGCATCCCGTGTCCGACGACCAATCCCAGCACATCGCGGCGCTGAGCGCCCAGCGCCATCCGGACCCCAATCTCGCGTTGACGCTGCGCCACCGCGTACGCGAGCACGCCGTAGAGACCGATCACGGCCAGAGCCAGCGCCACTCCTGCGAAGACAGCCAGCAGCGTGAGATTGAGGCGCTGCGGCGCGATGGAGTTGTCACGCATCTCGGCCAGCGTGCGGACATCATAGATCGGCTGCTCCGGGTCAAGCGCCTGCACTTGTTGCCGCGCCGCCGTTATCAATGCCTCCGGGGCCTGAGTGGTTTTTATCACCACCGCCATGCCGCCGCTCGGCCCCTGAAGGAACGGCAGGTAAGCCTGGACGAAGCCGCCTTGTTCGTTGAGCTGGTTCAGTTTCACTCGCCCGACCACGCCCACGACGGTCAGCACCGGCCCTTTCTCACCCCAAGGCAGCCGGACGCGTTTGCCGATGGCGTCTTCGTTTGGCCAATGCCGCCGCGCGAATTCCTCGTCCACGATGATCGCGTTCAGGCCGGACATCCACCGCTCGCCGTCGGTGAAGCTGCTCAGGTCGCGTTCGCGCAAATGCGCGCGGTCGTCCCGGTCCGTGAAGGCCCGGCCGTGAAGCAGCGGAATGCCCATGGCGCGGAAGTATTCAGGGCTCACCAGATGGACTTCCATCGACGGTCGTTCGTGGGGTGGCGGCTCAGGCTGACCCGCGATGACAAACGACGTCTGCCAGTCGTTGCCGCCGAGCGGCAGACGCGACGTAACGCTCACCGCCTGCGCACCGGGCAAGGCGCGGAGTCGCTCCAGCAAATTCCGGTAAAAACTGATCTGTGACTCTTCCTTTCCATATTTCTTTTCCGGCAGATCGAGGCGAAAACTCAACACTCGTTCGCGCGAGAAACCGGGATTGACCTGCTGCAATCGATGAAAACTCCGGAGCAACAGCCCGGCCCCCACCAGCATCACGAGCGTCAACGCGACCTCCGCGATAACCAGCCCCTGGCGCAGTCTGGCCCGTCCGCCGGTCGTGCCGCGGGCCGTGTCCTTGAGCGTATCGTGCAAATCGGGCCGGCTGGCCTGCCACGCGGGGGCCAGTCCGAAAAGAATACCCGTCAGCACCGCGACCACCGCCGTAAATCCCAGCACGCTCGTATCAAGCCCGATCTCTGCCGCGCGCGGAATGGCGTCGCGGCTCATGGCCAGAATCAGCCGCACACCGCCGTAAGCGAACAACAAACCGAGCGCGCCGCCGGCGAGCGCCAGCAGCACGCTTTCGGTGAGCAACTGACGGACGATCCGCCACCGGCCTGCGCCCAGCGCCGCGCGCACGGCCATTTCTTTCTGTCGCCCCGCCGCGCGCGCGAGCAGCAGGTTCGCCACGTTCGCGCAGGCGATCAACAGCACCAGCCCCACCGCGCCCAGCAGAGTCCATAACGCGGGCCGCACGTTGTCGACGTAATTGTCGATCAGCCGCTCGATTCGGACGCGGTTGTTCTTGTTCGAGTCGGGATACTGCTGTTCCAGCCGCGCTGCGATGCTCTCCATCGCCGCTCGCGCTTGTTCCAGCCTCACTCCGGGTTTGAGACGCGCCACGCCGAGGAGGCCCGGATGGTTGCCGCGACTTTTCCAACTCTCCTCGTTCGAGAGCGGCCCGACCGGCAACCAG
>QHNT01000462.1 GCA_003218515.1 Verrucomicrobiota bacterium | reverse complement strand
CCAGGATCCCAAGAATCAGTTTGGCACCTTTCCCGTCGAGCCTGACTTGTTTCTGCCGATGAACCCCGAAGTCATCCTGCCGGAAAGCCAGAAGGAAGCGTGGCTCAAGACGCGCACCGGAGCGATCGTAGGCCGGAGGTTGGCTGAACGGTTCAAATGGAAAATTGGTGATCGGGTGCCGTTGACTTCGCCCTTCGTGCAATCCAAGAGCGGTGGCGCGTGGGAGTTCGACATCGTCGGCATCTACGATGGTGCAAAAAAGACCACCGACACGTCGGGTTTCTTTTTCCGTTATGACTACTTCAACGAAGCGCGGTCCTATGGCACGGGGCTGGTCGGTTGGTACCAGGTCAGGGTGAATGATCCCAAGCAGGCCACGGAGGTCGCCGCCGCGATTGACGCGGAGTTCGCCAATTCGCCCGCCGAAACCAAGGCAGAGACGGAAGGCGCGATGTTTCAAGGTTTCGCCCAACAGATCGGCGACATCGGGACCATTGTCACGGCGATCCTCGGAGCCGTCTTCTTCACCATCCTGCTGGTCGCCGGCAACACCATGGCGCAGTCCGTGCGCGAACGAACTCAGGAACTGGGCGTGCTCAAGGCAGTGGGTTTTACCAACGAACTCGTGCTCGGCGTCGTCCTGAGCGAATCGCTGGTCATCAGCGTGCTGGGCGGGCTGGCGGGCCTGGCATTCGGCTGGCTCGTGGTGACGGGACTGGCGCAGGCGGGTTTCATCCGCCAGTATTTCCCACTTTTTTTTATTCCGGAACGCGACCTGATCATCGGCGCGGTGCTGGCCCTCGCGCTTGGCTTTGTGGCCGGGATTTTACCGGCGCTTCAAGCGATGCGCCTGCGCCTGGCTGAAGCGCTGCGCCGCGAAGGATAAACATGAACTGGCTTTCTCAAATCGCAGCTGTCACATGGTTCGGAGTGTGCACCATTCCACGGCGCAAAGGCTCGGCCATTGTCGCCACTGCCGGCATTGCCGGCGTCGTCGTCGTGTTCGTGGGTGTCCTGTCGATCGCGCAAGGGTTTCGGCGCGCGGTCACGTCAACGGGCCGGGACGACATCGCGATCGTCCTGCGCGAGGGGGCGAACAACGAAATGTCCAGCGGTCTGGGGCGGGACGGAGCCCGGATCGTCAAGGATGCTCCTGGCGTGGCGCGGGAAAATGGCGCCGCTGTGGCGTCTGCCGAACTGTTCGTGATCATTGACGTTCCCAAGCGATCCACTGGCACCGACGCCAACGTGCCCTTTCGCGGCGTGGAAGCCGCCGCGCCAACGGTGCGCGGGGACGTGAAGATCACGCAAGGGCGCATGTTCGAACCCGGACGCAACGAGGTCATTGCCGGCATGGCTGCCGCCCGGGAGTTCGCCGGGCTTGACGTCGGCAAGACAATCAAACTCGGCAAAACCGAGTGGAATGTCGTCGGTGTGTTCTCCGCCGGGGGCGGGGTGGCGGAGTCGGAATTATGGACGGACACTACGGTGCTGCAACAGGCTTACCAACGGGGTGACTCGTATCAGTCGGTTTACGCGCAACTCGTGTCGCCGGACAAGTTCCAGGAATTCAAGGACGCGCTCACGTCCAATCCCCAGATCAAGGTGAAGGTCGTGCGCCAGGCTGAATTTTACGCCGATCAATCCACGATGACGACCAACTTCATCACGGGGATTGGAACGGTGATTGCCCTGATGATGGCGCTGGGCGCGTTGCTCGGCGCGCTCAACACCATGTACAATGCCGTCGCATCGCGCGGGCGGGAAATCGCGACGCTGCGCGCGCTTGGTTTTGGGGCCGCGCCGGTCGTTTGTTCGGTGTTGATTGAATCGCTGGCGCTGGCGCTGACGGGCGGAGTTATCGGCGGACTGGGAGAGGACTTTTCCCGGCGATTCGCGCCGCGCGGTTGCCAATCGCCGCGGGACTGAGGGAGACCTGACCAAAGCAAGGCGGGTGTCTTCATCGCGCTGAAAGACGCGACCGCGCTAATGTGCTGTCCCCAACGCTTCTTTACAGTGGCGTCGACCAAGCTGCAAACAGGAGCACCCCTCACCCTGCCCTCTCCCCATCGGATGGGGAGAGGGTGGCCGAAGGCCGGGTGAGGGGAAAGCGGAACGTTCACATTGTAGCAGCCGACGTGAGGAGGCTCAGTTTTCAAATGTGGAGTGAGGAGTGCGGAACGCGGAATTGAGCCAGGGCCTGCTCATGTCGGCTGCTACGAGCTTCACGGCGAGGGTGGCCGGGCCGCGACGGCTCCAAATCGAGCGAACCAAAGCACTTGCTCAAAATCGCGCGGCAGGATAACCAATGGCCATGAAAATTTTGCCGGTCTGTCCGTTTTCCCGTTATCTGGCGGTCCTTGTTCTGGCGTTCGCCGCGAAAGGCGCCGAGGTCAGCGTCGATGAATTGTTGGAGCAGGCCGGCGTTTCCTTTGCCAAAGGAATGAGGGAAAACGCGATTGAGCTGGCGAATAATGCGATTGAAGCGGAGCCGAAGAATGCCAGGGCCTATTACGTGCGCGGACGATTTTACGCCGAGATGCGCCAGGTTCAGAAGGCGATGAGCGATTTCAATCGGGCGTTGCTGTTCGACCCGTCGCTGGCCCTGGCCTACTACCACCGCGGAGCAGAGAACTTCATACTCGGTCACATCAAGGAGTCGGCCGGCGACTTCGACAGGTTCCTTGACCTCGCGCCCGACCAGGCGCCAAAGCTCTGGCAGCGCGGCATCGCGCTCTATTACGCCGGCCGCTACGAAGATGGCCGGCGACAGTTCGAGTTGCACCAGACGATAAACCGCAACGACGTCGAAAATGCCGTGTGGCATTTCCTCTGCGTCGCCCGCAGTTCGGGCATCGACAAGTCGCGCGTGTCGCTGTTGAAGGTGGAGAACGATCCGCGCGTGCCGATGATGCAGATCTACGCGCTCTACGCAGGCAGAGGTTCGGCTGAGGAAGTCATGAAAGCCGCCACGGCGGGCAAACCGTCGCCGCCTGAGCTGAACGAGCGGACGTTCTACGCCCATTTTTATCTCGGCCTTTACTTCGACGTGGCGGGCAACGAGAAGATGGCGCGGGAACACATCTTCCAGGCCGCCGACTTATTCAAAGTGGACAGCTACATGGGCGACGTGGCCCGCATCCACGCGGCATTGTTGCGGCAGCAGAGTCATTGAGCGCGTCGGGTTCAAAAGTAATTTCCAATCACATATCGCGTGCGGGCACTCCCTTCACCCGGCTAGAGCGTTTTCTTGAATTGTGTGGCCGCTATTAGCCGCAAGAGAACGCAGAAGATCGCAAGGATGTTTGTCTCCTTGTGTTCTTTGCGTTCTTTTGCGGCTACAGTTTTATTGAATTTGCTTCTAAGTCACCCTCTCTCCTCATCCGATGAGTGGAGAGGGAAGGCTGAGGGGAGCCTCCCGGGCATTCGAGAATCGGTTTCAGCAAGGGGACTATTCATTGTGATTCTTGCCATGTCTCTGGATGCGGCTCGTTGTCAATGTTCCAGCGCCGTCGCGAGCTGGCGCTGGATTCAAGCAATTGTTTGTTGCTCAAAGATTCAACGTGCTCATCGCAAAACAAGATGTTCGCTCTGCTGTTGTGTCGGTCGGCCGGGAACGCACCAAGCGGCCGACCGTCGATAACAAGCAGCGCCACGGGCGAGAGTGATGCGTGTGTCAGGCTGAGGACCGTGGAATCGCCGACCGCAATCATATCCACCGGAGCTGTCACCTTTGTCCCGGCAGTTGCGTTCAGTCCGAGGTTCATCTGTCCAGACACGTCCGTGCCGTCTGCGTTAGCGGAGACCAGACTGGCCAAAACGGCCACGATGGCGATGACAACCAGGAGCTCGATCAGCGTGAATGCGGCTTTAGAGAGCCGGCCTTGTCCAAATAGAGGGTGGAATAACCGGTCTCGAGACGCTCCCGTTGATGGCGAACTGAGACTCCTCGCGTCGGCTGTTACTGAGCTTTGCTGGTAAGCGTGCGAAAGCATGATCAGTTTGTGCATCGACATCCACTCAGCGCGTTACGCCAAAACTAGGTCTCGTGGCGCCGAGCGGCAAGGCGGAAATCGGTGCCCAGCGGACACCGGCGCATCCACCATGCCGCCGGGCGATTCCCTCTCCCCACGACGGAGGAGTGGGGAGAGGGTAAGGGAGAGGGGTTCGCCGCGCCAATTCGATGGAAGCTGCCCCTCTCCCCAGCTCTCTCCCCGCTCGTGCCTCGCAGGGAGAGGGAACGGGGAGCTTCCGCAATGGTGGTGGTATTCAAGATACCCCAGCGGACACCGGCCCGTTCGGGTGAGGCGTATGATTTCCGGCAGGCAAAATCAACCGCGACATGGCAGAAAACTTGCTTTTGACCGGGTTAAGCGGTAATCAATTGCGTGTCTGAAATCATGCGGTCCTCCTCTTGCCTCCGGCTGTTCCTTTGGCTGGCGTTGACGCCCGCCATGACCTGCTTCGGCGCTCCGGTCATCACCGAGTTCATGGCTGCGAATGGGTCCACGCTGGCTGACGAGGACGGTGAGTTTTCCGATTGGATTGAGATTCAGAATCCGGACACCACCCCGATCTCGTTGGCAGGTTACCATCTCACGGACAACGCAGCGAACCTTGCCAAGTGGACATTTCCCGCCGTGACGCTGAACCCCGGCGCTTATCTGGTCGTCTTCGCCTCGGGAAAAAATCGCCTTGATCCGGCGGGCCGGCTGCACACGGATTTCCAACTCTCGGCGGATGGCGAGTACCTGGCGTTGGTGGCGCCGAACGGAGTGACGGTGGTCAGCGCGTTCGCGCCCTCCTACCCGCCGCAGTTCGAGAACGTATCGTTTGGTCTCGGCGAGCCAGCATCGTCCCCGGCCTGGAGTTTCTTCTCCACCCCAACTCCCGGCGCTCCCAATGCCGGCGGCACCCGCGCTGGTCCGATCTTCGGCGCGGTGGTAAAAAATCCGCCGCAGCCAGCCGCCGGTCCGTTGACCATCACCGCGGCCGTTCG
>QHNT01000131.1 GCA_003218515.1 Verrucomicrobiota bacterium | reverse complement strand
AATCATCGAAGCGCCGACCGCGCTCTGAGCGAACACAACGGCCTCCCCGAGACTCAGGCTCCCGTTCGCCGCCGCTGCGGCGAGCGACCAGAACACGACCACGTTGGCGCCGACCACCAGCAGCAGGCTCCAGAGCAAGGGCTTCTCACGGAGCCGGGTCGCTTCGTATTGCAGCACGTGCAGGCGAGTGCGCCGCTGGATAAAGCGGTCGATGATCCAACCGGCGAGGCCGAACAGGCGGAGTTCCTTGGCGGGCGCCGGATCGACGGCCAGGCGATACGCGTAGTCCGCGTCGCGCTGCGCGCCCCGCACCTCGTCCGTGTTGCGGTCGCGCCAGACCGCGCTCTCACGCAGCAGCCAGTGCGTGGCGAGCCACGCGCCGCCGAGCAAGAGGGGCGCCCACCATGCGTAGGCGACGAGCACCGCGACACACGCGAGACCGCCGATCATCTGGGCCAACCCGCCGGCGATGAAATCCATGGAGATGGAAAGGGGCGGGCCGGTCATGCCAAGGTCGAAGTCGCGCGCCACGGTGAGGTCGGTGGCGAGCTTCGGATCTTCAAGGTGAGCCATGCCCGGGGGGCGGACGCAGGCTTCGGTGAGCCGGTCGTACAGCCACGAGGCGGTACGGTCGCCGAGGTTGGCGCCGGTCGCCTGATGGATTGGGCTGAGCACCTGAAGCAGGACGAACACCGCGCCAACCAACGTGAGCGGGCCGGACAGACCGCCTCCGCGTTGGACTGCGGCAACGAGGACACCCATGGCGATGGCGAACACCGCGGGCAGCACACCACGCAAGAGGAGCGCGATCCACCACGCCACGGCGAGGCGGTAGTCAGCCTTCGGCAGGACGCCAAAGAACTTCCATTCGTTGCGCTGACGCAGACGCCGAAACACCACTCATTTCCTAAAACTCGGACCCGGGCAACGTGAAACTGCGTCCGTGAAACTGCGTCCGCCGGCCGTGCTTGATACTACCACCACTGGCGTGGTGGTATGGTCCCAAGATGCGCCCCGGGCCGGGTTCGAAAAGACGCGTCACGCTCAAAGCCGTGATCCGGGTCGGTTCATGCTTGGCTATTGCCGGCTTCTCGGGGCATAGTCGGTCCGACCCGTGAGATTCACTCTGCTCTTTTACTTTTGCTCGGCACACCTCGTGTTCGGTGGGGTTGCAATGTCTGCACAGGGTCGGTTTGAGTCCCTCGGCACCCCGGTTCGCAAAGGCGGCTTGATGGGCTGCGTCGTCGGGCCCAACGGCCACGGTGGCGAGGCGCTCTACTTCAACTTCAATCAGCTCAGCGGGCTGCTGTTCCTGGTGCAGGTCGATCCGGATACCGGCCAGGCGCGGCAATTCAACGCGCCGCAAGGCCCTGGCGCGTGGGCGTTCATTGTCGGGCCGGACGAGAAAATTTATCTCGGCACCTGGGACGGTGCGTTGATCCTGCGCTTTGATCCGCAACAACCGGAGAAGGGCCTCGAAGTCGTCGGCAAACCGTCACACACCGAGGATTACCTTTGGCAATTCGACGTTGGCAAGGACGCCAGGCTCTACGCCTGCACATATCCAAATGCCAAGCTCGTCCGCTTCGATCCGAAGACCGGAGCAATGGAAGACCTCGGACGGATGCACGCGAGTGAAATGTATGCGCGAAGCGTCGCGGTCGGGCCGAATGGCAAGGTGTACGTCGGCATCGGCACGGAGAAAGGCGACCTCGTTGTCTTCGATCCGGCATCGGGTCAGCATCGCGGCATCCTGCCCAAAGGGTTGCGGGGCGCCAAAGGCTGGAGCACCGTGTCGGTGTCGCGCCGGGTTGATGGCCAGGTTTACGCGGAGTTCGGGCCGAACCTGATGCGGCTTGACGACGAAACGGCCACGATCGTCGAACGCGCGCCTGAAAGACCCCCGCTCAAATTACGCGACGGGCGCGAAGTGGTCGCCTTTGGTCGCGGCACGTTCTCACTGAAGGATCCGCGAACGGGCCAGGCCGTCGAGCGCACCTTCAAGTATGAAAGCGCCGGTGATTATATTTTCATGGTCGGCGTGGGCCCGAACAACTGTGTGTATGGCAGCACCGCGATGCCGCTGGAGATCTTCCGCCATGATCCTCGCTCCGGTCGGAGCGCGCATCTGGGCGGAATGCCGGGCGGCGAAGTGTATTCGATGCTCACACACGAGCAGAAACTCTACCTTTGCTACTACGCCGGCGCGGTAATGAATCTCTACAATCCCGCGAAGCCTTTCTGGAAGTTCGGCGCCGGCGCGGACTGTAATCCGATCTCATTCGGCGGCGTCGGCGACGGGCACCTTCGTCCGCGCGCCATGATTAGCGGACCGGACGGCTTGATCTACATCGGCAGCGAGCCGCCTTACGGTGAGCTCGGCGGCGCGCTCGGGGTGTGGGACCCGAAACAGAACAAGACAATCGAGAATTACCGGCATCTGGTGACGAATCAAAGCATCACGTCGCTGGTCTGGGAACCCAGGAGCGGCTTGATCTTCGGCGGCAGCGGCAATTACGGTGGCGGAGGTACGCGGCCCGCAGAGCAGGAGGCGAAGTTCTTTGCGTTCGATCCAAAGAAGAAGGGGAAGGTGTTCGAGGCCTCCCTGGTGCCGGGCGCGGTGAAATATCCCGCCACCTGCGCGGCGCAAGGCAAAGTGTTCACGACCGTCGGTGACAAGCTGCTGGTGTTCGATCCGCAGCCGATGAAGGTCGTGCGGACGGTGATGCTGCCCGGGGCGCAACTGGACATTTCGCTTGGCCAGCATCGCAGCGGCAAGTTGGTCGGACTGACAGCGAAGAGTGTTTATTTTCTTGACGCAGACAGAGGCGGAGTCGTGCACAGCGCCGAGGCTCCCGTGCCTGTGAACTGCGGGTTTGCGCTGGTGGACGATGCGGTGTATTTCGGATCGAAAGCCGAATTGTGGCGGTATCGGTTGCCGCAACTTGACGTGAACACGGAACAGGTAAAAACAAAGTAAAAGGATCACTCCTTATGAAAACAACTTCCTTCGCACGGGCCAACCTTCGTTGGTGGGTCTCGGCGGTTCTTCTCGCGCTCGCGTCGCCGTTCTGCGCTTCCATGCGTGCCGAGTCGAGTGACATAAATCCAACGTCAGAGGGCTGGAAGACCGCGTCCCCTCGCGACGAGATTCGGCCGACGTTCGAGTTCAAGCGTGATGGCGGACCGGCTGGACATGGCAGTCTCCTCATCCGTGCGGACGACCGGGAGGGTCTGGATGGACATTGGGTGAAGACCTTTCCTGTCGAGGGTGGCCGCTACTACCACTTCCGCGCGATGCGCCGTGTGACCAATGTGGCTGCCCCACGTCGCAGCGTGCTCGCCCGCATCCTGTGGCGTGATGACAAGGGCCAGCCGGTCCGTCGCGACGGACCGGGTGCGAGCAGCTACGCGCCGGGCGAAGCGCCTGTCGCCGAGCCGGAGTACCCGGCAGACCGGGATTCCGGCCCGTCCGGCTGGACCGAAGTCGAGGACGTTTATCAGGCGCCGTCCAAGGCCAGGCACGCGACCGTCGAACTGTATCTTCGCTGGGCGACGCGGGCGCAGGTTGAATGGAGCGAGATTTCGCTGGCGGAGAGCAACGCCCCGCCTCCTCGCAAGGTGCGCCTGGCCTCGGTACACTTCCGGCCTTCCGGCAGGAAAACGGCAGCGGAGAACTGTCGATTGTTCGCGCCTTTCATCGAGGAAGCGGCGCGTCAGAAAGCCGACCTGGTGGTGTTGCCGGAAACGCTCACCGTCTGCGGCACCGGCCTTTCCTATGCCGACGCTGCGGAGCCGATTCCAGGGCCGTCCACGGATTATTTCGCAGCGCTGGCCAAACAAGACGATCTGTATCTCGTCGCCGGACTCGTGGAGCGCGACCGTCACTTGATCTACAACGTGGCTGTGCTGATCGGGCCGGATGGAAAGGTGCAAGGCAAATATCGCAAAGCGACTTTGCCCCGCAGTGAAATCGAAGGCGGCATCACGCCCGGCGAGGAATACCCCGTCTTCGACACGCGCTTCGGCAAGCTCGGGATGATGGTGTGCTACGATGGGTTCTTCCCCGAAGTCGCCCGGCAACTGAGCAACCGTGGCGCGGAAGTCATCGCCTTTCCTGTTTGGGGCTGCAACCCGTTACTCGCCGCCGCGCGCGCGTGCGAAAACCACGTCTATCTTGTCAGCAGCACCTACACCGATCCGCAGAGCCACTGGATGCTGTCCGCGATTTATGACCGCGAGGGCAAGGTGCTGTCGCAAGCCACAAACTGGGGCAGCATCGCCATGGCTGAAGTTGACCTCAACAAGCGACTCTATTGGTCGAGCCTGGGCGATTTCAGGTCGGAAATTCCGCGGCACCGGCCGGTGTGGCCCGGGGAAGCTGAGGCGTTGAAGCGTTAAATGGTTAAACCGTTGAATGGTCCGAGCGCTTCACCGCTTGAACGGTGCAACGGTTCAACCGGCGATCAAGCATGGAAATCTGGGACCTTCACTGCCATCTGCACGGCGTGCCGGGGAACACGCCGGAAGCGCGCCTTGCGAAACTGCTCGAATACGCCGACCGCATGGGCATCGCACGCCTGTGCGTCTTCATGGGCATGGAGTGGAGTTACGATCCGTCGCCCGAGAAAATACGCCGGGACAACGACGAGGTGTTGCGCGCCGTCCACCACTTTCCCGACCGGGCGTTCGGCTTCGTGTACCTCAATCCCAGGCACACGCAGACCAGCCTCGACGAACTCAATCGCTGCGTGCGGGACGGCCCGATGGTTGGCGTGAAGCTGTGGGTCGCGCAACATTGCAACGCGCCGGAACTCGACCCGATCATCGAACGCGCGACCGAACTGAAGGCCGTCGTGTTTCAGCACACCTGGCTCAAGATCGCCGGAAATCTGCCCGGTGAATCCACGCCGATGGAACTTGCAGAGCTTGCCGCTCGACACCCGAGCGCGACGATCGTTTGCGGCCACTCCGGCGGTGATTGGGAACGCGGCCTGCGCGCGATTCGACCGCACAAAAATGTCCTTGCCGAACTGGGCGGCGGCGATCCGACGGCTGGTGTCACCGAGATGGCGGTGCGCGAACTCGGCCCCGAACGCGTCATTTATGGCAGCGATGTCGGCGGCCGCAGCTTCGCGTCTCAACTGGCCAAGGTGTTCGGAGCGGACATCCCGGAATCAGCCGAACGGCTCATCCTCGGCCAGAACCTGAAGCGGTTGCTCAATCCGATCCTGCAACAGAAAGGAATCAACGTATGACGATGTTGAGCAGAACGGGAGCGCACGCGCCTCGCATGCCGCGTTCAGCGCTCTCGCCGAACGCCCTCGAGCGCCACGCCGCGGTCGTTCCAGCCGAAGCGGCGTCGGCCATTGCAGCCGAGGCGGCTGCGCTCCCCGAACTCAATCGACGCGCGTTTCTGAAGTCTGCCGCCGCGGGAGTCGGGGCGCTCGCGTTGCCGCTCGGGCCGCTGACTGCGAATGCCCAAGCCTCGCGACCGGCCGACAGTTTAATCGACGTCAATGTCAACCTATCGCGCTGGCCATTGCGTCGTTTGCGCGGCGACGACACGAGCGCGCTCGTCGCCATGCTACGCCGTCGAGGCGTCGTGCAGGCGTGGGTGGGCAGTTTCGACGGTCTTTTGCACAAGGACATCGCGTCAGTGAATGCGCGGCTCGCCGACGAGTGCCGTCGCCACGGCCGCGGGCTGCTGCTGCCGTTCGGTTCGATCAATCCGAAACTGCCCGATTGGGAAGAGGAATTGCGCCGATGTGCCGAGGAGCACCGCATGCCCGGCATCCGGTTGCACCCGAATTATCACGGTTATAAACTTGACGATCCCGATTTCGCGCGGCTGCTGCGCCTTGCCGCTACGCGCCGCTTGATTGTCCAACTTGCGGTCGTGATGGAAGACGAGCGTATGATGCACCCGCTGCTGCGCGTCGAACCGGTGGACACGGCCCCGCTCATCGGACTCGTCAAACAGACGCCGGGCCTACGACTGGTGCTCCTGAACGCGCTCCGCACGGTGCGGGACCGGCCTTTGGCTGACCTCATCGCCGCGGGGGAGGTTTACGTCGAAATCTCCATGCTCGAAGGAGTGGGCGGTATCGCGAACCTGCTCGCGCAGGCGCCGATGAGTCGCGTGCTTTTCGGCTCACACGCGCCGCTGTTCTATTTCGAGTCGGCGTTGCTTAAGCTGAAGGAGTCGCCATTAAGCGAGGAACAACTCCGAGCCATCCGTAGCGGAAACGCGCAGCGTTTCCTGAACCGTAGCTGACGACGTGAGTCGGCGCTGACTACTTGAGAGTGCGCGGACTGACGTCCGCGGCTACACGGTGCATGGGCAGGGAACTCACTTCGACTATGCTGAGAGGAGTCACTGAACGGTGGGCCATTCCCAACCGGATGGCACGGCCCTCCCTCTCCTGGGGGGAGGGTCGGGGTGAGGGGAGCGTTTGATTCCACTAAGGACGGGGCGCGGTGGTTGGTATACATGCGGCGAACATCATCCGCTTATCGCTTCGCTGCCAATGAGGCGCAGACCAGTTCCACGTCGCTGCGGGCAAAGACACAGCGGTCGGCATACGCCGGGGAGTCCACGCGCGGTGAAGTGCAATGCCAGCGCCTTTGACTCGACGAGTCCTCCGGGTGTATTCTCCGACAGCCTTTATCTCACGTGAAAGGGTGACATCGGTGAAAGCTACAATCTTTCTTCCTGGCGCCGTTCTTCCGGCCACGGACCGGATCCGCCAAAGGCCAAATGGCGCGTTCACACTGATTGAGTTGTTGGTCGTGATTGCAATTATCGCGATTCTCGCTGGCATGCTTCTGCCGGCGCTCAGTCGCGCCAAGACCAAGGCATACACCGCCCGCTGTCTGTCGAACCTGCGGCAAGCTGGCATCGCCATGGCGCTGTACACGTCTGACCACTCCGAACGGTTTCCGTTTTCCGGGCGAGGCTGGCCACAGATGCCGTTCGTGGACCTCCTCAGGCTTTTTGATCCGTACATCAGCACAAACGCGCGTGCATTCTACCTTTGTCCCGCGGACAAGCCACCGCCTTGGAATTTTGCGTGGACCAAAGTGAACGGGGCCAGCGTGGGCATGCGCACCAACGACCTGCCTTTCCCGTGTTCGTATTACTACTATCACCAGTTCTACAACGACGACACGCAATCGCCGAAGCTCACCCAGCGACGAACTTCCGAAGTCAACTCACCCTCAAAAAAAGCGATCATGCCATGCTTCGCCGAACCCGAGAACGGAAACCTTGGCGACAAGAATATTGCCCACGGAAAGGAAGGTCTTCCCCTGCTGTTCGTGGATGTCCACGCGTCGTTCACTCGATACACGCAACTGAACAAAACGGTGCCGTACGGCGACTACAACCTGGATTGGACCGTCGGCGGCCTGACAAAGGGCGAAGACTTGCGCTGACAATTCGGAATAAATTCCAGACGTGATCGACGCAGCCTCATTCAAGAACGTCCGACTGCGAGGCGGGTTCGTCGTCGCGGACGTCGAGTTCACCCGGGAACCGCTGCTGGATGCGCTCGGACGCGAAGTTGGGCGATGCCTCGCCGGAAAAGCTCAACGACATGTTGCAATCCTACGGTTTTCATGAAGAATAGGGCGATGATTGACCGCAGTAAAATCCAGTTCGACCTGATCAAGCTGACCAGCGGCGAGCGGCTGCTCCGCCTCACGGAACCGCAGTCCGGGCTGTCGCTGGAGAAAAAGCTGGACTCCCAGCGCTCCGTCGTCCGTCAGCAGGAGCAACTCCTCGGAGTATTCGAAGCCGCGTTGGCCCGATCGGAAACGACAACGGCGTGAGCTGGTGTGGATATTCGAAGGCAACGCGCTGCGCGAATTCATTTCCGGCCGGGGTGAGTTTAGTAAACGTAAGCGTCACGGCTGAGTTGACGTTACCAAGAACCCCTTCACGACCTCTTCACCTTCACTTTGCTGTTCGCTCCCACCATTTGAGCACCCTCAGCGCGCGAAGCGTGTTCCAGCGGCCGGGCATACCGAGCCGTTCCAATTCAAAGTACGTCTTGCCCCGGTAGCGATTCTGCAGCGGCCAGCGGCCATCCTCGCGCTGGCTGCGGCGGACAATCTCGATCGCCTCGGCGAGGCGCGCGTCGCGAGGCGCGTTGACGGCCTGGAAATAATCGAGAGCGCGGAGGATGTCGTAGTGCCACCGTGGCGGGAACGAGAAGCGAAGGAAGATCGGTTTGATAATTTCGCCGGTGCGGTCGGAGCGAAAGAGGCGGTGCACGAGCAGGAATTCACAGCCGCGGCGCTGCGCGGCTCGCACCGCCTGCGCGTTGCGTCCACGGTGCAGTTCATAAAGCCGCAAACCCTCCAACACGCTGATCGTTGTATGCACCGAAGAATGCGTCGCGCCATAGTCCCGCTGGCAATTCCATCCGCCGTCGGGCATTTGCTGCGCGAGCAGGTAATCGGCCAGAGTGTCGAGCCGGTCGTCGTCGAACCCGAAGTAGGAGAGGATGGAGAGCACCATGCCGGTGATGCAGGTCTCGCTCCGCCCTCGCCAGCCGTAGTTGATGCCGCCATCGCGCTGCGTTCCTCGGTCCAGAAGCAGCGCGCAGGCCCGGCGCGCCTGCCGATTGGTGTCGGGCAGACCAAAGTCGCGCAACAGGAGCATCGTGTAAGTCGTGGACGTCCACTTCGGGGAGTACAATCCGCCGTCCGAAGACAGCCCGCCCGCCCAGGTGCCCGCGCGATCCTGCTTGGCGAGGAGACGGGCGCCCCAACCCTTGCGCGCGACCTTGCTCCGCTCCCGCTCGACACTGCGTTCGGCGGCCCCGACCAAGTCCCGCAACGTTTGCCAGCGAATGGCCGGATCTCCGTCGAGGAGCCATCGAATGGCCTTATCGCGTCGCGGTGTCGGATTCACTCTCGAAGCGTTCACTGCAGATTCAGAACACTCGGGTCGACCGCTCAAGCGATGAGTTGCGCCGCCTCTTCCGAGTCGTGCCGAGGCGCTCGCAAGCCGCGCCACACCTCCAAGTATCGCAAGAGATGGTCGTTGTTCGGCTGTTGACCTTTCTTTTTAAGCAATTGTTCGAGCGCGGTCTCATCCTGGAGGAATTGATCGGGCGATAGAAGTCCGGCCAGATGAGCGAGTCGAAGCCATAGCAGGTATGTGGATAGCGCATCACACTCATTGTACTGGACGATCCGCCGGATGTCTCCGGCGTGCCACAGGTCGATCACGGTTCCGCCGGTGGTGTCAATTTTGCCCGGTATGCCGCACGCGCACGCCATTTCGTGAAGCGTTGGGGTCGTCTTTCCCCAGGCGCTCAAGACTTCCTTCAGATCGACGTGGTAATCGCTGTCCCGGGCAAAATAGTCGATGCCTTCCCAGGGTTTGTTCGGCCGTTTGCAGAATGCGGGGAGATGGAGGCGGTGCGCCAAGGCTCGCTGAAGCAGGATTTTGAGATCGGCGGACTGCGAATTGAAGCCGACCAATTGCGGCTTCGCTTCCCCAACCGCCGAGAGAAACCGCTTCAGCAATTCCGCCTCTGCCAGGCATCCGTCCTCGGGTTGCGGCAGAGAGAACAGCGTGAGCTTCGGAGGCGATCCTTGGTCAGCTTTGCGGATGACAACCGACACGGATACAACTCGGCAGAGCACAGTCTTGAGATAAGGACGCGGCTCGTCCGGGGTGGCGCCACCTTGCCGCCACATTTCCTCGATAACCTCGAGGTCAGATAGAGGCGCCGCGAGACCGTACACCGCCCGACCTGTCACCGGGTCCGGCACCCATTCAGCATCAAAGGCCCAGACTTCCTTATGGAGGAGCTTGATCATCGCCGTTTTACCGAACTGTGATTGACTTGCTTTCTGCCTGAACCAAAGTTCATTTGCAAGCGCTCGTCATCAACAACGTTTTAAAATCGTAATCATGTAGAGCAGCGCCAGCACGCCCGGCCGGCCCTGGCTGGTTCAGCGCTGCATGAGCCGATAGAAGTCGTGGCCGTTGGGCGATGACAACGTCACTTGGTACCGCAGGTTCGTGAGCGTCGGGATCGCCGGAACGTTCGTCCAGTTCGTGCTGGTCAAATCGGAATTCTGTTGCAAGACGAAACTCGTCGAGGGAATGGTCCAGGAAATAATGGCCTCACCGCTCGAAGACGTGATGCTCAACAACGGCGCCGGGGTCGATTGCGAGGTGTAAATTCCGCCGCCGTTCACCACCGCCACTACTTTGCCTCCGTCAGCCGAGATGGCGACGGAACTCCAATTCGTGATTGGCGCGCTGGCCGTCATCCAGGTGGCTCCGGAGTTTGTCGAAGCGATGATCGGGCCGCCCGAGCGGCCAGCTTCCACCGCCACCAACCTGGTTCCATCAGCCGACAAAGCGACCCAGGTCCGACCTCTGCTGCCCGGGCTGCTGGTCGCCTCCCAGGTGGTTCCGGAATTGGTTGAAAGGTAAATCGGGAAGCCAGAATCATGGAAGGGGTCAGCGGTCCCTGCCATCAACCTGGTTCCGTCAGCCGAAGAGGCAACGGAAACCAGATACGGAAAGGTCGGGTTGTTCATCGTCCAGGAGGTTCCTGAATTCATCGAGCTGTAAATCGGGCCGCCATTGGCCACCGCGACCAGTTTGCTGCCATCGGCTGAAGAGGCGACCGAAGTGCAATCCGCATTAGTCACGCTGGTGACCGTCCAATTGGTTCCGGAATTTGCCGAGGTGAAGATCGGGCCGGGTGGTGCAGAGGACATGAAAGCGATCGAACCACCAATTACCGCCACCAACCGGGTTCCGTCCGCCGACGCGGCGACGGAGTACCAATTGGTTTTGGGCGCATCGCTCTCCGTCCAGGTTGCGCCCGAATCCAGCGAAGTGTAGATGCCGCCGCCATTGACCGCCGCCACCAATTTGGTTCCATCCGCGGAGGAGGAGACGGCTTGCCAATTCGTGTCAGGCGCGGTGGTTAGCGCCCAGTTAGCGCCTGAATTAGTCGAGATGTAGATGCCGCCGTCAGCAGCCGCCACCAATTTGCTGCCATCCGCCGCCGAGGCGACGGAAACCCAATTGGTTATGGGCGCGCTCGTTTGCGTCCAGGTTTGCGCGAAGGCCGGACTCACCACAATGAACATGCCGCTCACGGCGGCGACAAGGAGTGATAAGCATTTCATTTTGTTGAGTCGCTTGGCGAAATCCAGATGCCCAAGACCTGCCTGCTTACGATTTAACGGTGATGTCCACCGATTCAATCGCGGCGTTGCCGGACTTCTGGAACGGGCGAGGCATGGGCTGAGCGTTGCCCTTCTCGTCAATCGTCCGGCAGCGCAACGTGTATTCGCCCGCAGGAAGGCCGGACAGCAGTGCGGCCCAATGAACTTTCGCCAGCCGCATCGGCCACGTGCGCGGCTGGCCGGTCGCGTCGTCAAACCCAAAGGTGTTGGCGGGAATCTTTCCATCCGGCAAGGCACCCCAATGTTTCGGTGGAGGCAGAACTTCAGCGTCGGTCCAGGGCGCGGTCGTAAAGTGCGGATCGCCAGCCGGTCGCTCGATGGCGTTGGACTGAATCCAGACCTGGACCTTCGACAACCCGGCCAGGCCGACCTGGGCGTAGCCGGTGACCGGGATCGGCTTGCCCGGTTTGACTTGACGCGGGACGGAGATCGTCGCGGCGAAGGTCTTGAGCCAACTGTCAACGTCGTTGTTCCCCTCGGCGTAAGTGTCGTTGGCGTGATAGAGGTTGGTGAGCACGACGTGTGTGAGCCACTTGATGGACTTGAAACCGTAGGCCTCGGGCACAATCACGCGCACCGGGCCACCGCGCTCGCTGTCAAGCCACTGGCCGTTCAGCTTGTAACACAAAATCACTGGCGGCCGGTCGAACGGGTCTTCGAGCACGCGGCTGATCGGTAGCGAACTGCGGAACATCTGCTGCGGATCGTCGTTGTGGTAGCCGTGGTAAAAGACGCGGCGCAGATTCTCGCGCGGCTGTGTGAGCCAGATCACTTCGCGGAGCGGCACGCCCTCCCAGATGCCCATCCCGAGCGGGCAGCCGATGTTCAGGCAGGTCATCACCTTGGGAAACCGGACGGCATGGTTCTCGGCGAGCTTCATCAGTCCGGCGAAATCAATCGCGGTCCCGTCTTTCTGCGTGAGTGGACTGCGTAGCGTTGCAGGATTGTCAGGGTCGGAGATAACTTCAAGCCTCCAGGTCCGCAGCCGGAGCAGCGTTGCCCGTTAGCGGCCACAACCCCAGCGCTGCCGCACCCGCAGCGCCCAGGCGGATGAAATGCCGCCGCGTCAACTGTTGAGGTTCAAAAATGAAGCGTCCCAAATTTTTCATGGCGTTGGTTCCTCGTGCGCCGCAGTCGCCGAAAGGTAGGGCGGCCTGTCTTCAGCCCGCCGCGCGGCCCGTGTGGACATCCCGCCCAACCCAAAACATCTGCGCAGGCTGCAAAAGCTTTCACGCATCGTAGTGCAGAAGTTTCCCCGCAAGGTCATTTTGCGCGCCACGGGCTCGGGCTGATGATATGGCTGGAAGACACTAAAGGCAACATCGCAAAAGCTTGATGTAGAGTCGAGCCTATGGCTCGATGAATCGGCGCACAGCGCCGACGCCACAACCAAATCAGGACACTGCCCTTGCTTGCACAAAGTCGATAACTTGTCATGCTTCTGCCCATGCGCCCCAAGCAAACATTTCAATCGGGCCCGGCTCGTTCCGCTGTTTCGCGCCGGGAGTTTCTCGCTGCCTCCTCTGCTGCCGTGCTGGCTGGCACGCTCACTTCGACAAAGTCCACGGCCGCCGAATCATCCGCCGCGCCCAAGCTCGCCCTCAATGGCGGTGAAAAGACGGTCAAACCGTCGGCGAAACTCCCCATCCGCTGGGGCGAGCCGGAGCGCGAACGCCTGAACGCGATGCTCGGACAGGACTCGCTGTTCTACTGGAAAGGGCCGCAGACGACGCTGTTGATCGAGCGTTTCCAGAAAGTTTGCCCGGTGAAATACGTCATGCCGTGCTCGTCCGGCACAGCGGCTTTGCACATCGCCGTGGCGGCGGCGGGCATTGGGCCGGGCGACGAGGTCATCACCTCGCCGATCACTGACATCGGGACGGTCATCGGCGTGATTTATCAGCAGGGCGTGCCGGTCTTCGCCGACCTCGGCGCCAGCACTTACAACCTCGACCCGGCGGACGTGGAGCGCCGCATCACCCCCAAGACGAAAGCCATCATCGCCGTGCACCTGTGCGGCAACCCGTGCGATTTGCGCGCACTCAAAGCGCTCGCGGATCGGCACGGGCTGATGTTGATCGAGGACGCCGCGCAGGCCTGGGGCGCGAAGTATCGCGGCCAGCCTGTTGGCGTCATGGGTCACTTGGCGTGCTTTTCACTGCAGAACTCCAAGCACATCACCTGCGGCGACGGCGGTTTGGTCGGCTCGAACGACGAACGATCCGGTCCGCGGTTGCAGAAGTTCGGCGACAAGGGATTTGATCGCGTCAAGGGCGGCGGCATGTTCGAGTCGTTCGCGACGAACTACCGAATGAGCGAACCACAGGCGGCGGTGGCGGCGGCGCAATTGGAACGGCTCGAAGGCATCGTCAGCAAACGCGCACGACTCGGCAACTTGCTGACGGAACGGATCGCCGGTCTGCCCGGCGTGCTGCCGCATCAGGTGCATCCTGAGGACCGCTGCGGTTACTGGTTTTACATGTTCCGCATCAAACCGGACGCGTTCCGCTGCGAGCGCGCGGAGTTCGTCAAGGCGCTGGCGGCCGAAGGCGTGCCGGCTTCGGGTGGTTATATCCCCGTGCCGTTGCACCGCAACCCGGTGTTTTTGAAACACGGGTTCTTTGCCGGGCGCTGGCCCGTGCGCGAGTTTGGGTTGACGAAGATGGATTACTCGAAACATCAGACACCCGAAGCCGAGGCCATACTGCAGACTGGCATCCATGTTACGATTCACGAGGCGATGACGGAGGATTACATTGAGAGTGTGGCCGAAGCGATTCGGAAAGTCGCGCGCTATTACGCCGCTTGAGCTGTGTATCACCGGCGTTGTCCACCTGGAGCTATGATGCCGCTCCCCCGTGTCCAACCGGCAATTCGCTCTGCGCCGCGTCGTGCTGTCCGGCTTCCGATCCGTTGGGCCGCCCCGACGATCACTGTCTGCTTGATTTGGGCGACGGCCATGTGCAGGGCGGCCGAGGGTGTCCCCGAAAACTCGACATTAACCGGCACTGAGGCATTGACCAACGGGTCTTTTGAAGCGGGTGAGTCCGGACCATCAGGGTGGCGCATTCATGAGGGAGGTTCCTGGACGACGGGCGCATCACACGGCGGGGCGCGTTATGTCAGTGGCCGCTCAAAAGGGGACCGCCTGCTTTGCGAAAGCGACTTCGTCACGCTCAAACCCGGCGCCGATTATCGGTTGGAAGGCTGGGTGCGTTGCTCCTCCGGCGAAGCCAGCCTGGGACTAGAATTTCTGGACCAACAAGGACGTGTCATCTCGCGCCAGGCAGCGCCACCCGTGCGCGCGTCTGAAGGCTGGCGCTATACGGCGACCGAACTGAACACGCCGGCCGCCACCGGCGCGCGCGTGTGGTTCCGGTGCCGAGGTCAAGCTGACCTGGACGACGTGGGCTTGGCGCCCGCGGCGACCTCGTTCATGGGAAATAAAGGTCTCGAAGCGGACGGCCGCGGTCGCATTCCGTACTGGAACGAAGAAAAGGATGACACGCTACTTCCCGGCCGCCGCGCCGGGCAGTTTCGCCCGGACCAGGAAGTTACACACGAAGGAAAGTCCAGTGCACTCGTGAATTCGTCAGGAGATTGGTTTGCGATTTCTTCAGTAAACTATCCCTTGGCGGCCTGGACGGAGCGATACGAGTTGTCCGCCTGGGCGCAGTGCGCAGGGTCCGCCACAGCGCAGATCCTGGCATGTTGGACAGATGACATGCAGAAGGTCCTGCGGGTGGATTCGGGCGAGCCGATAAAGGGTGAGCAATGGCAGCGTCTCACCCTGTCGCTTATCGCTCCAACCAACGCCGCCTCCGTGAGACTCGTCGCGGCGGCGCGCGGCGGGCCGGTCCGCTTCGACGATTGCAGCTTGTTCCGACTCGCTCCGGGCCAACCGCGGATACGCATCTTTGTCAATCAAGTGGGCTACGAACAAGCCGGGCCCAAGAGCGCTGTGGTTGCGTCCAATTTTTTTCCGCCGAAGCGATCCACCGCAACGTTCGAGCTCCGGACAGCCACGGGCAAAGTGGTCTCGAAGCAAGAGATTCCTTGTTCGGGCCGGATTTATGGCGGCTCCGACGACGATTGGGGTTGGTATTTCTGGCGAGCGGACTTCTCTTCGTGGCTGGAACCGGGCCGCTATTACGCCCGGGCTGAAATCGGAAAGGCGCGCGGCGATTCTGTTCCTTTCCGGGTTGACCGCGATGTTCTCCTGCAAGAGACGGCCCAAAGCGCGGTGGACTTCTTTTTCATTCAGCGTTGCGGTTTTGAGGTCCCGGGCTGGCACAAACCGTGTCATCTGGACGACGCAAAATTGCCGGATGGGCAGCACGTTGATGCAACCGGAGGCTGGCACAGCGCCGGCGACTACAACAAACTGATGTATGAACACGGTGACGGCGGCGTGGTTTTTTCCTTGCTGAAGGCTTTTGATGCGGCGCCGGAAATTTTCGAACGTTATGACCGCAACGGCGATGGGTTGCCCGACGCCCTCGATGAAGCGATGTGGGGCGCTCAGTTTGTGGCCAGGATGCAAATCCCGGGAAGCGGCGCTCTGCGCAACCACGTCCAGCAAGGTCCGGGCCGCCGATGGACCAAGTGGTCCGCTCCTGACGCGCACACCGACAACGTGGTCGGCACCGAGGATGATCCGGTCATCCAACCGGGCGAAGGCAATTCGCCTTTGGTTATCGGCGCCTGGGCGC
>QHNT01000130.1 GCA_003218515.1 Verrucomicrobiota bacterium | reverse complement strand
AAGCTGGGTGGAAGAATTACACCGTCCGGAGCGATCGGCAGTCCATTGATCGACTGGCTCATGTTATAGCTCCGCGTTCGCAGCATAGGCAGTTTGGTTCCGTCGATGGTTTCGACCGTCGATCTGTCCGCTGGACAATGATAGATGGCCACAGAACTGTTGTAGGGAAAAAGCAAACCGCTCTGGATGTTGGCCGGTGTCGTGTCGTAACGAGTCACTCCTGGACACCAGGTTACGTTCGAGCTGAAGCCGATGGAGGGTCCGCCAGAGTTGATGTCATAAACGAAATTGTTGGGCGGCAAAGTGTCGTTATGATCCAGCGCGTACAAGTGGCAGCAGACCTGGAGTTGTTTCAGGTTGTTCAGGCACGCGACATTCAGCGCTTGCGCCTTGGCTTTGCTCAAGCCGGGCAGGAGCAAAGCAGCCAGGATGGCGATAATCGCGATGACCACCAGCAGTTCAATCAATGTAAAAGCGAAGCGTTGCACTCCATCCTTTCCGTTGGATGAACGAAGGTTCGGACCCTGGATGTTCGCATGATGGCTCATGAACGGTAGCGAAACCGGCCTGCTCGCATAACTCTAGCCGAATTGTTGACAACCGCCAAAGTATTTTCTTTGGCAACTGGAGCGCAGGGATTCAATAGGTCAAAAGCTCCAGCAAATACTCGCCGTTCCTCGCCAATTGCCAGCGGCCGCCGCGTTTGACGATCAGTCGGCGACAGGGATTCTTGCGGTATTCCGCCTCGTTGACAGAGAGGAGTTGAAACCTGATTTTGCTTTTAATCCCAGACGCGGCGCGCGGCACGAGGCGGAAAGGAACACCGTTGTAGTTCAGTGAAATTTCGTAACCGGCCACGCCCTGGCTTTCGGCGAGTGGATTGGGCCGAACGAGAGGCGCGTAGCGTTTCAGCCAGGGAAAATTCGTGGCGCACACCAGCACCCGACAAAGCTCGGTCTGTTTGCGTATGAAATCCAGCACGCTGAAGTTGGTGGTCGGCTTGTGTTCGTCGAGCAGAATGAGGCGGGGGTCCAATCCCAACAGGTTTTGACCGTTCCACTCGCCGTGATCGTTTCGCTGGTTGGGAAATGCTTTTTTGCACCAGGCCGAAAAGCGGTCGTTGACGAGGAGGTTCAGCTCGAAGTGAACGTGAGCGCGGTCTTTGGAGATGCCTTCGCGCGTGTTGGTGGTGCGGCCCATGGTGGCGATGGTCTCGCCGGCTTTGACATCCTGGCCGATTTTCAGGCCCTCTCTGATCCGTTTCAGGTGCGCGTAGAGCGAATAAATTTCCAATCCATCGATGTGATGACGCAGGACGATGTAGTTTCCGTAGTTGGAGAGCGACGGCTTGGCGCTGAGGTAAACGACGCCGCCGTCGGCGGTGGCCATGACCGGGTCGGCCGGTTCGCCGCGCGAGTCGTGCTGAAGGCATTTGATGTCGAGACCTTCGTGCATTTGCCTTCCGTCCGAGCGCACACAACCGAACGTGCCGGTGCTCCAGGGTTTGCCGACTGTGCTGGCAAAGAACTTTTCTTCGCTGCCGGATTCAAACAGGGCGTGATTAGCAGTCGGGAGGCGGAACGGTTGTTGGGCCGCGGCTGGTGCCGACGTCAACGGGCTCAGGAGGACAAGCAGGAAACAACGGGCCAGACGGTTCACGACGAATACTTGTTTCGTTTGCCGATCTTTTTGGCCACGTTGTTCAGGCCCAGGACGATTTCTTCGGATTCCTGTCGGGTTGCCATCGGGGTGAAGATGAGCACGCCGTCAGTTATCGGGGAACCATAAGGAGCGGCCAGCCAGCGGCTGTGCTCTAATTTGCGTGCGCCGTATTGCGTAAGAATCGCTATTCGCCGGCCTCGGTTTTCCGTGGTGACCGAGTCCAGGACCAATGTTCCGTGACGGTCGTATTGGACCTGAATGGCGAAGCCGCCGTCGCGAGTATCAACGACAGCGGCATTGGTGACGCTTGTTTCGTCCAGGAAAGGAAGATTGTTCACGTAGAGTTCAACTCCGGCGATCTGAATGACCACGGTGGATTCGGTGCCGCCAGGATTGCCTTCCAAATGAAGGCGAAAGGTGCTAATGGCCTTGTCCCGGTTTCGTTCGCCGGTCGTTTTGCAACTGGCAACCATTGCAACGACCAGCAAAAGGAAATAGGGATTGAACCGGACAAGGCGGATCTTCATATTCGACGCTAAACAACCGAATCATCCGCGGAAAGTAAAGATTTATGGGCAAGCAATACAATAAAATCGAAAAACGCAAGCGACGCGCTCGGTATCTCAAGCGCAAAAAGACCGCGGCCAAGGCACGCACGGCCAAGGCTTGAACGCGTTGCGCCTGCTCGTTCCGGCCTGTTTTCGGGCGCCCCCTTTGTCTTATAGGTCGGAGGAGTTGTCTTGCTTCGTTCGAATTGACTCAACGGATGGGAAGGCAAAGAACTTGTTCACCGCTCGCCATTTTTCTCAGCTCCCGTTTGTGAATACTGATTTGCTGCCGTGGGAAAGAGTCTGATTCCATTGATCAAAATTACGCTTCCGCAGAATGTTCAGCAGCGCTGATCAGTCAATAAGCTGTGCATAAGAAATCATTGTGAGGCGCGCAAAATTTGTTAGCATGACTCCGGTTCATTGAAAGAAACGAGATGGCCGGTGACAAACGAAAGAATGGCACCGGACGTTTCAAAGATAATCCCAGGTGACTGGGGAAAGGTTGAGCCAGGCTGGTTGGCTGGACCCCTCTAAATCAGCGTCGCAAAACGCGGAGGCGGAAGGCAGGATTCACCAGTTCCTCTGGCGGCGTTCGCGCGCCGTCAGTAACGCGAATCAGGGACTGAGCGGCGAGGACCGATGAGAAACCGTTCCAAGTCGAGTCAAGTAGCTCAGGCAGGTTTCGAGCCTGAGTGAATCGCGGTTACCCAGAGGGTATGCGGTTGCTACCACGCACCAGCACGGAGTGAGTGACTCGGGCGGATTCAACAAGATTTGAAAGCCGCCAACCGAGAACCATCGAAAGGTGGACAAAAAGAGCACGCGCACCGGGAAGGACACAAGGTCTGGGCAGGACCCGTGAAAACCTTCCAAAACGCCGGCGATGTTACAAACGACACCGCTGGCCTGTGAGCGAAAGGCAACCTGAGAGTTCAGAGGCGAGACCCGTGGCATTGGGCCAACGCACCGCCAAAAGCGGTGGCCGACCCAGTGCGAAGCGGTCAAGACGCGGAGTTGCAGTCACAGACGTGTCTTGACCCGGTTTGCAGGCCGGTGGCGCAACCACCAGCCCAAGCGAGCTGAAAAGCCTCACTCAAAAATTCTGCGACCGCAAGGCGCAGAACGGCCCTGCTACGAGGCCGAAGACTCCGCTTGCCGTGGAGAATAGCGTCGGGAAGCTGGCAGCCAGTGCGCGCCTAATGCCAGCACGGGAAAGAGAGCGTGGCGCACTCCCATCCCCATTTCGTCCCCGTCCGGCCGCAAGACCGGGCGGGGACTTTTGCTTCCAGACGGATTGCGTTTTTCGTGACCGCGGAGGTGCAGCTTTGAGCCGGTTGACAGGGCGCTAAGCGACACTACCATCCCAAAAGCATGGAAAAGCGGCTCACAGCATTCCTTGGACTGCTCTTGGCTCTTTCGGTCGGATCGGAGATTTCCGGAGAACAGTTACAGACCTGGTCTATCCGCAAAGGAGGCAACGATCTCTATGCAGTCGGGTTTGGCAACGGAACGTTCGTTGCGGTCGGAAATGTGGGGACAATCCTGACGTCAAACGACGGCCGTAACTGGCGAAATCAGATTCAGCGGACTGGCGCCGATCTTCGTGGCATCGCGTTCGGTAACGGGAAGTTCGTCGCAGTGGGAGCGGGGATATTGAGTTCTACTGACGGGACCAATTGGTCACAAAGTGGCGCGACCGGTTCGTTCAAAGGAATTGCTTATGGCAACGGAAACTTCGTTGTCGTCGGAGATCAAGGCCGGATCCTAAGCTCCGCCGACGGTGTAACCTGGACGGATCGATACTCCTGGACGACGAATTCTTTGAACGGTGTCGCCTGGGGCAACGGGAGGATGGTTGTGGCTGGCAATGGGCTGATCCTCACCTCAACCGACACCATCGCGTGGAGCTCACAAGCGAAGACCAACTTGAATCTGGAGAGCGCGACCTATGGAAATGGAACTTTTGTTATCGGTGGGATGGAAATGGCACAGTATAGTAGCGGTGTCCTTCTGTCATCAGAGGATGGCATCGCATGGACGAACCGCTTTAGTACTTCTACGATCTCCTATTCACCTCATAATTTTTGGGTGGCGTATGGCAATGGGAATTTTGTGGGCGTGGGATGGCCGGGAAATTGCGCTTGCCCGCTCCCGGATGGAGGAGACCATATCCTGACTTCGACCAACGGGGTGAACTGGACCGTCGTCAATTCCGGATTCGCAAACGGCCCTTACTACACCCCAGCAGGACTGTTTGGGGTGGGTTATGGAAACGATACCTTTGTCGCGGTTGGACCAGTCGGCGCGATTGCGCTCTCGACAAACGGGTCGGCATGGGAACAGATCAGTCCGGATTCATACGATGACTTATACGACGTTGCGTCGGGAGGCCAAACTTTTGTTGCCGTGGGTGAGCACGGCGCGGTTTATTCCTCGATTGGGGGAGATTCCTGGATCAGGCAGGATTCCCCGGTCACCAATAACCTGAATAGCGTCGGGTATGGAAATGGGGCGTTCGTCGCGGTCGGCGATGGCGGCACGATCGTAAGCACGAATGGAGGGAAAAGTTGGGTTGGCGCTGCAAGCGGGCCCCGTGGCTCTGGTCCAAAACTGATCTTCCAGGATGGGTTGTTCGTTACCGCTCGCGGTGGCGCGGCGTTTATTTCAAGCGACGGCGTCAACTGGTCAACCACTGCGATTGAGCAGTCGAACCCCTTCCCACCCTATGAGCAGCTAGTGGAAGCGAACGAAATTACGTCCGGAAATGGTCTGTTCCTGCTTGCAGGTCATCGAGGGTATGTCAATGGAATAGGGCTCTACCATTGGTTCGGGGCCGTTTGGACCTCCAGCGGCCAGGGGTGGGCAGTTCAGACTTTCAATGAGGGCGATTCGTTCAACTCTTGTGTTTATGGCAATGGACGATTTCTGATCAAGGGAACCGCGAACATAACCAGTGGCAACGGCGGAAGTTGGAGTCCGTGGAATCCTCCTTGGCCCCCCTCGGCAGAGGTTCACAAAATCCTCTTTGGCAATGGAACGTTTCTCGCCCTTGAAGGTGCTGGACCTCCAAGTAGCGGATGGGGTGGTGGAGTGTTCACTTCAACCAACGGCTTGGAATGGACGGTGGTGCAACCTCAGATCGCTTATAGAACCTTTTTGGGTGGGTGTTACGGCCAAGGTAAGTTTGTGCTGGTCGGCCGATATGGGACGATCGTGCAATCCGCCGATTTTATCTCGCCACAGTTGGAACAACCCGGATTCGTCGGCGGCCAGTTTGCAGCAAACGTGACTGGAGAAGTGGGTCGACAGTACAGGGTGCAAGCATCGACGAATCTTGCGGCCAGCAATTGGGTTGATTTGTTGGCATTCACGAATTCGCTTCCTTCCAGACAATTTGTAGATCCGAGCGCCGCAAATGCTCCGGGGCGTTTTTATCGCGTTGTCTCTCCCTAGCCACGCTGGATGAATGGCTGACCTGGCGACCGTGCGGGACTGATGACAGCAAGGGAAAGAGAGCGTGGCACACTCCCACGCCCCCATTTCATCCCCGTCTGATGCCACGACCGGGCGGGGCCATTTGTTTTCACCAACGTTGCCTCCGACAAAGAGATTGTTCCGCGCGTTTGTGGGAAATAGATTTCAGCCATGACTTCAAACGCAGTTGTAGCAAACGCGACCATCGGCGGCAGCCGGAGAACGAAGCATGAACTCTCGCGGAAGGTTCTCGGTTACTTGGGGCGCACGGCGGTGATGAGCGCTCGCTTAAGACGGGTTCGAAGAAGAGCATATCCGTGAGCGAGGATGAGCGCGCTTGGCCTGAGGACGGCAGAAAAAACTTGCCCCGGCGGAATAATCCGCCACTATCCCCGGACGCAAATCGGTCGGTTTTCGCCGGAACCAGCCTTTTTATGGGCCGAATCTACAATACCATCGTTGAAACGGTCGGACGCACCCCGCTGGTGAAATTGAACAAAGTGACAACGGGAGTGCCGGCGACCATTTTGTTAAAGTGCGAATTTTTCAATCCGCTTGGCAGCGTCAAGGACCGCATCGGCATGGCGATGATTGACGATGCGGAAAAGCGCGGAATCATCGACGGGGAAACGACCATCATTGAGCCGACCAGCGGCAACACCGGCATCGCGCTGGCGTTCGTCGCGGCGGCCAAGGGCTACAAGCTGATCCTCACGATGCCCGAAACCATGTCGCTGGAGCGGCGCACGTTGCTGGCAATGCTGGGCGCCAGGCTGGTGCTCACGCCGGGCGCTGAAGGCATGAAGGGCGCCATCGCGAAAGCCGAGCAGTTGGCCAAGGAAATTCCGAATTCATGGATTCCCCAGCAATTCGACAACCCCGCCAACCCCCAAATCCATCGCCAAACGACAGCGGAAGAGATCTGGGCCGACACTGATGGCAAAGTGGACATCCTGGTGTCGGCGGTCGGTACCGGGGGAACCATCACCGGTTGCTACGAAGTCATCAAGCCGCGGAAGCCGTCGTTTCAGGCCATCGCGGTGGAGCCGAAGGATTCCGCGGTCATCTCCCAATGCCTGGCTGGTCGGGCCTTGAAGCCCGCTCCACACAAGATTCAAGGCACCGGCGCCGGATTCATTCCCAAGAACCTGCATCTGAAGGACGAAAAGGGCAATCCACAAATCACCGAGTGCATTCAGGTCACGAACGAGGATTCCTTCGCCATGGCCCGCCGTCTCGCCAAGGAGGAAGGCATTCTGGCGGGCATTTCCTCCGGCGCCAATGTTTGGGCGGCGATCGAAGTGGCCAAGCGACCCGAAAACAAGGGCAAAATGGTCGTGACGGTCGCCTGCTCCACAGGCGAACGTTATCTGAGCACGCCGCTGGCGGCGGAGGCCAAGGCGGAGGTGGGCGGCTGAAATTTGCCGCAAATTTTGCCAAAAAATATTTGTTGCGTTGATGGACGATTGACCGTATTAGTCCTTTGTCACAGGTCCAAAACCGGTCGCTTCAAGAAAGGGCTGTGGTTTCGTAATGGTTCGGGGCGGCGGTTCTCCCTAAATTCAAAATTCATGTGGCTTTCATGCCACGAGCTGGGACAGGTCCTTCGGACAAACACAATCGAACTATGAGCACTAAGGCCAATGGCACGCCGGACTACGGTACCGGCTATCTGGAAATTTCCGAAAAAGGATTCGGTTTTCTCCGCTCGGCGGAAAACCACTTTCAACCCAAACCGACCGACATCTTCGTCACGCCAGACACGATCAAGAAAAACTTCCTGCGCGAAGGTTCATTGGTCGCCGGTCCGCTGCAGCCTCCGCACCGCGGCACCAGCCCGCAACTGCGCGAGGTGGACAAGGTCAACGGGATGGCGTTCAGCGAATACACCAAGGCGGTGCGCTTCGAAAACCTCACCACCATCGATCCCACCGAAAAGTTCCAACTCGAGACCACGGCGGACTTGATCGAGACGCGCATCATCGATCTGGTCACGCCGCTCGGCAAAGGCACGCGCGGATTGATCGTCTCGCCGCCGCGCTCAGGCAAGACGACCATTCTCAAGCAGATCGCCAACGCGGTCACGGCGAACCATCCGGACGTCCACGTTCTGGTCCTGCTGATCGACGAGCGACCGGAAGAAGTCACGGATTTTCAACGCTCGGTCAAAGCCGAGGTGGTTGCCTCGTCGAACGATCAGGACCTGGAAACGCATGTGCGCCTTTCCCGGTTCATGATCGAGCGGTGCCGCCGCATGGTCGAGTCGGGCAAAGACGTGTTCGTGCTGCTGGACTCGCTCACCCGGGTGGCGCGCGCCTACAACAGCGTGCATGGCGGCAGCGGTCGCACGATGACCGGCGGCGTTGACGCTCGCGCGCTGGAAATTCCGCGGAAAATGTTCGCCTCCGCGCGGAAAATCGAGGGCGGCGGTTCGTTGACGATTTTGGCGACGGCGCTGGTCGATACGGGCTCGCGCATGGACGAACTGATTTTCCAGGAGTTCAAAGGCACGGGCAACATGGAGTTGATCCTCGACCGCAAGCTTTCCGATCGCCGGTTATTTCCGGCCATTGACATTCCCAAGAGCGGCACGCGCAAAGAGGAAAAGTTGTTTTCCAGCAAAAACATCGAGCCGATTCGAAAGCTCCGCCGCACGATGGTGGATTTGAATCCGATCGAGGCGATGGAAACACTCATCGCTGCGCTCAAAAAGCACAAGACGAACGACGAATTGCTGGCAAAGCTGGTGTAGTCTTCCGGTTGACGCGCGCGCGGGGCGATTCCGGACAATCATGTTCGGTTTCTTGAAAGAGCGCCGACGAGAGAAACTGCGCGCGGAGCCGTTTCCCGCCGCCTGGCGGAGCATCCTTGAGGAGAAATTTGAAAAGGCACAATTCATCCCCGCAACGACTGCCTCTATCGCGTCCGCCGCTGGAGCGGATGCTTCGCATTCATCAGGCGATCCACTCCGGCAAATATCCCAACGCCACTACACTTGCCGGCGAGCTGGAAGTCAGCACCAAGTCGATTTATCGCGACATTGAGTTCATGCGCGACCGGCTGGAGCTGCCGGTTGAATTCGATGGCGCGCGCAACGGCTTCCATTACACAGAAGAAGTCAGCAATTTTCCAACGCTGCAAATTACCGAAGGCGAACTGTTCGCGTTGCTCGTGGCGGAAAAGGCGCTGCAACAATACCGCGGCACGGCGTTCGAGAGGCCGCTCCTGAGCGCGTTCAAGAAAATGGCCGCGTCGCTGCCCGACACCGTGTCCCTGAACCTCGCTGACTGGGAGCAGACCATCTCCTTTCGCACCAGCGCCGAGCCGATTCTGAACGTGGAAATTTTCGACACCCTGGCCAAAGCGACCGCGCGACATGGGCAGTTGCTTTTGACTTATCGCAAGCCGGGCCGAAAGGAAACGGAGCCGCGCATCGTCGACCCATATCACCTGGCCAACATCAACGGCGAGTGGTTTCTCTTCGCGTATTGTCATTTGCGAAATGACATTCGCACTTTTGTTCCCTCCCGGATTCAGGAGGCGGAGTTGACCGGGAAAACGTTCATCCGTCCGCAGAAGTTTTCCCTGGAAAAACGCCTGCGCGACACCTTCGGCGTCGTCACCGGCCAGGGCGAATTTGAAGTCGTGATTCGTTTCGACGAACTGGTTTCCGATTATATCCGCGAGAAACGCTGGCATCCCTCTCAGCAGTTGATTGAGTTGGAGGACGGCGGTGTCGAGTTGCGTCTGAAGCTTTCGAGTCTGGCGGAAATTCAACGCTGGATTCTGAGTTGGGGCGGCCAGGCTTGCGCGCTGGCGCCCGCGGAACTGGTCGAGTCGCTAAAAGCTGCCGCGAGGATGATTCTGGAGCGTGCCGGCCAACGGTGATGCGTCTCGTTTTCGTACATCTTCTCCGGCTTTCCGGGACCGCTCACAATTTTCGCAAAAAATGCATCTCCGTATTTGCAAAACGAGCCAAGCAGGGTAATGTCATGGCATGGCCGAGCCAAAGAAGAAGTCGGTGCCGCCATCTCCAGCCAGCAAATCCCCGGCTGATGGCGCAGAAGTTTCTTCAACACTCGGCGGTCTTCTTCCTCGCGAGGAGTTGGACAGGCTTTCCACCCTGCAGTTGATCGATCTGATCGTCAGCAAATTGCCGCCACGCCATCCCGCCATTCTCGACATGGTCTATCTGCGCGAACGTATCGCCTCCGTCGAGGAAATGAACGACGAGGCGCGGCAGGCCATCGAAAAGATGGACGCCATCATCGAAAAGCTTCGGTCGCCTGCTTTCCGGGTGGGAACGCTTCTGATGCCGATCCAACCGGACCAGGCGCATGTTTGTGTCGGCGGCACGGATTATGTCTGCCGTATCGATCCGCAGATTCCGCTAGCGAGTCTCCAGCTTGGCCAGCGGGTCTTGCTCAACGAAGCTTTTGCGGTGGTGCAGGGACTGGGCTTCGACCGCAACGGTCCGATTGTGCGCATTGACGAGTTGCTCTCCGATGGACGCCTGCGCATCGGCCAGGAATCGGGCCTCATGCCGCTGGTGTTGCAACGCTCCGCTTTGTTGAGCAAGGAAAAACTCAAACCCGGCATGGACATCCGTTTGGACGTGAACCAGCGTGTGGCGCTGGAAGTCATTGGCATGGGCAAACGCGTCGAGCGTTCGCTGGAGACGGTCACCGAACTGCCGTGGTCATCCATCGGTGGCCAGGAAGAGGCGGTGCAAGCCATTCGCGATACGATCGAGCTTCCGTTCCTACACCGCGACTTGTTCAAACGTTTCGAGCACACGGTGCCGAAAGGTTTTCTGCTCTACGGCCCGCCGGGCTGCGGCAAAACGTTGCTCGGCAAAGCGACCGCCTACAATCTGCGCCGGCAAGTCAAGGCGCAGAGCGGCGTGGATCGACCCGAATTTTTCCTGCACGTCAAAGGACCTGAGATTCTGAACATGTGGGTTGGAGAATCCGAGCGGCAGGTGCGCGACCTGTTCGTTCAATGCCGTGAGCGGGCCAATGACGGCGCGCTGGCTTTCCTGTTCATCGATGAGGCGGAGTCCATTCTCGGCACGCGTCACGGCGGCCGTTACCATACAATGGCCAGCACGCTGGTGCCCATGTTCTGCACGGAGATGGATGGCATGGAGCCGTTGCAAAACGTGGTGGTCATTTTGGCTTCCAACCGTGCTGATCTGATTGATCCTGCCATTCTCCGGCCGGGGCGCATTGACCGGAAAATAAAAGTCAAACGTCCGGACCTGGCCGGGGCGCAGAGCATTTACGAGATTTATCTGCGCGACTCCCTTCCGTTGGGCGAGCCGAAATCTGAATTGGCCAAGGCGATTGTGCGGGTTCATTTTGCGAAGACCGAAGAAAACCAGTTTCTCGAAATCGTCTATCGCAGCGGCAAAAGGGAAATTTTGTATCGCGGCGATCTGGCAAGCGGCGCGATCATCGCGGCGGTGGTGGAGCGCGCCAAGAGTCTGGCCATCAAACGTTCGATTGAAACGAAGCAGGAAACCCAATTGACGCGCGAGGACCTGCTGGCTGCCTTGCAGCGCGAATATCTGGAAAACGACCTGTTCCCCTCGACGGACATCACTGAAGACTGGCTGAAGCTGACCGATTTTGATCCGGACAACAACGGCGCAAAACGTGACCTGCTCACAGAAACGGCGTGCCTCCATGGCCAATTTGATTTCCAGGTCGCAACCCGTTTGCGGAACGAATTCGTGGTCGGTGCTGTCTTTGATCCGTAGCTCAAAATGATTGCACCGACTATTCAGTTCGGCTTGGAGACCGAAATCGGCATTTCGAGCGATGTCGAAGGAGAGGTGGACGTCGTGGCCGAGTCGATTGCCCTGGTGCGCAGCGCCACCGAGCCCGGCGTTTGGATGTGCTGGGACTACAACTGCGAAGATCCGCACGTGGATATGCGCGGATTCCGGGTCCATGAGCTGCGCCAGGACACGGACGAAGCGAACTACTACGCTCAGGACGCGGCCCGCGAGTTGAGTTTTGTTGAAATCAAAAGCGACCTTGTGCTCGGCAACGGGGCGCGCTTCTACAACGATCACGCCCATCCGGAGTATTGCACGCCGGAATGTCGCACGCTCGATGAGCTGGTCGCGCATGACCGCGCCGGGGAACGCATTTTGATGGCTTGCGCGCGGCACCTGTCCGAGCAGCGCGGCGTGGCCGTCCGCCTCTACAAAAACAACACGGACTTCTGCGGTCACAGTTACGGTTGCCACGAGAATTACCTGCTCCCGAGGTCGTTGCCTTGGGAAACGCTGGCGCAGGGGATTCAGGCTTTTCTTGTCACGCGTCAGATTTTTGCCGGCGCGGGAAAGTTCGCGGTGGAGACCGAGGACAAATTCCTGTCGCAGGGCTTCCAGATCTCCCAACGCAGCGATTTTTTCTGTGAACTGCAAAGCGTCGATACGATGCAGCGCCGGCCCATCATCAATACTCGGGATGAGCCACACGCCAACCCGAAACGCTTTCGTCGTTTCCACGTCATCTTAGGCGATGCGAACATGTCGCCGTTTACCACGCGGTTGAAAGTAGGGACGACCGCCTTGGTGCTGGAAGCGTTGGTCCTGGACCCCAGGCGGACTTATCCCTTGCTGGCGGATCCGCTGCCGGCGCTAACGGCAATTTCACGCGATCCAAAGTTTCGCTGGGAAATCGCGCTCGATGGAGGTCGGACCTCGACGGCCCTGGCGATGCAACGGGCTTACCTGTCAGCGGTTCGCGACGTCTGCGATTTGTCGGTTCCCTCGAAGGCGACGTTGGTTTCGGAATGGGAAGCAGTGCTGAACGACCTGGAGACCGACGTGATGCGCTGCCGCGACCGGCTCGACTGGGTCGCCAAACTCGGACTGGTTCGCGATTTTCAAAGGGCACAGAAGTTGTCGGACGACGATCCGTGGCTGCAGAGTCTGGACCTCGAATACCACCGGCTTGACATGTCAGAGGGTTTGTATTACGGGCTCGAACAATCGGGCGCGTTCCTTGGCGTGCCGGACGAGGGGACGGTGCG